>NZ_JAATJK010000001.1:6202500-6567975 GCF_011927785.1 Micromonospora profundi | reverse complement strand
TTCGTCCTGGATCACCGGCCCGGCGGAAAGTCAACCGCACACGACGGACAAGCGGTCCGCCATGTGTGCGACACAGGGGGAAATACTTCCGCCCTGTGTAACGGACTTGCCACGCGCGGGTGACGTTGGCCCTATTATCACTCGGGTCGGCTCACCCCATTTGCCGTGAGTCGACACCCCTCAGCCCGAGGAGGCCCCCGTGCCTGTGAGCGCATTGGACCAGCACCTCAAGGGGAACTGCCGCCTGTCGGCACACCCCGGAACCGTCCTACCCGACCGGTTGCCCGGTCGGTCCGCACCGACGACGCGCAGACCGGCCCGCCCGGCGAACGACGGGACGGGGGCGGCGCGGTGACCGCCTTCGGTTACGCGGAACGCCCGGTCGGCCTGACCGGTCAACAGACCCGCGCCCAGGTCAACGAGCGTCCGGCGGCCCGTGCGCCGCTCGACGACCAGCACGGTGCCACCATTCGGGGTGACACTGCGGCGCAACGGACCCGCAATCGTCCACACACGAACGAGCCGCCACCGAGACCAGCGGTCCCCGGCGGCAACGCGATGCCGACGGGTGGCCGGGTCGTCGCACCGGCCCGACCGACAATGCCGGCCCAGGGCCGCCGCGTCGGCGACACACCTGCGGTGACAAGCGATCCGGCAGCGGGCGAGACGGCGGTGATCCCGGCCGTTCAGGCCACCACCACCACGACGACGACCCCTACCGGGTTCCCCAGCCGACCGGACCCGTCCGACCCGGCCACCGAGGTCTGGACGCTCATCGAGCGCGCCCAGGCCGGCGAGTCCGAGGCGTTCGGCCTCATCTACGACCGGTACGTGGACACCGTGTTCCGGTTCGTCTACTTCCGGGTCGGCAACCGCCAGCTCGCCGAGGACCTCACCTCGGACACCTTCCTGCGCGCCCTCAAGCGGATCGGCAGCTTCACCTGGCAGGGCCGCGATCTCGGCGCCTGGCTGGTGACGATCGCCCGCAACCTGGTCGCCGACCACTTCAAGTCCGGCCGGTACCGGCTGGAGGTCACCACCGGCGACGTACTCGACGCCGATCGGGAGGACCGGGGCCCGGAGGGCAGCCCGGAGGCGGCGGTGGTGGAGCACATCACGAACGTCGCGCTGCTCACCGCCGTGAAGCAGCTCAATCCGGAGCAGCAGGAGTGCATCGTGCTGCGGTTCCTGCAGGGCTTCTCGGTGGCCGAGACGGCACGTGCCATGGGCAAGAACGAGGGTGCCATCAAGGCACTCCAGTACCGGGCTGTCCGGGCGCTGGCGCGGCTCCTGCCGGACGGCTTCCAGCCGTAGTGGTTCGGCGGGCGGTCGGAGCGCTGATCTGCGTTTGCGCAGCTCAGAGCCGCTTTCGCGTGGTGACGGCCATCACTTTCGGTGATTTCCGCTCCGCCCGGCCCGTAACCCGTGCCCCGTCCGCCGCGTTTCTCCGGGTGCGACCGGTGGTTGTCCCGGCAGGCCCGGGACACCGAGGTCCGACCGGTACGCCGGACGGCACCTCACCTCCGTGGTGTCACACTGCCGACCGGTCGCTGGCAACGACGGCGGCCGACCGGCCGTGACCAGCGAGAGGAGGTGCCAGCGGTGGACAACATCCTCTTCTCCCGCCGGCGCGCCAAGCGCTTCGCGCAGCTTCTCGACGAGGCCAACGGCGGCCGGCGGCACCACGTAAGGTCCCGGGTGGACGGCCAACTGGCACCGCTGGTAGCGGTGGGCCAGCGGCTCAGCGTCGATCCCCCCGCGCCCGAGGTGGATCCCGAATTCCGCACCGGCCTGCGGGCGATGCTGCTCGCCACCGCCGAACGCGACGGGATGGGCACCACGCCGGCGGCCGCCGAACCGTCTGTGGCGCGTCCGGCCGCCACCACCGCCCGCGGGTCACTGCTTCCGGCGGCCACCGCCCGGCGCGCCCGCGCCCGGGGCGCGATCCTGATCGGCATCGCCGCCGGTGCCGTCGCTGTCTCCGGGATCTCCGCAGCCAGCGAGAACGCGGTGCCCGGCGACGCGCTGTACGGCATGAAGCGGTCGACCGAACGCGCCCAGCTCGCCCTGGCCAGCTCGGACATCAGCCGCGGCCAACTCTTCCTCGACTTCGCCCGGACCAGGCTCGGCGAGGCCGCCGAACTGCGCGGCGATGCCATCGGTTACAGCGCCGTCCTCGACGACATGGACGCCGACACCCGGCAGGGCATCCGCCTGCTCACCGCTGCCGCCTTGCAACGGGCCGAGCCGAGCAGCCTGGACACCGTCAACGCGTTCGTCGCGAGCCAGCACAAGGCGGTGAGCAAGCTGCTCGACGGGGCCAACCGGGCCGACCGGGAACGGACCCGACGGTCGCTGGCGCTGCTGGACACCATCCGGGAACGCTCGGACGCGCTGCGCGACGCGATCGCCTGCGGCCTGCCGGCACCGGCCGGTAGCGACAGCCTCGGGCCCGCGCCGACCACCTGCCCCGGCGACCGCTGACCTGCCGGAACGCTTCCTTTCCGCTCGTTCCGACCGACCACGCCACAGTTCCCTGTGTGAGTGGTCGGTCGACCGTTGCCGCCGGATACCCTCGCTGGAGACATCCGTCGCGCCTGGTCAGGAAGGGGGTCGCGTGGCACGCAGCCGCAAGGTGACGGTCAGCACCGACGCCCACGGTCACACCGCCGGTTGGGCGGAGACCGAACTGGCGCCGGTGACCCCACCCTCACCGGACCCGACCGCCGCCGCCTTCTTCGACGTGGACAACACGATGATGCAGGGCGCGTCAATCTACTGGTTCGCTCGCGGGCTCGCCGCCCGCAACTACTTCACCACCACCGACCTGGCGCGCTTCGCCTGGCAGCAGCTCCGGTTCCGGGTGCTCGCCCGGGAACACGCCGGTGACATGTCCCAGGCCAAGGAGGCCGCACTCGCCTTCGTCGAGGGTTGGCGGGTCGACGACGTCGAACGGCTCTCGGAGGAGATCTTCGACGAGCTGATGGCACCGCGGATCTGGAGCGGCACCCACCAGCTCGCCCAGGCCCACCTGGACGCCGGTCAGCGCGTCTGGCTGGTGAGCGCCGCTCCGGTGGAGATCGGCCGGGTGATCGCCACCCGACTAGGCCTGACCGGTGCGATCGGTACGGTGGCCGAGGTGCTCGACGGGGCGTACACCGGACGGTTGGTGGGCGACCTCATGCACGGGCCGGCGAAGGCCGAGGCGGTCACCCAGCTCGCCTCCGTGGAAGGGCTGGACCTGTCCCGCTGCGCGGCCTACAGCGACTCCGCGAACGACCTGCCTCTGCTCCGCGCGGTCGGTCGGGCGGTGGCGGTCAACCCGGACGGCACCCTGCTGCGGCAGGCCCGGCAGGACGGCTGGGAGGTGCGGGACTTCCGCACCGGCCGGCGAGCGGCAAAGATCGCCGTACCGTCGACGGCGGCAGCCGGTCTGGTCGCCGGTGCGGTGACCGCCGGCCTGGCGCTCCAGCGCCGGCGCCGCGACAGCTGACGCCGCGCCTCAGGGGCCGAACGGGTCCGGTCGCCGCTCCAACAGCGAGTGCAGCGTCTGCTGGATGGTCTCCCGCACCTGGTCGGCGAGGTTGAAGACCACCAGCGGGTCGTCCGCCGAGTCGGTCAGGTGCGCGGTGGGGATCGGCGGGCAGAACTCGATCAGCCACTTGCTGGGCAGCGGCACCATGCCCAGCGGCCCGAGCCACGGGAAGGTCGGCGTGACCGGGAAGTAGGGCAGCTTCAGCAGCCGCGCGAGGGGCTTGATGTCGGCGAGCATCGGGTAGATCTCCTCGCCGCCGACGATGGCGACGGGCACGATCGGGGTGCCGGTGCGCAGCGCCGCCGACACGAACCCGCCGCGTCCGAACCGTTGCAGCTTGTAGCGGTCGGCGTAGAGCTTGCCGATGCCCTTGAACCCCTCGGGGAACACGCCCACGAGGTCACCGCCGCCGAGCAGACGCTCGGCGTCCGGGTTGCAGGCCACCGTACCGCCGGTCTTGCGGGCGATCTCGGACACCACAGGCATCCGGAAGACCAGGTCCGCGCCGAGCAGGCGCAGGTAGCGGTGTGCGGGGTGCTTGTCGTGCAGCGCCGCCGAGAGGATCAGCGCGTCCAACGCCACGGTCCCCGAGTGGTTGCCGACCACCAGGGCCGGCCCGTCGACGGGCACGTGCTCCACGCCGCTGACCTCGGTGCGGAACCAGTCCCGGTAGAGCAGCCGCAGCAGGGGGTGGAAGACCGCGTCGGTCAGCTCCGGGTCGAAGCCGAACTCGTCGACCTCGTACTCGCCGGACAGCCGTCGGCGCAGGAACGCCAGGCCGTCGGCGACACGCCGGTCCCACGGGTCACCCGGCCGGTCCGGAACGGCCGCGCCACTGGCGGTCGCGGGCTCGTCGGTGGCCGCGGTGTCGACCTCGTCGGCCGGCGTCGGGGTCGGGGTCGGCGCGACCTGTGCCGCCGGTCGGTGCCCGTTACGCCGCGCCGGCTCCACGTCCGGCGTCACCTCCGGGGGTACGTCGAATCGCCCGTTGCCCGTCGGCTCGCGACCCGTTTCCGGCCCGCTCACGACGACCGCTCCCGCACCGCTGAGCGGACCTGCCGGATGCCGTCCAGGACGAGCTGCTCGGCGGCGGCCAACTGACTCCGGCTGAGCACGACCCCGCCGTGGTGGGCGCGGATGAAGTCGTCGAACGCGGCGGCGGTGGAGCGGGGCGTGAAGCCGTACTCCTGCTCAAGCCGGGTGGTGTCGACGACCCTGCCGTGCACGAAGAGGTCGACCTGGTCCAGGCCGTAGCGGCCGAAGCCCATGTTGCGGGCCAACGCGGCCGCGCCGGAGAGGCCCGGCTCCAGCACCGGCACCGCTACCCGGCCGGCCCGCCGGATCGCCTGGGACAGCGACAGGACGCCCGGACCGGCGACGTTGTAGGTGCCCGGGTGGTCCTCGACGATCGACCGGTGCAGCACCTCCAACGCGTCGTCGAAGTGCAGGAACTGCAACCGCGGATCGCGGCCGAAGACGGTGGGCACGAACGGCTGCGCGAAGTAGCGGGTCAACGTCGTGTCGGCGTTGGAGCCGATGAACGGGGCGAACCGCAGCACCGTCGCCGTGACGTCGGGTCGGCGACGCCGGAAACCACGGACGTACCCCTCAAGGTCGAGGATGTCGCGGCCGAAACCGCCGCGCGGCACCTCGCGCGGTTCGGTCTCCTCGGTGAAGACCGCCGGGTCCCGGAACGACACCCCGTACGCGGCGGTCGAGGACCGGACCACGAGCTTGCGCAGCCGGGGCGCTCGCTGGCAGGCGGCGAGCAGTTGCATGGTGCCGATGACGTTCTGGTCCTTCATTGCCGACCGGCCACCGTGCTGCGGGTCGGGGGAGCTGACCAGCGCGAGGTGCACGACTGCGTCGACGTCCAGGTCGGCGAGGAGCCCACCGAGTGAGCCGGGGTCGACGCGAACCCGCTCGACACGGTCGAGCAGGTCGGTGAACTCGGCACCGGGCTCCGGCACGTCCACGCCGATGACCCGCTCGATACGCGGGTCGGCCGCCAGTCGCGCCGCAACGTGAGCGCCCAGGTATCGACCGACGCCGGTCACGACGACGACCCCCGGAGCACCTGGGGTGCTACCGGGGGTCATCTGACGCACCTACACCGGCAGGAGGGACCGAGCCGGGACGACCACGGCCTGATCACCTGAGCCTCCGGAAGTCGACAGTTGGCAAGAGTCGCCGAACGCCGGGCCATGAGCCCGGCGGCGATCACTTGCCGAGACGGCGACGCTGGACGCGGGTCTTGCGCAGCAGCTTGCGGTGCTTCTTCTTAGCCATGCGCTTACGGCGCTTCTTGACCACCGAGCCCATACGACAGCCTTTCGATACAACGTGCGGGGCGGACCGAATGACACCACGCTTGTGGCGACGGCGACCGCATGCGGACAAAGGACCGGACCAGTCTGGGCGGCGGGGCGCACCGGTGGGGCCTCGGTCGGGCTCCAGGGTAGCGGGAGAGCGTCAGCAGGACCAACGCGCCCCCGCCGTCGCCGCTTTCGGTACGCGACCACCAGCCCCGCCCGTCCACCTCAGGCGCTCACCGATGCCGCTTCCCGTCGGCACCGACAGGCTCGTACGCGCGCCCGTCACTGTGTGCGCGATCGGCCCGGCGGTGGCTCAGGCGGTTTCCTGAAAGGCGCCCCGGAGATATTCGTGCACGGCGTGCTCGGGCACCCGGAAGGACCGGCCGACCCGCACGGCGGTGAGCTCACCGCTGTGCACCAGGCGATAGACAGTCATCTTCGACACCCGCATGACCGTCGCGACCTCTGCGACGGTCAGGAACTTGACCTCCGACAGCCGTCCGTCGGACTGTGACCCGGCCATGGCTCACCGACCCATCCCATGCCCGGCGCGTGCCATCCCGACGGATGCTCCGGGCCGGGCGGCGACGCGCGTGTTACCAGTACGGTAGCGGGGCGGCTGTGACCGGCGCGATCCCTTCTTACAACTGATCATGTTTGGATCGCTGGTTCACCCGATCCGCGCTCCCGGATTCTCCCCGCCTGCGTCCGCTGTCCGATTGCGCTCACTCACTCGGCGCGCAGCGCCACCACCGGGTCGAGCCTGCCGGCACGCTGCGCGGGGACGACACCGAAGACGATCCCCACGGCCGCCGACACCCCGAACGCAAGTGCCAGCGACCACCAGGTGATCGCCGCCGGAATTGGGGACAACGCGTCGACAAGCAGGGCGGTGCCCACGCCCAGCGCCATCCCGGTCAGCCCGCCGATCGTGGTGAGCAGCACCGCCTCCAGCAGAAACTGCACGCCGATGTCGCGGGGGCGGGCGCCGACGGCCTTGCGCAGCCCGATCTCCCTGGTCCGCTCGCGGACGCTGACAAGCATGATGTTGGAGACGCCGACCCCGCCGACGAGCAGGGAGATGCCGGCGATGGCGGCGAGCACGCCGGTGAGGATGCCGAGGATGTCGCCGAGTACGCCGAGGATCTGCTGCTGCGTGACGGCGCTGAACTCGGTGTCCGGGTGGCGGCGGTTGAGTTCGGCGACGATGCGCTCGCCCAGCTCGTCGATCCTTTCCCGGTCCGGCGCCTTCACCGCGATGCCGTCCACCCGCTGGGTGCCCCAGAGGCGCTGCGCGGCTGTCACCGGCACGTGCACCTCGTCGTCGCGGTCGACGCCGAGACTCTGCCCGAGCGGCGTGAACACGCCGATCACCCGGAACCGCACCCCGGCGAGTGTCACCTGCTGGCCGAGGGGGTCCCGGTCGGGAAAGAGCGCGCGGGCCACCGAGTCACCGAGCACCGCTACCCGTCGGCTCGTGTCGACGTCAGTGCCGGTGAGGTAGCGGCCCCGGGCCAGCGACCGCGCGAACACCGCAGGGGTCGTCTCCAGTACGCCCTGCACCGTCGTGAAGTCGGAGTAGGCGCCGGCCCGTGCGGTAGCACCCGAGGCGACGGTGACCGCCACCCGCTCGGGGTCGCCGACCACCCGGGTCACGGCGTCCACGTCCTTGAGGGTCAACGGCGACACGACAGGGGCGTTGCCCACCTCGATCCGGCCGGGGACGACCAGCAGCAGGTTGGAGCCGAGCCCTTCGACCTGCTGTTCCACCTTCTGCTTGGTGCCGGTGCCGATGGCCACCAGCAGCACCACCGAGGCCACGCCGATGATCACGCCGAGCATTGTGAGCGCGCTGCGCAGCCGGTTGGCGCGTAGCGCGTCCAACGCCACCCGCCACGCCTCGGCGACCCTCACGACCCGCTCCCGGAGCCTGCGTCCGGAGCGTGGCCAGCCTCGGCGTCGGTGGGCGCGAGCGCCGCGTCGGCGCTGGTCGGTGTGCCCGTCGCGGCGGTGTCCGGGGGCGCGAGCGGAAGGCGCCCGGTGGCTCCGGCGGCGCCACCGGAGCCACCGGGCGGGTGCCCCGGGCCGTTTCCGGACACGGACCGGGGCTCCGCGCTGGGAGCGGGCATCAGTGTCTCAGGTCGACCGTGGCCGTCCGACAGCGGTCGATCATGAAGGCCGGTGGGCTCGGCGGCGATGCTGTCGGCGACCACCACGCCGTCGCGCATGGTGATCCGACGGGCGGCCCGCGCCGCGACCTCCTGGTCGTGGGTGACCATCACCAGCGCCACCCCGGACTCGGCGTTCAACCGCTCCAACAGCTCAAGCACCGCCGCTCCGGTGACGCTGTCCAGGTTGCCCGTCGGCTCGTCGGCCAGCAGCACCGTCGGTTCGGTGACGAGCGCGCGGGCGATAGCCACCCGTTGCTGCTCGCCACCGGACATCTGGTTGGGCCTGTGGTCCAGCCGGTGCCCGAGGCCCACCCGGCCGAGCATCGCCGCCGCCCGCTCCCGACGCTGCCGGGCCGACACGCCTCTGTAGACCAGCGGCAGCGCCACGTTCTCCACGGCTGAGGTACGCGGCAGCAGGTGGAACGCCTGGAAGACGAAGCCGATCGTCTCGTTTCGAAGGGTGGCCATCTCCGGTGGGGAGAGCGCGTTGACGTCCCGCCCGCCGATCACCAGTCGGCCGCCGGTGGGCCGGTCGAGCCCGCCCAGCAGGTGCATGAGTGTGGATTTGCCCGAGCCGGACGGGCCGACGAGCGCAACGTAGTCACCCGGCTGCACTGTCAGCGACACCCCGCGCAGCGCTTCGACCGACACGCCGTCCAGTTGGTACGTCCGCGACACGTCCACCGCCTCGATGGCAGCGACGCGCTCCCCCGCCGGCCCCGCTGCCGGCTCGGTCACCGGACTTCCTGGCCGTCGCGCACCTGGTCGGTGCCGCGCACAACGATCCGGTCGCCGGGCTGGACGCCGTCGAGGATCTGCACCAGGTCGGGCCCCTGCACGCCAACTGTCACCGGCGCCCGATCCGCCTTGCCGTCGCGGACCACCCATACCGCGTCCCGCCCGTCGGCGGAGAACACCGCCGAGGCGGGGACGGTCACCGCGTCGGCCGCCTCGCGTACGCGCAGCCGCACTATCGCGTTCATGCCGGGGCGGGGCGTCGGGGCCGGCTCGTTCTCGGCGAGCTTCCCGGCGCCCAGTGCGAGGCGTACCCGGTAGGTGACACCGCCCTGCGCGGAGTTGGTGGGCAGCACGTCGACCGAGCGGACCGTCGCGTCGTAGCTGGCACCGGTGACGGCGTCCAGCTCGACGGTGGCTGTCACACCGGGCTTGACCAGCAGTACGTCCGTCTCGTCCACCTCGGCGAGCAGCCCCAACTGCCCGATGTCGACAACTGTCAGCACCGGCGTGCCGGCGGTTACCTGGCCGCCGACAGCGACCGCGTCGTCGACCCCGGCGGGCGGCCCGCCCTGAGCGGGGGCCAGCACGGACGGGTCGATGCCGGCCCCACCGGCCTGCTCCAGCAGCCCGGCCAGACCGGCGTTCGCGCCACCGCCGGCCCGGGTGCCGCCCGGCTGCACCACACCGGCGAGCGGGGCGCGCAGGGTCAGCGCGTCGACGGTTGCCTTCGCCAGGTCGTACGCCTGCTGGGCCTGGAGCCGTTGCGCAGCGGAGAGCGCGCCGACGGCCGAGCTCAGCCCGTTGATCCCCCGCTGCACGGCGCGGACGGCCTGGTCGGCGCTGCGCGCGGCGGCGTCGTACTGCCGCTGGGCGGAGGTCACCTGGGCCAGCAGCGCGTCCCGCACCTGCGGGTCGGCGATCTTCTCGGCGGCCTTGCGGGCGGCGTCGAACGCCTCGCCGGCGGCCTTGTCGGTGTCGCGGCGGCTGCCGGTCAGGTCGCCTGTGGGAACACCTCGGCCGGCGCGCTTCGCGGCGGTCAGCGCCTCCTTCGCCTGGCGCAGGCGCTGCTGCGCCGACGGCGAGTCGACGACGGCGAGGACCTGGCCGCGCTTGACCCGCTGACCAGGTTGAACGCGCAGGCTGGCCACTGTGCCGTCGGCGGGTGCGGTGAGGGTCGCGGCTGCACGGGCAGTCACCGTCGCCGGGGCGTCGATCACCTCGGCGACCGGGTTGCGGGCGGCCGACGCCAGCGCGAGGTCGGGGTCTTCGTCGCCGCAGGACGCGGCGGTGGTGGCGGTGAGGACGGCGATGGCGGTCAGGGCGATGAGCAGGCGGGGCCGCGTGACGCTTGCGGGCCGCGGCGGCTGGGGGCGGCGCACCCATCGATGGTACGGCGCACCGTCACTGCCGCATCGGACGTCAGGCGGCGACCGCGCGGACGTACGCGACGCACTCGTCGTGCAGCGTCGACCACTGCTCACCGAACGACTCCTCGGCGGCGACGTCGAAGGGCTTGCGCTCGTGCACCACGGCCTTGAAGAAGGCGAGGAGCTGGGTCGTTCCGAACCTGTCGACGAGGTGCCGGACGGCGAGGTAGCCGACGCCGTAGCTGCCGCCGACCCGCTCGGCTTCGGCGTTGTCGGCGGGCGTGATCCCCTCCAGCCTGCCGTCCCATCTGCCCCTGACCAGCGCGCGCACCTCGGCGAGCCCCTCGTACCTGTCGACCGCCTGCCCTCCCGCACCGGCGAACTCGGCAAGCCCTTCGACCAGCCACCAGGTCGTCTTGCCCGGATAGCCGCGCTCCGGCAGCGAGGCGGCGTGGGTCAACTCGTGCCGGAGCAGGTCGTCCGTGCCACTGCTGGGCAGCCCTTCGGCGTTGAGCACCACCTCGTGGTGGCCACCGCCGACTGTCACCGCGTAACCGCCGGTCCATTGTGGCCGGCCGCCGCCGTACCAGCGCTGCCACTCGGTGCGACCGGCGTAGAAGATCCGGTAGCGGTCCGGCGGGGAGCCGGCCACGACGTACCCGTCGGCGATCTTGGCCGCCGCCTCGGCCTGGGCCAGCAGGCCGGGCAGCTTGCCGCGCAGCGCCGGTGTGGTGGCCACTATGGTCCGCGCGCCGACCGCAACGGCCAGGTCGCTGATCTCCCACGGTCGGGTGCCGGTCTCCGCCGACTTGGACTCCTCCACGGCGACCAGCCGGGGCTGGTCGCCGTTCTCCCGCCAGCGGGTACCGATCAACACCGGGCTCGGCCGGCAGTCGGGCACCACGAAGCAGTACTGGAAGCGCACCAGCAGCCGCCACTCGCCGGGTCGGCCGACGACAGGCACGGGCAGGCCGCTCGACTCGGCCCGCCACACGGTGACCTTGAGCGCGCGCAGCGCGGCGAAGCGGCGGCGCAGGTCGGCGTGCGCGCCCGGGTCGGCGACGGCCAGGTAGGCGGCCCGGTCACCGCCGAGCAGTGCCGTGGCCTGCCGCTGGAGCTGCGCGGTCATCCGGTCGGACAGTCCGCGGGCGACGGCTGTCGCCGGATCGTCGCTGGCCGGGGTGCCGGCACGGCTGACGGTGGCCCGGTCACCGGACTCCCGCACCACACCGGCGACAAGCAGCGCGGGCAGGCCACAGCCGAGCAGCAGGACGACCACCACGAGCACCGTCCACAGCGGCCAGAGCCGCCGCGGCGATGGCTGCTCCACCTCGTCAGTCACCCGCCGAAGGGTACGACCATTCGCCGGAGCAAACGAGCCGCTACCACCTCGACCCACCCTGTGGACCCACCCGCCACAGCGGGCTACTTCTTGGACATCAGGGCGCGGCCGAAGAAGACAAGGTTCGCCGGGCGCTCCGCGAGCCGGCGCATCAGGTAGCCGTACCAGTCGTCGCCGTACGGGACGTACGTGCGCACTGTGTAGCCCTCGCCGGCCAGCCGGGCCTGCTCCTCCGGACGGATCCCGAAGAGCATCTGGAACTCGAAGCGATCCGCTCCCCTGTCGAACCAGCGGGCCCGGTCCTCGCCGATCGCGATCATCCGGGGGTCGTGGGTGGCGAGCATCGGGTAGCCGTCGCCGGACATCAGGATGTTCATGCAGCGGACGTAGGACTTGTCGACCTCGCGGGCCGACTGGTACGCCACCGACTCCGGCTCCTTGTAGGCGCCCTTGCACAGCCGTACCCGCGACCCCGCCGAGGACAACTCCCGGCAGTCCGACTCGGTGCGACGCAGGTACGCCTGGAGCACCGCGCCCGTCGACGGGAAGTCCTTGCGCAGCTTGCCCAGCACCTCCAACGTCGAGTCGGTGGTGGTGTGGTCCTCCATGTCCAGCGTGACAGTGGTGCCCGCCGCGTCGGCCGCCGCGCAGATCGCCCGGACGCTGTCGTACGCCAGCTGCTCGTCGAACATCTGGCCGAGGGCGGAGAGCTTCACGCTCACCTCGGCCGCCGGGGTGAGCCCGGCCTCGGCGAGCATCTTCAGCAGCCTGAGGTATTCGTCCCGGGTGGCGACTGCCTGCTCGGGGGTGACGGTGTCCTCGCCGAGGTGGTCGAGGGTGACAGCCAGGCCGTCGTCGATGAGCCCGCGGGTCACGCGCAGCGCATCGTCGGTGGCGGCGCCGGCGACGAACCGGCGGACGACGTCCCGGGTGTACGGGGCAGTCGCGACAAGCCGCTCGACCTGGGATGACCGGGAGGCGGCGAGGATGACGGAACGGAGCATGAGCCGAGCGTATCGCCCGTGCCGGTACCTCCGCCGGGCAGCGGCCGGGGCACCTCGACCGGATGTCACTTGGGGGTTTATGTGCTACAACGGGCCCCTTTGACAGCCGGGGCCGGGGCGGTGCTGTTGGCATCGATCAGCTACAACGGTGCCGTGGAACAACGCCCCCGTCGCCGGCTCCGGTCGGCCTCCGTGCAGCTCGGCGCGCTCACCGCCCTGGCGCTCGCTCTCTCCGGCTGCAACATGACCTCCGACGACGACGATGACGACGACTGCGCCCTCGGGCCGGTCGGCGGCGGCGACACTGTCGCGCTGGCGATGCGGATTCCCCAGGCCTCTGCCGGTCGGGCGGCACCGGAGCCCACGACAGCAGCCGTGCCCGAACGCGGCGGCTTCGGCACCCACCTCGCCGCCTGCGGAGGTTGACGTGCGCCGTGTGCCGGTGACCCCTCGGCCCGACTGGGACGCCACCATCCGGGAGCAGGGGCTCGTCTACGTCGACACGGAACTCCCCGACGGCGGGATCATGTCGTACTGGGACGAGACCGCCGCGTACGCCTTCGACCTGGACGAGGTGCTGCGGCTGGAGGAGGCCACCGAGGAACTGCACCGCATGTCGGTGGCTGCCGCCGAGCACGTGGTCGCCAAGCACCGGTACGCCGAGTTCGGCATCCCGCAGTGGGCGGCCGAGGCGGTGGCCAGGTCACTGCGCGAGGCGCCGCCCACCCTCTACGGCCGCTTCGACCTGGCGTACGACGGCACCTGGCCTCCGAAGATGTTGGAGTACAACGCCGACACCCCCACCGCGCTTGTCGAGGCGAGCATCATCCAGTGGTACTGGCTGGAGGAGACCCGGCCGGATCTGGACCAGTGGAACAGCCTGCACGAGCGGCTGGTCGGCGCCTGGGCCAAGATCGGCGCTGGGCTGCACGACCGCCGGGTGCACGTGCTCTGGTCGAACGAGGAGGAGTCGGGCGAGGACCACATGACCGCCGGCTACCTGGCAGAGACGGCACGGCAGGCCGGCCTGGACGCGGAGCTGCAACCCATCCAGAAGATCGGCTGGGACGGCCGGCGCTTCATCGACGCCGCGGACCGCCCGGTGACCACGTGTTTCAAGCTCTACCCGTGGGAGTGGATGCTTGCCGAGCCGTACGGCCCGCCGGCGCTCGACCCGGGTACGCCGACCACCTGGATCGAACCGGCCTGGAAGCTGCTCCTGTCGAACAAGGCGCTGCTCGCGATCCTCTGGGAGCTGTACCCGGGCCACGAATACCTGCTCCCGGCGTACCTCGACTCGCCGCGCGGCATGCGGGAGTACGTGGCGAAGCCGCTGCTCGGTCGCGAGGGCGGCTCGGTACGCATCGTGACGGCCGAGGAGGAGATCACCAATCCGGGGATCTACGGCGACGAGGGCTGGTGCTATCAGGAGTTCAGGGCGTTGCCACAGTTCGACGGCAATCGGACGGTGCTGGGCAGTTGGATCGTCGACGGGGAGTCGGCGGGCGTCGGGGTTCGCGAAAGCGCAAGCCTGATCACCGACGGTTACGCGCGGTTCCTGCCGCACTACATCGACGCGCCGCGTACCCCGTGAGTCGTCTACCGTTGGGGGCGTGAACTTCGACGCGTACGCCCGGACCGGTGTTGACCTGGTCAACGCCCGCCTGGACGACCTCGACGACCTAAGGGCGCTCTTTCCCGCCGAGAACGAATGGATGCGCGACGAGGTCGCGGAGCGGGATATCGCGATCTTCCGGCGAGCGCAGAAGCGGCTCCGCGACGTCTTCGAGTACGGCACCTCGGGGCGTGACGCCCAGGCGGTGACCGAGCTGAACGCGCTGCTCGAGGCGTTCCCGGTCCAGCCGCGCATCTCCGGGCACGACTCCAGCGACTGGCACATGCACGTCACCAGCCGGGGCGCGTCGGTGAGCGCGGAATACCTGGCCGGCGCGGTCTGGGGGCTGTCGGTGTGGCTCTGCGAGTACGGCAGCGCCCGTTTCGGCGTCTGCGCCGACGAGCGGTGCGGCAACGTCTACCTGGACACGTCGTCCAACTGCTGCCGGCGGTTCTGCTCGGAGCGCTGCGCCACCCGCTCGCACGTTGCGGCGCATCGGGCCCGTAAGCGGGCCGCGATCGTCGAGCAGCCGACTGTCGCTCCGCAGCCGACAGCGAAGGCCGATTCGCTGACGCCGATCAGCTAGGCCACCGCCCGGCGCAGGGCGGGCCCGCGCCGGGTCCCGGCGCGGGCGTTCAGGCGTCGACCGGGGACGGGGTGCTCAGGTGCTGGCGGGCGAACTCCAGCGAGGCGCGTAGGTCCGCCTCGCGCACCGCGCGGCTCTTCGCTCCCCGCGTCGCGACCTCCACCGCCACCGAACCGGTGAAGCCGCGCCCGGCCAGCGAGGAGAGCAGCTCCCCGCAGGGCTGGGTGCCCCGCCCGGGCACCAGGTGCTCGTCGCGGCCCTCGCCGGTGCCGTCGCCGAGGTGCACGTGCACCAGCCCGGAGCCCATCCGGTCGGCCATCGCGAGCGGGTCGCTGTGCGAGGCCGCGCAGTGCGACAGATCCAGTGTGTACGACGCATAGCCGGCCTCGGTCGGATCCCAGCCCGGCACGTACGGGACGAACTGGCGGCCTGCCATCCGCACCGGGTACATGTTCTCCACAGCGATGTGCAGCCCGCTGAACTGGTCCGCGATGGTGGCCAGCCCGTCGACGAACCCGCGCGCGTAGTCGCGCTGCCAACTGAACGGGGGATGCACCACCACAGTCGGCGCCTCCAGCGTCTCGGCCAACTCGGCGGCCCGGCGCAGCCGCTCCCACGGGTCCGGGCTCCACACCCGCTGGGTGACAAGCAGGCAGGGCGCGTGCACCGACAGGACCGGCACCCCGTAGTGCTCGGAGAGGCCGCGCAGCGCTCCGGCGTCCTGGCTGACCACGTCGGTCCAGACCATCACCTCGACGCCGTCGTAGCCGAGCGCCGCGGCCATCTGGAACGCCGCAGCGGTCGGTTCGGGAAAGACTGACGAGCTGGACAGGAGGACGGGAACGCGGGAAGTCACATCAGCCAGGGTAGCCCGGTTGTCACGGGACTATCAGGACGAGCATCAGCAAAACACCCGCTACCGGACCCGTCCTCACATCGGTTCGAGTTGATCGAGTCGGCGGAGGATGACGCCCTCGCGCAGCGCCCACGGGCAGATGTCCACCGAGTCCAGGTCCAGCTTGCGCATCACCGCCTCGGCGACCACAGCGCCGGCCAGCAACTGGTGGGCGCGGCCCGCGCTGACCCCCTCCAACTCCATCAACTGCGCCGGGGGGATGTGCCTGATGAAACCGATTACCTGCCGCAACCCGGCGCGGGTCAGGCGGCGGGGCACCCAGAGCCCGGCGCCCGACGGTGCCGCTCCGGCGAGCCGGGCCAGGGTACGGAACGTCTTCGAGGTGGCCGCCGTCCGCTCCCAACCCACCTGGGTCATCTGGTCGACCACCTTGTCGAGCCGGCCGTCCACGTACTCCCGCAGCCTTTCGACGGCCTCGGCGGACGGCGGCGCCGTGCTGTCCGGCTCGACCCGCAGCCGCTCCCGGGTCAACCGGCCGGCCCCGAGCGGCAACGAGATCGCGACGTTCGGGTCCTCGTCGATCCCGGCGGCGATCTCCAGGGAGCCGCCGCCGATGTCGAGCACAAGCATTCGCCCCGCCGACCAGCCGAACCAGCGTCGCACCGCCAGGAACGTCATCCGCGCCTCGTCCGCGCCGGAGAGCACCTCCAGGCGTACGCCGGTCTCGTCGCGGACCCGGGCCAGGACGTCGGCGGCGTTTGTGGCGTCGCGGACCGCGGAGGTGGCGAACGCGATCAGGTCGGCGGCCTCCAGGCCGGTGGCCGCTGCCCTGGCCATGCCGACCGCCTTGACCAGGCTGTCCGCGCCCGCCTCGGTCAGCGCGCCGTCGGGGCCGATCTGCTCGGCGAGGCGCAGCACCACCTTCTCCGAGTGCGCCGGCCAGGGATGCGCACCGTGGTGCGCGTCGACAACCAGCAGGTGCACGGTGTTGGAACCGACGTCGAGGACACCCAGTCGCATGGTGAAGACACTAGGGGCAACACGTTTGCGTGGCTCGGCAGCCCATGGCCTACACCGGGCGTACGCTGGGCCGGGTGACGATGGAGCTCCGCGTGCTGGTGGACGATCCGGGCGACCCGCGTAGCCGCGAGGTGCCGCTGGACTTCCCCCGGGAGTGGATCGAGTTCGCCGACCCGGCGGACGACAACCACCTGATCCGCGCCGACCTGACCTGGCTGCTGTCCCGCTGGACCTGCATCTTCGGCCAGGGCTGCCACGGCATCATCGCCGGCCGGTCCGCAGACGGCTGCTGCTCGCACGGGGCCTTCTTCACCGACTCGGACGACGAGAAGCGCGTCCGCAGCGCTGTCAAGCGGCTCACCCCGTCGACCTGGCAGCATTTCCGGCGCGGCTTCAAGAGTTGGACCGACCAGGACACGATCGACGGCAAGAACCCGGCCCGCCGCACCGCCACCCAGGGCGCGGAGGGGCCGTGCGTCTTCCTCAACGACGCCGACTTTCCCGGCGGCGGTGGCTGCGCCCTGCACGGTCAGGCGCTACGCGACGGCGTGCACCCGTTGGAATACAAGCCGGACGTCTGCTGGCAGTTGCCGATCCGGCGCGATCAGGACTGGGTCAAGCGGCCGGACAACACGAAGGTGCTGGTCTCCACGCTTGCCGAGTTCGACAGGCGGGGCTGGGGTGCCGGCGGGCACGACCTGGACTGGTGGTGCACCTCCTCGACGGATGCGCACGTCGGCACCGAGCCGATGTACCTGTCGTACGGGCCCGAGTTGACGGCGCTCATCGGTGCGGCGGCGTACGAGCGGCTGGCCGAGCTGTGCGCGGCCCGGGTGAAGCAGGGCATGATCGCCCCGCACCCCGCCGACGAACCCAGCTGATCTTGGTAGCAGAGTTGCTACCATTCGCTCATGGCCATGACGCTTCGGCTTGACGACGAACGCGAACGGCGACTCCGCCTTGTCGCCGACGAGGAAGCGCGCTCCATGCACGCGGTAGTCGTCACCGCGATCGACGAGTACCTGGCGCGGCGCAACGCCAAGGAGTTCGACGACCTCGCTGACGAGATCATCGACCGCCACGCCGCGCTGCTCGCCCGCCTGGCTGAGTGATGGCGGAGGTCCGCTACCCCACGCTCGCCGACGTGGCACGCATCGCCCGCAAGCTCGGCGTCGGCATCAGAGACGCCGGCCTCGTGGAGTCGGCTGTGGCGCGGTCGAGGGCGAGCGTGTTCGGGGAGGATGCCTACCCCGACCTGTGGACCAAGGCGGCGGCCCTGCTGCACTCCCTGGTCAACAACCACCCGTTCATTGACGGCAACAAGCGGATCGGCTGGATCACGGCGATCGCCTTCCTGCTGCAGAACCGCGCCGTCACCATTGCCCAGCTCGACGAGATGGATCAGGACGCCGCGTACGATCTGGTGATCAGCGTGGCGGAGAGTCGGCTGACAGAGGTCGCCGAGATCTCCGCCGCCCTGCGCAAGCTGTTCTGACCTGAGCGGCTGTCGATCACGGCTCGAACTTGTAGCCCAGCCCTCGCACGGTGACGATGAAGCGCGGCGCGGACGGCTCCGGCTCGATCTTGGAGCGCAGCCGCTTGACGTGCACGTCGAGCGTCTTGGTGTCACCGACGTAGTCGGCACCCCAGACCCGGTCGATGAGCTGGCCCCGGGTCAGCACCCGGCCCGCGTTGCGCAGCAGGAGTTCCAGCAGCTCGAACTCCTTCAACGGCAACTGCACGTTCCCACCCTCGACGGTGACCACGTGCCGCTCGATGTCCATCCGCACCGGGCCGGCGGCCAGCGTCGGGGCGCCGGATTCGGCCACCTCCGGGCTCTGCCGACGGAGCACCGCCCGGATCCGGGCAACCAGTTCCCGGGGCGAGTACGGCTTGGTGACGTAGTCGTCGGCACCGATCTCCAGGCCGACCACCTTGTCGATCTCGCTGTCCCTCGCGGTGACCATGATGATCGGCACTGCCGAACGCTGCCGGAGCTGCCGGCACACCTCGGTCCCCGACATCTCGGGCAACATCAGGTCGAGCAGGACGATGTCAGCGCCGGTCCGGTCGAACTCGGTGAGGGCGTCGGTGCCGGTCGCGGCGACCGAAACCTCGAAGCCCTCCTTGCGGAGCATGTACGACAGGGCGTCGGAGAACGACTCCTCGTCCTCGACCACCAGAACGCGGCTCAACGGGGGGTTCCTTTCATTGCTGTCAGACCTGCCGTAGCTCGGCCGGACCGGCCTCGATCCCAGCCTGTGGCAGTGTCGCCAGCAGGTCGTCCGGTGGGCTGGCGGGCAACCGGAGGGTGAACGTCGATCCACCTCCAAGAGTGCTCGACACCTCCACCCGACCGCCATGGTTGCTCGCGATGTGTTTCACGATGGCCAGGCCGAGCCCGGTGCCGCCGGTGGCACGCGAACGCGCCTGGTCTGCCCGGTAGAACCGCTCGAACACCCGGTCCACGTCGGTGGGGGCGATACCGATGCCCTGGTCGGCGACCGCGATCTCGACGTGCTCGTCGCCGCCGCGGAGGGTGACCCGCACAGTGGTGTCCTCCCCCGAGTAGTTGATGGCGTTCTCCACAAGGTTCGCCACGGCCGTGGCGAGCTGGGCGTCGCTGCCGTACGCGGTGAGGCCGCGCTCGCCGTCCACCGTCACCTCGACGCCGCGGGCGGCGGCCGTGGTGCGCGTCCGGTCGACCACCTCGGCGATCACCCAGTCGAGCGCCACGGGCTCCGGAGGCGGCTGCGGCTCCGCGCCCTGCAAACGGGTCAGCTCCAGCAACTCCTGCACCAGCCGGCCCAGCCGGGTCGACTCGTGCTGGATCCGTTCGGCGAACCGGCGGGCGGCCACCAGGTCCTCGGAGAGGTCGGGCATCGCGGCGTCGGCCGGTTCGGTGGCGTCCAGCAGCGCTTCGGCGAGCAGTTGGAGCGCCCCGATGGGGGTCTTCAGCTCGTGGCTCACGTTGGCCACGAAGTCACGACGTACCCGGGTCAGCCGGTGCGACTCGGTCACGTCGACCGCTTCCACAGCGATGAAGCCGTTGCCGATACCCATGGCCCGCAGGTGCACGCCGAGCGGGTTCTCCCCCGCGCTGTCGCGGCCCCGGGGCAGGTCCAGCTCGATCTCGCGGCGCACGCCGGTGCGCCGCACCTGGCCCGCGAGGGTACGGATCAGCGGGTGCGCGGCGATCGAGCCCGGGGTGCTGCCGGTACGCAGCAGCCCCATCGCGCGGGCAGCAGGGTTGATCAGCACAGGCACGTCGTCGTTGTCCAGGACCACGACACCGGCCCGGAGCGAGTCGATCGTCCGTCGGCCGAGCCCGGTCTGCTGTTCGTCGGCTATCGCGGGCCTCCCCCTGCTCCATCGGGAGCTCACGCTGCCCGTCGATGTGGTGCGGGCGTCGCGCGCCGGCAGGAACCGGGGCAGCAGGAGACCGGCGACCAGTCCGGCCACCAGCGCCACTGCCACAACGATCGCCACTGCCCACTCCACCCGGCGATCGTAGGGTCATTGTTAACCTGGCTACCACGCAGAACGGGACGAACCACCCTCACTTTCGAAACTGTTCACCCACCGGTCTGGCGTCGTTCATCGTGGTTCATCCGGGATCCGTCAACGCCGCCTACCGTTGGCGTCGCACCTGCTCAGCCCCATGCGCCGACAGCCGTCGGCGGCGACGACCACAGGACGTGATGATGCGCGACGAGTTCCGGGCCGACCTCCAGATCGTCAGCCAACTGCTTGTGGACATGGCGGAGGGCGTCCGCGCCGCCATGCGCCAGGCCACCCGCGCCCTGCTCACCGCCGATCGGCAGGCCGCCGAGACGGTCATCGAGCGGGACGCCGAGATCGACGACCTCTACCGGCACGTCGAGGAGCGGGTGTGTGACCTGCTCGCCCGGCAGGCGCCGGTCGCCTCCGACCTGCGCGCCATGATCACCGCCCTGCACGTGGCGGCCGACCTGGAGCGGATGGGCGACCTCGCCGACCACGTGGCGAAGACAGCGCTGCGGCGGCACCCGTCGCCTGCCGTGCCGGCCGAGCTGCGGGCGATCTTCACCGAGATGGCCGACATCGCCGACCGGATGGCGGTGAAGATCGGCTCGGTGCTGGCCAAGCCCGACGTCGACCTCGCCAGCGAGCTGGACCGTGACGACGACGCCATGGACGAGCTGCACAAGAGCCTGTTCTCGGTGCTGCTCGGCGACGACTGGCCGTACGGGGTGGAGACCGCTATCGACGCCACCCTGCTGGGCCGCTTCTACGAGCGCTTCGCCGACCACGCGGTGAACGCCGGCGAACACGTGATCTACCTGATCACCGGAGAAAGCGCCCCCACAGCCAGCTGAAGTGCAAGGAAGGGCCCCTTGTTATCGCTTTATGCATAACAAGGGGCCCTTCCTAACTTCTTAGCGGCCCTGGTTCGCGACCGCCGCGGCGGCTTCCTTCGCTGCCGTGGGGTCGAGGTAGGTGCCGCCCAGGGTGAGCGGACGCAGCTGCGGGTCGAGGTCGTAGCGCAGCGGGATGCCGGTCGGGATGTTGAGCTTGGCGATCGCCTCGTCGGAGATCTGGTCGAGGTGCTTGACCAGGGCGCGCAGCGAGTTGCCGTGCGCGGCCACCAGCACCGTCCGGCCGGCCAGGATGTCCGGCACGATCGAGTCGTACCAGTAGGGAAGCATCCGCTCGACGACGTCCTTGAGGCACTCGGTACGTGGCATCAGCTCGGTCGGCAGCAGCGCGTACCGCGGGTCGCCCACCTGCGACCACTCGTCGTCGTCGGCGATCGGCGGCGGTGGGGTGTCGTACGACCGGCGCCAGAGCATGAACTGCTCCTCGCCGTACTCGTCAAGGGTCTGCTTCTTGTTCTTGCCCTGCAGTGCGCCGTAGTGCCGCTCGTTGAGCCGCCACGACCTGCGCACCGCGATCCAGTGCCGGTCGGCGGCGTTCAGCGCCAGCTCGGCGGTGCGGATCGCCCGGCGCATCACACTGGTGTGGACGACGTCCGGCAGCAGGTCGTGTTCGCGGAGCAGCACGCCGCCGCGCCTCGCCTCGCCCTCGCCCTTCTCGGTCAGGTCGACGTCGACCCAGCCGGTGAAGAGGTTCTTGGCGTTCCAGTCACTCTCGCCGTGCCGCAGCAGGACCAGCGTCCCGATGGTGGGCCCCTCGCTCGCAGTCATGCGGATCATCCTGCCTCAACCCGGCACGGGACACGCGACCACCCGTCGTGACGACCACCACGTGAAAAAGCGGGTGACCCGTCGATCGGGCCACCACTAGGGTCGTAAGGCGCTACGGTCATCTCGGTCATTACTTGCAAGCGGGGGCACGACGTGTTGACGATGCGGAGCTGGTTCCGGGACACCACCGGCGGCCTCCCCACCACCTTCTGGTACCTGTGGACCGGCACCCTGATCAACAGGCTCGGCTCGTTCGTCCTCATCTTCCTGGCCATCTATTTGACCCAGGAACGCGGCTTCTCCGCCTCCCAGGCCGGCCTGGTGCTCGGCCTGTGGGGCGTCGGTGGCGCGGTCGGCACCACTGTCGGCGGCACCCTTGCCGACCGGTGGGGTCGCCGCCCGACGCTGTTCACCGCGCACGTCGGCGCGGCCGCCATGATGATCGCCCTCGGCCTGGCCCGGGACCTCTGGGCCGTGGCACTGGGCGCGCTGCTGCTCGGCCTGTTCGCCGAGGCGGCCCGACCCGCGTTCGGCGCCATGATGATCGACGTGGTGCCGGCGAAGGACCGGCTACGCGCCTTCTCGCTCAACTACTGGGCGATCAACCTGGGCTTCGCCTGCGCCGCCATCCTTGCCGGTCTCGCCGCGCAGGCCGACTACCTGCTGCTGTTCCTTGTCGACGCGGCCACCATGCTGATCACCGCGCTGATCATCTTCATCCGCGTCCCGGAGACCCGCCACGCCGGCCCGACCGTCACGACCGCGAGGGCACCTCGTGGCGCCCTGCGCACGATCCTCGCCGACCGGGTCTTCCTCGGCTTCGTGGTACTGAACCTGTTCGCCGCGCTTGTCTTCCTCCAGCACATCTCGATGCTGCCGATCGCCATGGGCGACTCCGGTCTGAGCCCGGCCACCTTCGGCTCGGTGATCGCGCTCAACGGCGTCCTGATCGTCGTCGGCCAACTCTTCGTGCCCCGGCTGATCCGGGGCCGCAGCCGCTCGCACGTGCTCGCGCTGTCCGCCGTCGTGATGGGGGTCGGGTTCGGGCTGACCGCGTTCGCCGGCTCCGCCTGGTTCTACGGGCTGACCGTGCTGATCTGGACGGTCGGCGAGATGCTGAACTCGCCGTCAAACGCCACGCTGATCGCCGAGTTGTCCCCGGCCGCGCTACGCGGGCGCTACCAGGGCGTGTTCGGGCTCTCCTGGCAGATCGCCGGGGCCAGCGCGCCGGTCCTCGGTGGCCTGGTCCGCGAACACGCCGGCAACTCCGCGCTCTGGCTCGGCTGCGCAGCGCTCGGTGTGCTGACCGCGGTGGCCCACCTGGTGTCCGGTCCGGCCCGGGAACGGCGGGCTGACGCGCTGCGCCGCTCCGGTGCGGGGCTGGTGCCTGCCGACGCCCGGACGGCCGCACAGCCCGCCGAGGCGACGGCCTGACCCGCCCTGTGACGTACCGCCCATGATCAGCAATACGACTGGCGCGAACGGGCCCGACTTCCTACCGTCCCAGGAAACGGTTAGGAAACTGAACTGTCGGGAGGTCGGGTGCACGCCCTGCGGCGCTTGTGGAACGACACCGCGGGCGGACTTCCCGCCACCTTCTGGTACCTCTGGGCCGGCCTGCTCATCAACAGGGCCGGCGCGTTCGCCATGCTGTTCCTGTCGCTCTATCTCACCGACGCGCGGGGCGCCAGCGAGTCGCTGGCCGGCACTGTGGTCGGGGCGTACGGAGCGGGCGGGGCGGCAGGCGTGCTGCTCGGCGGGGTGCTTGCCGACCGGTGGGGCCGACGGTCCACCCTGGTCGCCGCCCACCTGGCCACCGCCGCCCTGATGGTGGCGCTGGCCTTCAGCCGGCCCCTGCTGTTGATCGCGGTGCTGTCCGCGCTTGTAGGCGTGGTGCACTCGATGCCCAGCCCGGCGTTCGTCGCGGCGATCGTCGACGTGGTGCCCGCGCAACGCCGCTCGCGTGCGTTCAACCTCCAGTTCTGGGCGTTCAACCTGGGTATGGCGGTGGCCTCACTGCTCGCCGGGGTCCTGGCCGAGGCGAGCTTCACAGCGCTGTTCCTGGTCGACGCGGGTGCCACGCTTACCGCCGCGGTGCTCATCGCCTGGAAGGTCCCGGAGACCCTGCGACGGGGCGCTGCAAGCGTCGACCTCCGGCCACCGGCCGAGTCCGCCCGAGCCCGGCGTCCCGGCCTGCGTACCGCGCTCACCGACCGCACCTTCCTGGTCTTCGTCGGTCTCACATTCGTGCTGGCCGTACTCACCATGCAAACCTCGACGATCATGCCGCTGGCGATGCGCGCGGACGGTCTCGGCCCATCGGCGTACGGGGTGGTGGTGGCCCTGGGCGGCGCGCTGATCGTGCTGGGGCAACTGTTCGTGCCCCGGCTGATCGACAGGCACCGCAAGGACGTCGTCCTGGCGGTCTCGACCGCTCTGCTCGCTGTCGGTTTCGGCGTGCTGGCCGTGGCCGACGTGCTGGGCGTCTACCTGGCCGCCGCTGTGGTCTGGACGGTCGGCTCGATGCTCGCCGCCCCACCCAACGCGCAGATCAACGCGGATCTGGCGCCACCGCAGCTACGCGCCCGGTATCAGTCGGTCTTCTACCTGACCTTCCCGGCGGCGGCGTTCGTCGCACCCACGCTGGGCGGGGTGAGCCTGCAACACCTCGGCGACGGGCACTGGCTGATCGTGGGCGGGCTGGGCCTGCTTGCCGCACTTGGGCACCTGCTGGCCGGGCCGCACCGGGAGCGCCACGTCGCCGCGCTGCGCCGGGCCGCCGGCCTGGAGCCGGCTCCGGCCGTGGACCACGCGCCGGCCCGCTGACCTCACCAAATGGGAGTACGAACACGCAAAGCGCCCACCATGCCCCGAAGGTCATGGTGGGCGCCCGCTGGTGGGGCCGGCGGCGGCGGGCAACACTCACCCCCGTAAGCATCGCCCGCTCACGCCGCCGGTCCAAACAGGTGGGCACCGTCCCCCAACGGTAGATCCACCCGTTCCTCGCATCTCGCCTGGTGCACGGATCTGATCGATCCGCCGCTCCCCCGAACGTTTCCAAGCGCGACGCGGTGCAATAAAGCTAGTTCGCCCGGATTCTGGATTCAACCCAACTGGATGTCTCGCCCGTCACAACTGGCGGGTATCCCCCAGTCGGGGGTCACCGTCTCTGGTAACCGCCGCATACCCCTCGGGCATTCCCGCAAACACCTCAGCCGTCTTCCCGATCGGGTGACTCGGTCCGGAAGAAGTTGCTCTGCCGGCCGTCGCGCATCTGCTCCTGATAGATCAGGTTCAGCCGGCGCAGATCGAAGGTGTGGAACCACTGGTCCCAGGTGATCTCGCGAATCTTGCTGCTCTCGCGATAGCCGGGGATGTTGAAGGTCAACACACCCGCCCGGCCGTCCCGCTCGGTGCCGGCGATGGTGGCCGGCTTCGCGCCACGCTCCCGTGCCCAGCGCTGGATCACCTCGTGGTTCGCGGTGATCAGACTGCGCCCCGGGCGCTCCGGCCGGTCCGCGATCGACGAGATCACCTGCGAGCTGCGGACCGACCGACCGGTGCCCCGCCCGGTCCGGATGCCACCGGCCGCCGTACCGCCGCCGGCCGGACGGCTCGCGGCAGCACGCTTCGCGGGCGCCGCACGCTTGGCCGCCGGTCGCGCCGGTGCCTTACGCGCGGTACGGGCCGCAGACGTCTTCGCCTCGGCGGTGGACTTGGCTCCGGCCGCCTTCCTGGCCGGGGCCGTCTTGCGCGCCGCCGCCGGCTTCGACGCGGCAGCAGTGGTACGCGCTGTCGTCGACTTCCGCGCCGCAGCAGTGGTACGCGCTGTCGTCGACTTCCGTGCGGCGGTCGTCTTCTTGGCGGCGGCCCGCTTCGCGGGGGCGCTCTTGTTGGCCGGCGCGGCCTTGGCGCGGCTGGGTGCCGCCCTCGACGCCGACTTCTTCGTCGCGGCGGCCCGCCCGGCCGACGCCCTGCTGCCGGTGGCCCGACCAGCCGGGCCGGTGCTGCCCCGGGCCGCGCCACCGCGTTCGGAACGCAGCGAGCGCACCAACTGTTTCACCAGATCGGGCTTGCGCAGTGCGGAGATCCCGGAGATCCCGCGTTTGCGCAACTGGCCGCGGATGTCGTCCACACGCATCCGGGAGATCTCCGACTCGGAGACCCCTGGAGTATTCGGCGTCTGGTTGCCGGCCTGCCGTTTGGTCCTGGTCGCAGTCCCGCCGCGACCTGAGCTGTTCCGCTGAGCCATGGGATGCTCCGCTCCTCGACACTCCGTCCTCGGCGCGCGGGGGTCCCTGTGCCGTACCGCGCGGTGCGGCATACCCGTCAGGAGCAGTCCGAACCACAGACAACCGGCGGGCTGGAATCCGGGTCATCAGGCCAGGCGGAAACGGGCGTCAGGCCAGGCGGAAACGGGCGTCGGGCCAGGTGGAAAACGGGTGCCGGGCCGGACGGAAGCGGGCGTCAGGCCGGGTCGGGACCGGTGCCGGACGGTTCGAAGAGGTGGGCGAAGGCGGCCAGGTTCGCTGTCGACTCGCCGCGCTTGACCCGCCACTCGTACTCGCGCCGGATGGAGCTGCCGAAGCCGATCTCCAGCATCGTGTCGAACGACTCGTCGGAGTACGTGAGCACCGCGCCGAGCAGCCGGTCCAGTTCGTCGGCGTCCACACCGGCCGGGTTGACCCGCCCGGTCAGATACACGTCGCCGACCTTGTCGGTGGAGAAGGAGACGCCGTACATCCGGGCGTTGCGCTGCAACAGCCAGGCCCACAGCTCCTCGCGGCGCTCGTCGGGCTGGCGCATCACGAACGCCTCGATCCGCAGCGCGTGCTCCCCGACGATCAGGTTGCAGATCGTCTTGAGCTTGTGGGTGCCTGGCAGGGTCACCGCGTACGAGCCGGGGCCCGTCGATTCCCACACCAGGTCACGCTCGGCGCACACCGACTCGATCAGGGACGCGAGATCGCTTTTCGGGCTCACCGGACCCACTCTACGACCGGCCGGGGCGGCGCACCCGATGAGAGCCGGTGCCCTCGATCACCAGGAGCAGGACAGCGCCGGGTCACCCGCCAGGTCGGCGGCGAGCCGTGCGCGGCGCGCGGCGACCGCCTCGCCGTAGACGTCGAGCAGGCCCGAGACCGTGCGATCCCAGGAGAAGTGCCGGGCGTGCTGTTCGGCGCCCCGGCCGAGCACCGCCCTGCGGGCCCGGTCGGGAAGCAGGCGGGCCAGCGCGCGGGCCCAGTTCACCGGGTCGTGCCCGTCGATGAGCACCCCGCTCACCTGGTCCCGTACGGCGGTGACAAGCCCGCCGACGGCTGCGGCCAGCACCGGCGTACCGCAGGCCTGTGCCTCGAGCGCGACCAGGCCGAAGGATTCGTTGTGCGACGGCACCGCGACCAGGTCGGCGGCCCGGTACAGGGCCGGCAGGTCGTCGCCGGTGCGCGGCGGCAGGAAGCGGATCCGGTCGCTGACTCCCAGCGTGCTGGCCAACTCGATAAGTGCCGTCGGCCGGTCCAGACCGCTGCCGCTGGGCCCTCCGCAGATCGCGACAGTCACCTGATCGGCCAGGGCCGGGTCACGCTCGCGCAGCGCGGCGACCGCGCGGATCAGCACGTCGGGTGCCTTCAGGGGCTGGATCCGGCCGACGAAGGCCACCAGGTACCCGTCGACGGGGAGCCCGAGGCGGCGACGGGCGGCCTGTGCGGCCACGTGCCGGTCGCCGGGAGCGGGCCGGAACCGTGCCAGGTCGACGCCGGGCTGCACGACGGCGACCTGGCTGGGGTCGGCGTCGTACCGCTCGACCAGGTCGCGGGCCTCCACGCGGGTGTTGGCGACCAGGC
Source organism: Micromonospora profundi (assembly GCF_011927785.1). NCBI lineage: Bacteria > Bacillati > Actinomycetota > Actinomycetes > Micromonosporales > Micromonosporaceae > Micromonospora > Micromonospora profundi. The sequence goes on along the minus strand of NZ_JAATJK010000001.1, from coordinate 6,540,397 downwards.
GGTCCGCCTCCGCGACCACCTGCTCCTCGCCGATCACCCGGGCCTTGGGCTCCGGACGATCCCCGGCCGCGAGCTGGGCGTTCTTGACCTTCGCCAGGGTGTGCGCGGTGTGTACCAGCGGCACTCCCCAACGTTCCTTGGCCAGCCAACCGACCTGCCCGGAGAGCCAGTAGTGGGAGTGGATCAGGTCGTAGTGACCGGGTGGCCGGGATGCCTCGGCGCGCAGCACCCCTGCGGTGAAGGCGCAGAGCTGGCCGGGCAGTTCCTCCTTGGTGAGCCCTTCCAGGGGGCCGGAGGTGATGTGCCGGACCTGCACACCGGGGGCCATCTCGGTCACCGGGGGCAGGTCACCAGAGGTTGCCCGGGTGAAGATCTCCACCTCGACGTTGGCCTCGGCGAGCCGCCGGGCGACCTCCAGGATGTAGACGTTCATCCCGCCGGCGTCGCCCGTGCCGGGCTGGTGCAGCGGGGAGGTGTGTACGGACAGGGTGGCGATGCGACGCGGCCGGGGCCACGGTCGAGCACCTCGCTGACGACCGACACCGGTGTGCACTTCCGCCACGTCCGCTCCCTCTGCCACGGTCAACGTCGTCTCGCACGACCGGCGCATCTCGGTCAACCTGTACGCCGGATGTCATCTTCCCCACCCGACCACGGAAATTCGCCGGCACGGGCCCCGGGCGTGACGGACCTCATCACGGCCGCCTCTGTCCGGTCCGGTCCCGCCCGTGTCGACGCCGGACCGGAGCGGAGCGGACGGGCGCGCGACAATGAACGGATGACCTCTGTCGCCATCGTCACCGGAGCGTCCAGCGGGATCGGGGCGGCCACCGCCCGCCGGCTCGCCGCCGACGGTTTTTACGTGCTCGCCGCCGCCCGCCGCACCGACCGGCTCGCCGGTCTGGTCACCGAGATCACCTCCGCCGGCGGTCAGGCAACCGCGGTGACCTGCGACGTCACCTCGGACGAGTCGGTAGCCGGGCTCGCCGAGGCGGCGGCGCGGGCACCCGGGCCGGTTACCCTGCTGGTGAACAACGCCGGCGGCGCGCGCGGTCTGGACCCGGTGGAGTCCGGCTCCGTCGACGACTGGCAGTGGATGTACGACGTGAACGTGCTCGGCACGCTGCGGGTGACCCAGGCGCTGCTGCCGGCGCTGGAGGCGTCCGGTTCGGGGACCATCGTCGTGGTCTCCTCCACGGCCGGGCTGACGGTGTACGAGGGCGGTGGCGGGTACACCGCCGCGAAGCACGCGCAGACCGCCATCGCGGGAACGTTGCGGCTGGAGCTGTGCGGCCGGCCGCTGCGGGTGATCGAGATCGACCCCGGGATGGTGAAGACAGACGAGTTCGGGCTGGTCCGCTTCGAGGGCGACGCGGACCGGGCGGCTGCCGTCTACGCAGGGGTTCCCGATCCGCTTGTCGCCGAGGACGTGGCGGACTGCATCGCCTGGTGCGCCACCCGCCCCGAGCATGTGAACGTGGATCGGCTGGTGGTACGGCCGAGGGCGCAGGCCGCGCAGCACAAGGTGCACCGCGTCAACCCGTGAGGCGCACGGTCGTCGGGAGGTCACGATGAGCGGGACGGCGCGACGCCGGCCGCTCGGCGTTGTCACCCGGGGCACCACGAACCCGAACCGGCTCCGCCGGGTGGACAACTGGATCGTGGCCACCTGCGCCGACCGGCTGCGGGCTGCGGCCGACCCGCTCGTGGTCGACCTCGGCTTCGGTGCCACCCCGGTGACCGCCGTGGAGCTGCGGGCACGGTTGGCCGCGGGCGTCCGTCCGGACGTACGCCTGGTCGGGCTGGAGATCGATCCGGCCCGGGTGGCCGCCGCGACGCCGGCCGCCGACCCGCCGGGCCTGACCTTCGCCCGAGGTGGCTTCGAGCTGGCCGGATTGCGGCCGGTGCTGGTCCGCGCGTTCAACGTCCTGCGACAGTACGACGAGCGCGAGGTGCCCGAGGCGTGGCGGACGATGACCGCCGCCCTCGCCCCGAGCGGCGCGCTCGTCGAGGGCACCTGTGACGAGCTGGGCCGGCTCGCGAGCTGGCTGCTGATCGACGCCGAAGGCCCGCAGACGCTGACACTCGCCGCGAAACTCACGACCCTGGGCAGCCCCGCCGAGCTGGCCGAACGACTGCCCAAGGCGTTGATCCACCGCAACGTCCCCGGTGAGCCGGTGTACGACCTGATCGGCGCGTTGGACGACGCCTGGCGTGCCGCCGCCCCCTACGCGCCGTTCGGGCCGCGTCAACGGTGGCTGCGAGCCGTGGCCCAACTGCGCGAGACGGGCTGGCCCGTCCTCCACGGCCCGCACCGCTGGCGCCACGGCGAGCTGACCCTCCCCTGGCCACCGCGCGGCTGACGGTACGGCCGCGCCGGGATGGTTGTCAGAAGGCGCAGTTGATGAGGACCGGCTCGGGGTGCAGGGTCACGCCGAAGCGGGCGTGCACAGCGTCGCGGATGGTGCCGGCCAGGGTGAGCAGGTCGCTGGTGCTGGCGGTGCCGCTGCGGTTGGTGAGGGCGAGGGTGTGCTTGCCGGAGATGGCAACACCACCCGGGCCGGGGTGACCCTTCTCGAAGCCCGCCTTGTCGATCAGCCAGGCGGCGCTCACCTTGACTGTGTCGTCGCGTCCGGGCCACGCCGGTGGTTCGCCCAGGTCGGTGGCGCGTTCCCGGAGCAGCTCGTACGTCGCCCGGTCGAGCACCGGGTTGGTGAAGAAGGAGCCGACCGAACGGGTGTCCGGGTCGGCCGCGTCGAGCACCATGCCCTTGCCGGCGCGCAGCCGCAGCACCGCCGCGCGCGCGTCGACAAGAGGCACCTGGTCGCCCACCTCGACACCGAGCGCCCGGGCCAGCTCGGCGTAGCGCACCGGGCCGGAGAGCGGTGACCGGGTGAGCCGGAAGTCGACCGACAGCACGATCCAGCGGTCCTGGTACTTGAAGATGCTGCCCCGGTAGGCGAAGCCGCATTCGCCGGCCGGGATCATCTGGCGGGTGCCCTCGGCGCGGTCGTACACCTCGACCCCGGTGATCGTCTCGGCGACCTCCTGGCCGTACGCGCCGACGTTCTGGATCGGGGTGGCCCCTGTCGCGCCGGGGATGCCGGAGAGGCATTCCAGGCCGGCCCAGCCGTTGGCGACGGTGGCGGCGACCAGGTCGTCCCACGGCTCGCCTGCTTCGACACGTACGGTGACGGTTTCGGTGTCCTCGGCGACGACCCGCAGGCCCCGCGAGCGCACCAGCACGACGGTGCCGGGGAAGCCGGCGTCGCCGATCACCACGTTGCTGCCGCCGGCCAGGACCAGGACCGGGTCGCCCGCGTCCCGGACCGCCCGGACGAGTTCGTCGGCGTCCTTCGCCGCTACGATCCGCCTGGCCGGCCCGCCCATCCGCAGCGTGGTGTGGTGGGCCAGTGGAACCGGGATGGCACGATCGGTTTCGGTTGTCGGCTGGGCATAGGCGTCTGACACGTATCTCACCTTAGGCTGATGTGCAGCCGCAGCACCCATTGGTCGCTCGGCACCCCCGGGAGGATGGCGATGAGCAGACTGCAGGGCAGCAAGGATTTCTGGATTGGGGCACTCCGGACCGAGGGTCCGGCCTTCGCTGCGGCGGTCGCCGAGGCGCCGCCGGAGACACCTGTGCTGTCCTGTCCCGGCTGGACGGTCGGTGACCTCACCCTGCACCTCGCCGGGATCTACCACTGGGTGGGTTCGTTCGTCGGGACGGGCGAGACGAGCGCGCCGCCGCCCCGCCCGCAGCCGCCGGAGATACCGCCGGGTGTGAGTCCGCTCCAGCTCTGGCAGCAGGGGTACGACCAGCTGATCACCCGGTTCGACGGGCTCGACCCGGAGGCGCCGGCGTGGAACTGGGCGCCGCAGCCGAAGAGGGCGGGCTTCTGGCCGCGCCGGATGGCGCACGAGACGGCTGTGCACCGCTGGGACGCCCAGCTCGCCATCGCCTCTGGTGAGCCGATCGAGGCGAAGCTGGCGGCCGACGGGGTGAGCGAGGTGCTGGACACCTGGCTGCCCGCGGGCCGGCGGCGGACGCCGGGCGGCTGGCACGGCGTGGTGCAGCTGACGTCGACCGACGCGGAGCAGCAGTGGTATCTGCGGCTGCGCGGCGAGGGGGTGGCGCTGCTGGACACGGCGACCATCTTCGACCACGACGACCATCACGCCCGTGCGCAGGTAAGCGGCACCGCGAGCGACCTGCTGCTTGCGCTCTGGGGGCGGGTCAGCTTCGAGACGCTCGACGTGGCAGGGGATCGCGCGCTGCTGGAGGGCCTGCGTACCCGCTGATCTGGTAACGGGCCGACCTGGCTCGACGAGGGCGCCACCGGTCCCGGTGGCGCCCTCGTCGCATGTCGGGATCGATTCGGACAACCGAGAGAGCGCTCTCTTGACAGCGGGTCGAGGACCCACCACCCTGTCGTGAGAGCGCTCTCTTGGCTACCGCCATCACCTGACCACCTTGAGAGAGGTCCATATCCCATGGCTGTCTTCCCACGCCGCCGCCTCGCCGCGGTGGCCCTCGTCGCCGCCACCGCCCTTCTCGTCACCGCCGGCTGCGGCGGTGGCGACGACGCCGAAGGAGACGGGCCGATCACGCTTACCGTCGACGTCTTCGGCCAGTTCGGCTACGAACAGCTCTACCAGGACTACATGGCCGCGAACCCCGGCGTGAAGATCGTCGAGCGGGGCACCGGCACCAATCTCGACGAGTACTCACCGAAGCTGACCCAGTGGCTCGCCGCCGGCCGGGGCGCCGGTGACGTGGTGGCCATCGAGGAAGGCCTCATGGTCGAGTACAAGGCGAACCCCAACAACTTCGTCAACCTGCTGGACCACGGCGCCGCCGACCTCAAGGGCAACTTCCTCGAGTGGAAGTGGAACGCCGGCCTGACCGCCGACGGCAAGCAGCTCATCGGCCTCGGCACCGACGTCGGCGGCATCGCCATGTGCTACCGCAAGGACCTGTTCGAGAAGGCCGGCCTGCCCACCGAGCGCGAGGCCGTCTCCAAGCTGTGGCCGACCTGGCAGGACTACATCGCCACAGGCGAGAAGTTCGTCGCCGCGAAGACCGGTGCGTCCTTCCTCGACGCGGCCACCAACACGTTCAACACCATCCTGCTCCAGACCGCCGGCAACACCACCGGCTACAGCTACTACGACACCAGCGACAACCTGGTCGTCGACAGCAACCCGGCCATCCGGCAGGCCTGGGACACCACTATGGACATCGTCGACTCGGGCCTCTCCGGCAAGTACGGCTCCTGGTCCGAGGAGTGGGTGTCCGCCTTCAAGCAGTCGAAGTTCGCCACCATCGCCTGCCCTGCCTGGATGACCGGGGTCATCGAGAGCAACGCCGGCACTGGCGCCCAGGGCAAGTGGGACATCGCCAAGGTGCCCGGCAACGGCGGCAACTGGGGCGGCTCGCACCTCGCCGTACCGAAGCAGAGCAAGCACCAGGCCGAGGCAATCGAGCTGGCCAAGTTCCTGACCAGCGCCAAGGGCCAGATCGGCGCGTTCAAGGCCAAGGGCCCGCTGCCCTCCTCGCCGCAGGCGCTCGACGACCCGGCGATCTCCGGCGCGACGAACACGTACTTCTCCGGAGCGCCCATCGGCTCGATCTTCGGCGCGGGCGCGAAGAGCCTCAAGCCTGTCTACATGGGCCCCAAGAACCAGGCCGTACGCACCGAGGTGGAGAACGCCGTGCGGACCGTGGAACTGGGCCAGCGCAGCCCGGCGCAGGGCTGGACGGACGCGGTGACGAACGCCAAGAAGGCCGCCGCCAAGTAGCCCGAACGAGCGTGTGTGCGGGCCTCCGTCCGCCGGAGGCCCGCACACACGGCGAAAGGAGTTCCCGGGCATGACCGTCCAGCTCGACGCCCGCCCGCCGGCCGCACCGGCAACCGGGCCCCGCCGCCGATCGACGGGTCGGCTCAGCCGGCTCGACACCCGCTACTCGCCGTACCTCTACATCGCCCCGTTCTTCCTGCTCTTCGCGGTCTTCGGGGCCTACCCGCTGGTGTACACCTTCTGGGTCTCGCTGCACGACTGGGACCTGCTCGGCACCGACCACCCGTTCGTCGGCGCGGAGAACTACACCCGACTGCTCGCCGACGCCGACTTCTGGCACGCACTCGTCAACACGATGGGCATCTTCGTGATCTCCACAGTTCCGCAGTTGCTCGCCGCGCTCTGGCTGGCCAACCTGCTGAACCGGGGACTGCGCGGGCGCACCGGCTGGCGGATGGCGGTGCTCGTCCCGAACGTCACCTCCACCGCGGCCGTGGCGATCGTGTTCGGGGTGCTCTTCGGCCGCGAGTTCGGCATGATCAACTGGATGCTCGACCTGGTCGGGGTGGACGCGATCGAGTGGAAATCCAACCGGCTCGCCTCCTGGGTGGCCATCTCCACGATGGTCGACTGGCGGTGGACCGGCTACAACGCGCTGATCCTCCTTGCCGCGATGCAGGCCATCCCCCGCGACCTGTACGAGGCGGCGGCGATCGACGGCGCCGGTCGGGCCCGACAGTTCTGGTCGGTCACCGTGCCGATGCTCAAACCGACGATCCTCTTCTGCACCATCATCGCCACCATCGGCGGGTTGCAACTCTTCACGGAGCCCCGGATGTTCAACTCCGGCACCAACCCGATCCGCGGTGGACCGCTGCGTGAGTCGCAGACCCTGACCATGTACATGTTCGAGAACGCATTCGCGCCGCACTACAACTTCGGGTACGGGTCGGCTGTCGCCTGGCTCCTCTTCGCGCTCATCGCGGTTGTCGCGGCTGTCAACGTGCTGGTGCTGCGCCGGCTGGGCGGGTCCCGGCCGGGCGCCCGGAAGGGAGTCACCCGATGAGCCGGCTCTGGCGGGCCAGCCCGCTCACCTACCTGGCCCTTGTGGTCGCCGGCGGCCTGTCGGTCTTTCCGATCTGGTGGATGTTCGTCGTCGCCAGCCGCACCAACGACGCGATGGGCCAACTGCCGCCGCCGATCACCCCAGGCGGCAACCTCGGCGCGAACATCTCCCGCCTCTTCGACAACACCGACGCGTACTTTCTGACCGGCCTGATCAACTCGACCGTCGTGGCCACCACGGTGACCGTCTCGGTGGTGTTCTTCTCCAGCCTGGCCGGTTTCGCCTTCGCAAAACTGCGGTTCCGGGGTCGCAACGCGCTGCTGCTGGTGATCATCGCGACGATGATGGTGCCGACCCAGCTCGGCGTGATTCCGCTCTACATGCTCATGAGCAAGCTCCAGTGGAACGACCGGCTGCCCGCGGTGATCGTCCCGGTGCTGGTCACCGGGTTCGGGGTGTTCATGATGCGGCAGTACGCCGGCCAGGCGATCAGCGACGAACTGATCGAGGCGGCCCGGATGGACGGCTGCGGGACCGCCCGGATCTGGTGGCACGTGGTGGTGCCCGCGCTACGCCCGGCCGCCGCAGTCCTCGGTCTGCTCACGTTCATGACCACCTGGAACGACTTCCTGTGGCCGTACGCTGTGCTGAACGACCCGGCGAACCCCACAGTGCAGCTCTCCCTGCGAGCGCTGTCGGACGGCTATTACCAGGACATGTCGCAGGTGTTCACCGGGACGGCCATCGCGACGCTGCCCCTACTGCTGGTCTTCGTGCTGTTCGGGCGGCAGATCATCGGTGGGATCATGGAAGGTGCGGTCAAGGCGTGAACGAACTCCGATTTCCCGAGCATTTCCTCTGGGGAGCGGCCACCGCCGCGTATCAGATCGAGGGCGCCACCCGCGACGACGGACGCGGCCCGTCCATCTGGGACACCTTCAGCCGCACACCGGGCAAGGTCTACCAGGGCCACACCGGCGACGTCGCCTGCGACCACTACCACCGGTACGCCGACGATGTGGCGATCATGGCCGAGCTGGGGCTGCGGGCGTACCGGTTCTCCGTGGCCTGGCCCCGGATCCAGCCCGACGGCACCGGCCCGGTCAACACGCGCGGGCTGGACTTCTACGACCGGCTGACCGACACCCTCCTCGCCCGGGGAATCGATCCGATCGTCACCCTCTACCACTGGGATCTGCCGCAGTCCCTCGGCGACCGTGGCGGCTGGACCAACAGGGACACCGCCGAGCACTTCGCCACGTACGCCACAGCCGTGTACGGCCGCCTCGGCGACCGGGTGGACGTGTGGACGACGCTCAACGAGCCGTGGTGCTCGGCGTACCTCGGCTACGGCAACGGTGTGCACGCGCCGGGCGAGCAGGACCCGGCGGCGGCGTTCACCGCCGTACACCATCTGCTTCTCGGGCACGGCCTGGCGGCGCGGGCGCTGCGGTCGGCCGGGGCACGCAGCGTCGGCATCACGCTCAATCCGGCCGACGTGCGGCCGGCGGACCCGCAGAGCGCTGCCGACGCCGCCGCTGTCCGCCTGGTCGACGGCCTGCACAACCGGATCTTCCTGGACCCGTTGCTTGCCGGCGGCTACCCGGACGACGTGCGGGAGCACGTGGCTCGCATCGTCGAGCCGACGTTCATCCGCGACGGCGACGAGAAGCTGATCGCCGCCCCGATCGACCTGCTCGGGATCAACTACTACCAGCCCGGTTACGTCGCCGGTCGGCCCGACGGCGAGGGCAACGCCGCGTACCCGGGCACCGAGGGCGCTGTGCACTTCCTGCCGCCGACCGGGCCACTCACCGACATGGGTTGGATGATCGAGCCCGCGGGGCTGACCCGGCTTCTCGAACGGATCGCCACCGACTATCCCGGGGTGCCGCTGCTCATCACCGAGAACGGCGCGGCGTTTCCCGACAAGCCCGGCGTCGAGCAGGCCGGCGGGCCGGGGCAGGTGATCGACACCGACCGGATCGCGTACCTCGACGGGCACCTGCGCGCCGCGCACGAAGCGATCTCCCGGGGGGTGGACCTGCGCGGTTATCTCGTATGGTCATTCCTGGACAACTTCGAGTGGGCGGAGGGTTACCGCAAGCGGTTCGGGATCGTGCACGTCGACTACCTGACCCAGCGGCGCACACCGAAGGCCAGCGCCCGGTGGTACCAGGAGGTGATCTCCCGGAACGGGCTGTGACGAGCGGGGGTGGGGAGTCGCGATGACGACGGCGCAACGGCCGACGTTGGAGGCGGTGGCGGCACGGGCCGGGGTGTCCCGGGCCACCGTCTCCCGGGTCGTCAACGGCTCCACCACCGTCGCCGAGCCCATCCGGGAGGCCGTCAACAGGGCCGTCGCCGAACTGGGGTACGTGCCCAACCTGGCCGCCCGCAGCCTGGTCACCCAACGGACCGACTCGATCGCGCTTGTCATGCCGGAAGCGGCCACCCGGGTCTTCTCCGACGACCAGGTGTTTCCCGGCATCATCCGCGGCGTCAGCCAGGAGCTGGAGACCGCCGACAAGCAGCTCGTGCTGATGCTTGCCGGCTCCCCCGCCGGGCACCACCGGGTCGAACGGTTCACCACCGGCCGGCACGTCGACGGGGTGCTGTTCGCCTCGCTGCACGGCGCAGACCCGCTGCCCGGGACGCTGGCCCGGCTCGGCATCCCGGTGGTGTGCAGCGGGCGACCGCTCGGCGACGTGCCAGTGCCGTACGTGGACGTCGACCACGTCGGTGGCGTCACCGCAGCCGTCCGCCACCTGATCGACAGCGGTCGGCGGCGGATCGCCACGATCGCCGGCCCGCAGGACATGGTCGCCGGCATCGAACGGCTCCGCGGCTACCGGGAGGCGGTCGCCGCCGCCGGCCTGCCCGAGCTGATCGCCGTGGGTGACTTCACAAGGGAATCCGGTGCGGAGGCCACGCGCCGGCTGCTCAGCGAGCACCCCGACATGGACGCCGTGTTCGCCGCCTCCGACCTGATGGCCCACGCGGCTCTGCGGACGCTGCGCGAGGCCGGCCGGCGGGTGCCGGAGGACGTGGCGGTGGTGGGCTTCGACGACATCGAGACCGCCGCGTACACCGAGCCGCCGCTGACCACCGTCCGGCAGCCCATCGTGGAGATCGGTCGCCAGATGACCCGGCAACTGCTTCGGCTGGCCGCTGGCGAGACCATCGAGCAGGCGATCATGCTGCCTACCGAGCTGATCATCCGCGAGTCGGCGTAACCGGGGGCTCTCCTCGTCGAGGAGAGCCCCCGGCTCACTGGGTATTCCGGGGCCGCTGCCCGTGCTGGCCGATCAGCCCTGCGCGTCCCGGCGACCCGATCAGCCCTGCGCGTCCCGGCGACGGCGCACGGCGATCAGCGCGACGCCGAGCGCCACGGCACCGACGCCGAGGATGGCCATGGGGACCAGGGTTCCCCCCGCTGACGTGCCGGTGATCGGCAGATGGCTCTTCGTCGGGGTAGCCGTGGGCGGCGCGCTCGTGGGCGGCGCGCTCGTGGGCGGCGGGGTGGTGGGTGGCGGGGTGGTCGGCTGGCCGCTGGCGGCACAGGTGTGGGTGAGCACGAAGAAGTCCGCCGTACCCGTGATCACCGCTGTGGCGTCGGTCAGCGTCCAGCCGGCGGGCAGTCGGATCCACGCCTTGCTGGTGCCCATGTCGTTGACGATCTCCCCACCGTCAGTGGGGATCGTCCGGTTCACGGTGCCGTCGTCCGGGATGGTCCAGGTGCCGGTGACCGTGACGAACTGACCGGAGGTCTGCGGGTTCCCGGGCAGGTTGAACACCCACACGTCCTGGTCCGGGAACGGGCCACCGCCGAGGTTCGGGTCGCATTCCTGGCTGTACACGGCTGCGGTCGTGGGAACGTTGCCCGGGTTGATGTCGAGGGTGCTGACGTTGGGCACCGGCTGGGTCGGGTCCGGCTGGGCGAACGCCGCACCTCCCGTCCCCACCAGGAACGCACCGGCTATGGCCCCGGTAGCGACGAGTTTGACGAGTACTGCTCTCACGATTCCCCCTGATATTCACGATGTTTCCACCGTTTTAGGAGGTTAATCCCATCTAGGCTGATTGTGGACTTAGTTTGCTTTTTTATCCCTAACGCAGGGTTAGACGGCCGGTTAATCCGTCGCTCACGCTTCCGATCGTCGCTAGCCTCGCCGGCATGCCCGATCCCGTCGCCCTGCTGCACGTGCCCGCCCTGTCCGACGCCGCCGAGTACGCGTACGCGGCCACCGTCGAGCCGCCCGCCCGGTTGGTGTTCACCGCCGGCGCGTGCCCGCTGGACGCCGACGGGCGTACCGTCGCGCCCGGTGACCACGCGGCGCAGGCCCGGCAGGTGATGGCGAACCTGGAGACCGCGCTCACGGCAGCCGGCGCCACCCTCACCGACGTGGTCAAGACCACCGTCTACGTGGCGTCGTCCCGGCAGGCGGATCTGGTGGCCGCCTGGGAGGTCGTGCGGGACCGCTTCGGCGACCACGACCCGCCCAGCACCCTGCTGGGGGTCGCCGTGCTCGGCTACACCGACCAGCTCGTCGAGGTCGAGGCCGTCGCCGCCGTACGGACGGGGGCCTGACGTGCGGATCCGTGTGGCGCAGCCCGACGACGCGCCGGCCGTGGTGGCGCTGCGGGCGACCGTCTACCCGTACCTGGTACGCGGGGTCGAGTCGACCCGCAGGATGATCGCCGAACCGCCGCCCACCCCGGGCTGGACCGCCCTGGTGGCCGAGGTCGACAGCCAGGTGGTCGGCTGGGTGACCGCTGAGCGCGACAACACGACCTCGACGGCCAACTTCGGCAACATCAGCCTGCTGCACGTCCACCCCGAGCACCGGAAGCGCGGCATCGGCACCGCGCTGCTGGCTGCCGCGACCGGGCACCTCGTCCCGCTGGGCGTCCGCCGGGTCCGGGCCTGGGCGCAGCCGGAGGCGCTGCCCTTCGCCCGCCGGCACGGCTTCGAGCCGAGCCGGGAGATGCGGTATTCGGCCCTCGACCTCGACTCGCTGTCCGCGCTTCCCGATCCACCCCCGGGTGTACGCCTGCGCCCGATCGCCGAGTTGGACCCGCATCTGATCTACGCGGCGGACGTGGCGGCGGCCGTCGACGAACCGGGCGACGTGCCAGTGGACGCGATGAGCTACCAGAGCTGGCAGTACGACGTGTGGGACAACGTCGGGCTGGACAAGACGGCAAGCACTGCCGCCGAGGTCGACGGCGAGGTGGCCGCCTTCAGTCTGGTCAAGCGCGACGGTGACCGGATGTGGTCGGATTTCACAGCGAGTGTCCCGGCGTACCGGGGTCGCGGGCTTGCCCGGCTTGCCAAGACGGCGGCGCTGCATCGGGCCGCCGCCGCGGGTGTCCGCGTGGCGTACACGTCGAACGACGAGGCGAACGCGCCGATGCTGGCGATCAACGCCCGGTTGGGTTACCTGCCGGTCGCGGCCCAGTGGTCCTGCCTGGCCGACCTGACCTGACGTCAGGTGCGGCGACCGGCCTCAGGCTCTGCCGCCGTCGAGGTACGGGCTGAGGAGTTCGCGGCCGAGGCGGGTAGCCGCCCGCAGGGAGAGCCCGCCCTCGATCATCCGGCTGAGGGCGTAGACGATCGACTGGACCAGCTCGGCCATCCGGACCGGGTCCGAGGAGCCGTGGTCGGTGAGCGCGGTGCGCAGCGGGGCTTCCAGGCGGTCATGCATGAGTCGGCTGGAGCTGGCGAGTGCCTCGCTGCTGCTTGCCGACGCCAGGGCGCGGGCCAGAGCGTGGTCGCCCCGGGCAACCAGTTGCAGGTTGGAATCCACGTACGCCTGGATCTTCTGCCCGGGTGTGGTGGCGGCGTCCATGCGCTTCTCGACGTAGGCCGACCAGCGGGGGAACGTGTCGGTGACCAGGGCGTCGAACATGTCGGCGCGGGACTTGAAGTAGGAGTAGACGCTGGATCGGGCGAGGCCGGCGTGCTGGGCGACCTCGCCCAGGCCAGGGATCCGCTCGGGGTGTTCTGACAGCAGGGTGCGGGCCGCGTCGAGCAACGCGGCGCGTTGGGATGCCCGGTGCTCGACGACGGTCGGAGCCTGGATCTTCGGCACGCCGTCCTCCCTGTTCCGGATGGACGTGACCTTCTCCTGCGCCCCGCCCGCACCCTGCCGTCGTCGTTCAGCTGGTGGCCGCGAGCTTGCCGTCGACCATCTCGTAGACGGTGTCACAGTAGTGCAGCACATCGTGGTCGTGGGTGACCATGACCACCGCGACCGAACGCTGCCGGGCCTCATGGGCCAGGAGCTTCACGATGTCGTGGCTGCGTGCCCGGTCCAGAGCCGCGGTCGGTTCGTCGACGAGCAGCACGCTCGGCTCGGTGACGAGCGCACGGGCGATGCCGACCCGCTGGCGCTCGCCGCCCGACAGCTGGTGCGGGCGACGATCGGCCTTGTCGGCCATGCCGACGTCCGCCAGCAACTCCAGCGGGTCCCGACCGGACCGCTCCGATCGCGGCCCCAGGTGCAGCGGCAACCGCAGCTGGTCGGCGGCGGTCAGCGCAGGCAGCAGGTTGCCCGACTGGAACACGAAGCCCACGTGCTTGCGGCGCAGGGCCGTCCGCGTGCGGCGACTCGGCACGGTCATGTCCTGACCGGCCACCGTGACAGTGCCCTCGTCGGGCCGGGCCAGGCCACCCGCGACGGCGAGCAGGCTGGACTTGCCGGCGCCGGACGGACCCACGACGGCGGCGAGTTCGCCGGGTCGCACTGTCAGATCCACGTTGTCGAGCGCCTGCACGGTCTCGGCGGCGTTGCCGTGTCGCAGGGACACCGCACGCATCACCAGCCCGAGACGCTCGGCTGCGTCGGTGGTGGGTGTGGTCGCGGCGGTCGAAGCGGAATGCCTGCTCATCGGTTACCTCCCAGAGCGGTGGCCGGGTCGACGGAGGTGATGCGGATGACGGCAGCACCGGCTCCGATGAGGCCGAGGACGATGAGGCCGACACCGGCGACGGAGATGCTCGGCATGCTCAACGCGAACGGAATGCCGCTGCCCGTGATGAGGGCGCCGAGCGCGAGGCCGACTCCGACACCGATGGCGACGGCGGCAGCCAGCAGCACGAACGCCTGCGTGAGCGCGTCCCGCAACACCCAGCCGGTCGAGGCGCCGAGTGCCCGCAGAACGGCCACCTCGGGCTTGCGCTGGATCGCCCACACGGCGAAGAACGCTCCGGCCACCAGCGCCGAGATCGCGTACAGGAATCCCTGGATCAGTTGCAGGGTCGTCGTCTCGGCGGTGTAGCCCGGCGAGGCGCCGTAGGACTCCTTCAGGGTCAGGCTCTCGGTGCCCGCGGCGGTGTCACCGGCGGCCATGTCGAGGGACTTCCCGTCCTCCGCGCGGATCGCCACCGCAGTGATCTCCGTTGCGGCGCGCTGCGGCAACTCGGCCTCCGGAGGGGTACCGGACTTGATGGCCTGCCATGCCGCCAACGGCACGTACGCGACGTCCACGTGCCCGAACGTGTCCTGCTGCTCCGTGACACCGACGACCCGCAACCGCGTGCCGAGCCGGTCGATGGTGACGATGTCACCCATCTGCAAGCCCGCGTCCAGTGCGGTCGGGCTCACCACGATCCCGTCCGCCGTGCCCAACCGGTCGCCCTGGCTGACCGAGGGCGACAGGAACGAGTCGGGCAGGACGCCGAACAGCGCCAGGTCCACCTCGGTTCCCCGGTCGGTACGCGTGTTCACGAGCGTGTTGCCGAAAGGCGTCGCGTCCGCGACTCCCGGCTGGGCAGCCCACGTCTCCACGGCCGACAGGTCCACGACGCTACGGGAGAACGCGGAGTCCTTCTGGACGTCCTTCGCGAAGGCGAATGAGGTGACCGGCAGGTTCTGGAGCCCGGACACACCGTCACGGACCAGCCCCACCGACAGCCCTGACAGCATCACCATCAAGACGGCGATCAGCGCGATCACAGCACCCATCAGAACGAACCGCAGCCGGGCGAAGTTCAACTCACGTATCGCGAGGAACATCAGCGCCCACCCTCGTGGATTGTCGACATCATGTCGACATGTTATCAACACCTTGTCGGCAAAGACGACGAGGTGGCTGTCTCCCCCGCCACACCGCGGCCTGCGGAAACGGCATGGCGGAGCGACAACGGGCAGCCGTGATCACGGGCGCTGCCGCAGCGGTGAGGGTTCAGGCGGCGTCGAGGACGCGGCGGGCCACGGCGTGGGTGTCCGCGCCGAACAGCACCAGGCGCGCCTCGGCGACGTTTGCGGGCGTGGCCGCGCGCAGCACCGACAGCGCCTGACCGACAGCGTCGTCGACAGGCCAGCCGTAGATGCCGGCGGAGATCAACGGGAAGGCGAGCGTGGCAGCGCCCAACTCGTCGGCCACCCGCAGGCTGTTGGCGTAGCAGTCCCGCAACAGCGCCGAGCGGTCCTCGTCGGCCGACCAGACCGGCCCGACGGTGTGGATCACCCAGCGGGCCGGCAGCTCACCGGCCGTGGTCGCCACCGCCTGTCCGGTGGGAAGGCCCCGGCCGTACCGGGACGACCGCAGTGCCCGGCACTCCTCAAGGATCGCCGGGCCGCCGCGCCGGTGGATGGCACCGTCGACCCCGCCGCCACCCAGCAGTGACGAGTTGGCCGCGTTGACGACGGCGTCCACCCGCTGGACGGTGATGTCCCCCTCGACCAGGACGATCTCCACGTCAGCCCTCCACGGCCGGTGTGCCGGAAGGCGGCGCGGACAACGGACCGTCGATCGACTGGCCGAGCGAGCGGCGGGCCAGCAGGGCGGCGCCCGCCACCGCCGCCGGCATGATCAGCACGGCACCCAGCGGGATGAGGAAGCAGAGGAAGACCGCCACCCCGAAACCCAGCGCTGTGGGCCGGTCGGCCTTGAGGATCGCCCGGCGCTGCGGCAACCGCATGCCCCGCCTATAGAACGGCGCGCCGACCAACTCGACGGCGAGGAACCAGCCACCCACCGCCGCCCCGATCACCGGCACCACCGTCTGCCCCACCACCGGAATGAAACCGGCCACGAAGAGCGGGATACCGACGAGCAGGGAGAGGGCTACCAGACGTGCCGAGTCGGCGAGGCTGCGGCGCAGCGACGGCCAGAACGGCACCTCCACCGCGTTCGGCGTGCCGCCGTACCGCTCCTCCACCCGCTCGGAGATCTTCTCGTAGAACGGGTCGCCGATGACAAGTGTGACCGCCGTGAAGGTGAGCACACCGACAAGCCCACCGATGCCCAGGATGGCCACTCCGGCGATCACCCGGGCCAGGCTGCGTACGGTGCCCGACCAGTCATCGGCGAACGGCGTGACGAGCGCGGCCAGGTCGTCCACGAACCACACGAGGGTGGCGAACGCGCCGAGGAACAGCACGCCGGAGATCAGCGCCGGTATGACGCCCAGCAGCATCAGACCGGGGCTGCGCACATAGAGGCCGAGGCCACGAAGGAGCAGGCCCGCTCCGGAGAGGAACCGGCCGAGGGACCCGGTGACCGGGCGGGCGATGCTGCTGACATCCACGAGCGAAGAGCCTAGATGAGCGCGGCCCGGCACGCCGGTCTAGCAGGCGACCGGAGGTGGGTCGGGCGGCGGCGACAGCCGCTCCATCCTGTTCCAACCGGACCAGCCACGCTCGCGCATCAGCTCCCACAGTCGCTCGACCCGCGGGTCGGACTCCAGAGCGAGAGCGTCGATCAGGTCATGCGGGAGGTCGTCGGTGGCCTCATAGCCGGCAACGACAGTTCCGGCGTCGTACGCCTGCTCGGCCAGGGACGCCATGATGTCGGCGACCTCCGCCATCCGCGAGTCGTCGTCCTCCGTGGTGTCGAAGATTTCCGACAACAGCTGGTAGAGCCGGACGATCTGCGGGTCGTCCAGCTCGGCGACCTTCGCTGGCATCCATTCGCTGATGCGGTCGGGCCAGCGCGCCGCAACCAGGATCCACCCGTCCCGTTCGGCCTCGACGATCCGCTTCGACGCCCCGATCTGGCGCAGCCGATCCAGATAGGAGGCCACCTCCGGCGGCAGCGCCAGGCTGTCACCGGCACTGAGCTGCGCGATGTGCCTGCGGCTGGTCTCCAACCGCTCGATCTCGTCGCGCAGGTGGTCGTCGATCGCCCGAACCGCCTCGGCGAAGCCCTCCGCGTCGGCTTCGAGCATCCGGCTGATCTGCGACCGCGGCACACCGGCGTCGGCGAGCGTACGGATCTTGATGAGGGACACGACAGCTGTCGCGCCGTAACGGCGGTAACCCGAAGCGTCCCGTTCCGGCTCGGGCAGCAGCCCGATCTGGTGATAGTGCCGCACCGCCCGCACCGTGACGCCCGCGTACGCCGCGAGTTGCCCGATCGTCAGCATGCCCCAGATCCTGCCCTCGACCGACCCGGTCCGACGCCCCTGTTCAGGAGATCCGGCGCCGGTAGGACATGGTGGCGAACAGATACGCGACGACGAGGATGCCGACGCACCAGGCGAGGGCCGTCCAGAGGTCGGCACCGACCGGCTGAGACGTGAACAGGTCGCGGATCGCGTTGACGATGGAGGTCACCGGCTGGTGCTCGGCGAAGGCGCGTACCGGGCCGGGCATCGTGCCGGTGGGCACGAAGGCCGAGCTGATGAACGGCAGGAAGATGAGCGGGTAGGAGAACGCGCTCGCACCGTCGGCGGATTTCGCGCTGAGGCCCGGGATCACGGCGATCCAGGTCAGCGCCAGTGTGAACAGGATGAGGATGCCGGCGACCGCGAGCCAGGCCAGCACTCCGGCACCCGAGCGGAAGCCCATGGCCAGGGCGACCAGGACGACGACCACGAGTGAGATCACATTGGCGACCAGCGAGGTCAGGACGTGCGCCCACAGCACGGCTGGCCGGGCGATCGGCATGGACTGGAAGCGCTCGAAGATCCCGCCCTGCATGTCCAGGAAGAGCCGGAACGCGGTGTACGAGATGCCCGAGGCGATGGTGATGAGCAGGATGCCGGGCAGCAGGTAGTTCACGTACGAGTCGGCCCCGGTCTCGATCGCGCCGCCGAAGACGTACACGAACAGCAGCATGAAGGCGATCGGCATGACAGCTGTGGTGATGATGGTGTCCGGGCTGCGGCTGATGTGCCGCAGGGAACGGCCCAGCAGGACGGCGGTGTCGCCGAGGAAGTGCTTGTTCATCGTTGCCCCTTGTCCGTTCTGGTGCCGACGAGGCTGAGGAAGACGTCCTCGAGGGTCGGCCGCTTCTCGACGTACTCGATCTCGGCGGGTGGCAGGAGTTGTCTGAGCTCGTCGAGGGTGCCGTTCACGACGATCCGGCCCTCGTGCAGGATCGCGATCCGGTCGGCGAGTTGCTCGGCCTCGTCGAGGTACTGGGTGGTGAGCAGCACTGTCGTGCCGCCCTCGGCGAGTTCCTTGACGGCGTGCCACACCTCGATGCGCGCCTCCGGGTCCAGCCCGGTCGTCGGCTCGTCGAGGAAGATGACAGGCGGATTCCCGATGAGGCTCATCGCGATGTCCAGGCGGCGGCGCATACCACCGGAGTACGTCGCCACCCTGCGGTTGGCCGCCTCGGTCAGCGAGAAGCGCCTCAGCAGGTCGTCGGCTATCGCACCCGGGCCCGGGAGGTGCCGCAGCCGGGCCACCAGGACGAGATTCTCCCGCCCGGTGAGGATCTCGTCGACCGCAGCGAACTGCCCGGTGAGGCTGATGGCAGCGCGTACGTCGGCGGCCTGGGTCCGTACATCGAAGCCGTTGACCCGGGCGGTCCCGGCGTCGGCCCGGAGCAGCGTGGACAGGATCTTCACAACTGTGGTCTTGCCGGCGCCGTTCGAGCCGAGCAGGGCGAAGATGTCGCCCCGGGCCACGTCGAGGTCCACGCCCCGCAGGACATTGACCTGCCCGAACGACTTCTCCAGGCCCTGTACGGAGATGGCGGTCTGCTCGACCTGACCGGTTGCCGGCGTAATGCTCATGACGGTCAGCATGGAGGGTTGACGCAGCGTCAAGGTCAAGCCGACATCAACCAGTTGGTGGATCGGCCGCATCAACCGGGGCCCGAAAGATCACCAACTGCCGGTCGATCCGCCGTCCGGCCGCCGCCAGCAGGCTGAGGGGGCACGGATACGACGGCGGAGGGCGGGGCGATGCCGGTCATCGAGGTGACCAGTCTGCACAAGCGATACGGCGACCTGGTGGCCGTGGACGACGTGTCGTTCGCGGTGGAGGCGGGAGAGATCTTCGGGATCCTCGGGCCGAACGGCGCCGGCAAGACCACAACGGTGGAGTGCGTCTCCGGGCTGCGGACCCCGGACTCCGGCACGGTTTCGGTGCTCGGGCTCGACCCCCGCAAAGACGCGAACCAGCTCCGCCAGCAGGTGGGGGTGCAGCTTCAGGAGAGCCAACTGCCCGACCGGCTGCGCGTCGCGGAGGCGCTGGAGCTCTACGCGTCGTTCTACCGGAACCCAGCCGACCCGGCCCGACTGATCGACAAGCTTGGCCTGGGCGAGAAGCGGAACACCGCGTACAAGAAGCTCTCCGGCGGTCAGAAGCAGCGGCTCTCCATCGCGCTGGCCCTTGTCGGCAACCCGAAGATCGCCATCCTCGACGAGCTCACCACCGGGCTGGACCCGCAGGCTCGGCGGGACACCTGGGCGCTCATCGAACAGGTACGCGAGAGCGGCGTGACAATCGTGCTGGTCACCCACTTCATGGAGGAGGCCGAGCGGCTCTGCGACCGGGTCGCCGTGATCGACCGCGGGTCGGTGGTCGCGCTGGACAGCCCGGCCGGTCTGGTGTCGACGGTAGTGCCGGAGCAGCGGGTCCGGTTCCGGCCGTCCGCTCCCCTGGACGACGAACTCTTCACCGGTCTGCCCGAGGTCAGTGCCGTGCACCATTCCGGAGGCCAGGTGGTGGTGACCGGTACGGGCGACCTGCTGCACGCTGTCGCGTCGACGCTCGCCCGCCACCAGATCGTCGCCGCCAACCTACGGCTGGAGCAGTCCACCCTCGACGACGCCTTCGTCGAGCTGACCGGGCACCGGCCCGCCGAGTGAGGGAAGACGACAATGAGCGCCTTCGGGCAGATCCTCAAGATCGAAACGAGACTGTTCCTGCGGGACCCCGCCGCGCCGCTGACCACCATCGCGTTGCCGCTCGCGCTGCTCGTGGTGTTCGGATTCATTCCGGCGCTGCGTAGGCCGGACCCGATATTCGGCGACCGGACCTTCATCGAGTACTTCGTCCCGTCGCTGCTGGTGATCACTGTCGCCATGGCGGCAGTGAACATCCTGCCCACAGTGCTCGCCACCTACCGGGAACGTGGGGTGCTGCGTCGGCTCGCCACCACGCCGGCCCACCCGGCCGCACTGCTCGCCGCCCAACTGGTCATCTCGCTCGCCACCATCCTGACCAGCGCCGTGCTGCTCGTCGTCGTCGGCCGGCTGGCCTTCGACGTGCCGCTGCCCCGACATCCACTCGGCTTCACGCTTGCCCTCACCCTCGGCACGGCGGCGCTGCTCGCGCTGGGCCTGCTGGTGGCCGCGGTGGCCCGCACGACGAAGGCGGCGCAGGCCCTCGCCGTGCCGGTGTTCATGGGGAGCATGTTCTTCGGCGGCGTCTATCTGCCCCGGTTCCTCCTGCCGGACTTCCTGGCTCGGATCGGCGACTACACGCCGCCCGGCGTGCAGGCACTGCTCGACGCCTGGACCGGAGACTCCCCGCAACCGCTGCACCTGGCGATAATGGCCGTGATCACAGTGCTCGTCGGTTCGGTGGCAGCAAAGCTGTTCCGCTGGGAGTGAGCGGGGATTCGATGACCAGCAGCGATGGGCCGGACCGTCTGACCAATTGGCGAGAGCGCGAGGCACGTGTCTTCCGCGTACTCCCCTATGGAGGACTGGTTCTGGGCACCCTGCTGGCCCTCGTCGTCCCGACACCAAAGGGCCTCGGGGCGGGGCCCACCCTCGCCGTCGCCGTGGCGACGGGGTGCTGGATCGCCTGGTTCGTCACCCTGCACCCCGGCTGGCAGAGCCGGCTCAAGCTGATGGCGGTCTACTACGCCGGGCTGCTCGCGTTCGCCGCCGTGCTGGTGGCGGCCAGTCCGTGGTACGGCTTCTTCGCCTGGGTCGGTTACATCCACGCCTTTCCGGTGCTGCCCAAGCGCTGGCGGATCGCCGGGGTGACCACCACTGCCGCCCTCGTCGCCACCTCCCAGGGCGGTGGCCTGGCGATAGCGCTGTCGCACTGGCCGCTCTGGCTGGTGCTCGTGCTCTTCAACCTGGGAGCGGCCGGCTCGGTGAGCTGGTTCGCGATGGTCGGCGAACAGGAGGACGCCAAACGCCAGCGACTGATGGCGGAACTCGGCGAGGCCAACCGCCAGCTCACCGACACCGTCCGGGAGAACGCCGGGCTGCACGCCCAACTGCTCACCCAGGCCCGGGAGGCCGGCGTGCTCGACGAGCGTCAACGGATGGCGCGGGAGATCCACGACACGCTGGCCCAAGGGCTGACCGGCATCATCACCCAACTGGAGGCGGCCGAGCAGACCCGCGACCGGTCCGCAGACTGGCGTCGGCACGTGGACAACGCGCTCGCGCTGGCCCGGGAGAGCCTCACCGAGGCCCGCCGTTCGGTACGGGCGGTCCGTCCGGAGTCGCTGGAGACGGCCCGACTGCCGGACGCCCTCGTCGAGCTGGGCGAACGCTGGTCGGCCCTGCACGGCGTACGCGCCGAGGTCAGCGTCACCGGCCAGGCCCACGCGCTGCACCCCGAGGTGGAGGTGACACTGCTGCGGACCGCCCAGGAGTCCCTGGCCAACGTGGCGAGGCACGCCGGCGCGTCCCGCGTCGGGCTCACCCTGTCGTACATGGGGGACGTGGTGACGCTTGACATCCGCGACGACGGGGTGGGCTTCACGGTCGTCGAGCCGCTCGCCGCCCGCCAGCCAGCTGGCGGCTACGGTCTGACAGTGATGCGGCAGCGGGTGACCCAGGTCGGCGGGGAGTTGGCGGTGGAGAGCGAGCCGGGGGGCGGCACCGCCGTGTCGGCGTCGGTGCCCGCGCTGGCCGGGAGCGCCGGGTGAGCCTGCCGATCCGGCTGCTGATCGTCGACGATCATCCGGTGGTCCGGGACGGGCTGCGCGGCATGTTCACCGGCGACCCCGACTTCGAGGTGGTCGGCGAGGCCCGCGACGGCGCCGAAGCCCTCGCGCTGGCCGCGAACAGTCGACCCGACGTGGTGCTCATGGACCTGCGGATGCCCGGAATGGACGGGGTGACAGCGATCGGCCGGCTGGTCGGCTCGGGCAGCCCGGCGAAGGTGCTGGTGCTCACGACGTACGACACGGATGCCGACGTACTGCCGGCGATCGAGGCGGGTGCCACCGGCTACCTGCTCAAGGACGCGCCCCGCGAGGAGCTGGTCCGGGCGGTACGGGCCGCCGCCCGGGGTGAGGCGGTGCTCTCCCCATCCGTGGCCGGCCGGTTGATGGGCCGGCTGCGCGCGCCCGCCGAGGAACCGCTGAGCCACCGCGAGCTTGAGGTGCTGGCAATGGTGGCGAAGGGCACCTCCAACCGGGAGGCGGCAGCCCGCCTGTTCATCAGCGAGGCAACTGTGAAGACCCACCTGCTGCACGTCTACGCCAAGCTCGGCGTCAACGACCGGGCGGCCGCCGTGGCCGTCGCGTACGACAGAGGGCTGCTCACCCCCGGCGGACGGTGAGCGACGCCGAGGCAGGATGGGCGGGTGCGCGCATCCCGGCTGATCTCCCTGATGTTGCTGTTGCAGGCACGTGGGTCGATGACAGCGGGCGAGCTGGCGCAGGAGTTGGAGGTGTCCGAGCGGACCGTCTATCGGGACGTGCTGGCGCTCTCCGCCGCCGGCGTCCCGGTCTACGCCGATCGGGGCCGGGCCGGCGGCTACCGCCTGCTCGGCGGCTACCGGACCCGGCTGACCGGGCTGAGTCGGGACGAGGCGGAGGCGCTCTTTCTCGCCGGGCTGCCCGGACCTGCCGGCGAGATGGGGCTCGCCGACGCGGTCGCCGCCGCCGAGCTGAAGGTGCTCGCCGCGCTGCCGCCCGCTCTCCGGGACGCCCCGGCCCGCGCCGGGCAACGCTTCCACCTGGACGCGCCGGGCTGGTTCCGGGAGACGTCCCCACCGCCGGGGCTGACCGAGCTGGCCCGCGCGACCTGGCGGGACCGGGTGGTGGACCTGCGGTACCGGCGCGGCGAGCGGGAGGTCACCCGCCGCGTCGAACCGTACGGGCTCGTGCTCAAGAGTGGGATCTGGTACCTGGTCGGCCGGGTCGACGACGGCCACCGCACCTACCGGGTGGACCGGGTGACAGGCGTCGACGTCAGCGAGGAGACGTTCGACCGGGACGAGGGCTTCGACCTGGCCGGGCACTGGCGGGAGCAGGCCGGATCGTTCCTGCGGACCATCCTGCGGGCCGAGGTCACCGTCCGGCTCAGCCCTGCCGGCCTGCGCCAGCTCCGGCGCCTGGTCGATGCCCCAATGGTGTACGAAGATGTGCTCGCCGCCGCCAGCGGCAGCGACGAGCAGGGCTGGGTGGTGACCCGGCTGCCCGTCGAATCGACCGATGTCGCCTACGCCCAGTTGCTCGCGCTGGGGCCGGAGGTCGAGGCGCTCGACCCACCGGAGCTACGCGAGCGGATGGCCGACGCGGCACGCCGGGCCGCCGCACGGTACGCCGGCCCGGCACGCCGTGACGATCCGCAGGGTCAGCGGTAGCCGGTGACGTCCGACGGCTTGCCCGCGTCGACCACCTCGACGATGTACCGGAAGCCCTCCGGCTGACTGCCGTCCAGGTCGGTGAAGCCGTACACCTTGGACAGGCTGCCCGCGTCGACGGATTTGCCGTTCCAGCGGGCCTTGTCCTCGTCGGCGGCGAGGGCTGCCACCGCTCGACCAACGAAGGCCGGGCTCTCGGAGATGAGGAAGTTCGGATCGGTGGCCGCGCCGTCGCGCCAGTTGTCCTCGGTCACGCCGAAGTGCTCCAGCATCGCCTCGGAACGGATCCACCCTGGGGTCAGCGCCACGGCCGTACAGCCATGCGGCTTCAACTCGTGCGCCTGGCTGAAGGCCAGCCGGTTGACCGACACCTTGGCGAGGTCGTAGAAGACCGACAGCCGATAGTTGTTGTCGTTGTACGCCTTCGTCCCGTCGCCCATTTCCACCACCAGACCACCGGGGTTGCGGATCAGCAGCGGCAGCGCGAAGTGACTGGTGATGATGTGCGTGTCGACCGCCAGCCGCAGGGTGCGGAAACCGGCGTCCAACGGCTGCTCCCAGACCGGCTTCTCCCAGGTCACCAGCGGGTCGGCTCCCCAGATGTCGTTGACCAGCACGTCGAGACGGCCCTGCTCGGCGTCGATCCGGGCGACGAGGTCACGGACCTGCTCGGGCACCAGGTGGTCGACCCGTACCGCGATGCCCGTACCGCCGGCTGCGGTGACCAACTCGGCGGTTTCCTCGATGGTCTCCGGTCGGTCCATCTCGGAACGGCCGGCACGGCTGCTACGGCCCGTGGCGTAGACGGTGGCGCCGGCCGCCCCGAGCTGGACGGCGATCTGTCGGCCCGCACCCCGGGTCGCCCCGGCGACGAGCGCGATCTTTCCTTCGAGCGGTGGTGTCATGCCTGCGACGTAATCAGCAAAAGCTGACACCCGCCGTCCGAATTACCGATCGTGCTGCTCAGTCCACCAGTCTGACGCGGACGCGGCGGTTGGCCCGGCCCTTGCTCTCCACCTTGACCACCTGCACCTTGCCGATCTGGGCTGTGGACGCGACGTGCGTGCCTCCGTCGGCCTGCACGTCCAGTCCGACGATGTCGACGATCCGGACCTCCTGCTCGTCCGGCGGGATGAGGTTGGACTGGGTACGGATGATGTCCGGCAGAGCCAGCGCCTCGGTACGCGGCAGCACCCGGGTGGCGACCGACCGGTCGGCGGCCACCTCGGCGTTGACCAACTCCTCGATCCGGCTCTTGAAGTCGGGTGGCACCTCGGGGAGGTTGAAATCCATCCGGGCCTCGCCGGGCTCCATGTTGCCGCCAGTGACCAGGGCACCGAAGTCGCGGAACACCACGCCGCAGAGCACGTGCAGCCCGGAGTGGGTACGCATCAGTCGGGTCCGCCGGTCGTCCTCCACGGCGCCCACGACCTCGGTGCCGACCGGTGGCAGCGGGTCACCCTCGGCGGGGATCAGATAGGGGTCGTCGCCCTTGCGGGTGCCGACGATCCGGGTCTGCACGCCCTGCCAGAGCAGCACCCCGTGGTCCGGTGGTTGACCGCCGCCACCCGGGTAGAACGCCGAACGGTCCAGCACGATGCCCTGCTCCGGGTCGGAGTGCAGGACAGTGCAGGTCCACTCGCGCAGGGTCGGGTCGGCGAGGTCCAGCCGGTGCGTCCGGCCGTGTTGTGTGACGCCCATGACCGGGGACGTTACTCGTTGAGGAACCCGGACACGCGGCCCCGCAGATCGGCGCGTTCCGACCAGAGCACGCCCGGCCTGTCGTACACGT
Organism: Micromonospora profundi; assembly: GCF_011927785.1. Lineage (NCBI taxonomy): Bacteria > Bacillati > Actinomycetota > Actinomycetes > Micromonosporales > Micromonosporaceae > Micromonospora > Micromonospora profundi. The sequence continues at coordinate 6,514,989 of NZ_JAATJK010000001.1, read as the reverse complement.
GCAGGGTGGCCCGGGGCAGCGCGGCGGCGAGCTGCTCGGCGACCTCGACCGGGTGCAGGTCGTCGCCCGCGCAGCCGATGACAAGCGCCGGTGCGTCGACGGCCGCCAGGGCGGAAGCGTCGCGCAGCGGCGCCTGCTCCGTCAACGTGGCCAGTCCGTCGGCCAGGCCGTCGCGGAGCAACTGGTCGAGCCGCTGACGCAGGTACGCCCAGCCGGCCGGGGTGTTGCGGACCGCCGGTGGCAGCTCCAGCGAGACGACGTCGGCGACCGCCGAGGCATCCCCGCTCTCCACGGCTTCGAGCAGAGCGGTGAGCCGCTCCCGGGCGACCGGGCCACGCGGTTTGTCGAGCACCGCTGGCAGGAAGAAGACGAGCTTTTCGAAGCGTTCCGGGCTCTCGACGAGCAACCGGCAGAGCGCGCCGGCGCCGAGACTCGCCCCGAACGCCCGGCTGGCACCGCCGAGGTCCGCGATGGCGCGCAGGTCCCGGGCGAGGTCCAGGTAGTTCCACGGGCCGTCCGGCGCTTCGGAGCGGCCGTGCCCACGGAACTGGAAGAACACCTTGCGGCCGGTCACCCCGCTGCCGAACGGTCGGGTGGTGGCGATCCCGTTGCCCAGCCCGTGCGCGAACACGGTGACCGGATCACCGGTGCCGGTGACCAGCCGCTCCAGCCGCACGCCGTGCGGGGTGGCGACCAGTTCGGTCTCCGGCTCCGGCAGCGCCGGCCGACCGGTACGCGGCCCGCCCGGACCCGGCCCCCAGGTGCGGGGGCCTCCGTCGGGCGGCGGCGGCCAACGGAAACCTCTCACCAGAACCCTTTGCCGTCAGTGAGGTCGCGCAGGCCGACCCGGACGTCGAGCAGGTAGATGAGTGCGGCGGCGATGCCGATCAGTCCGAAGAGGCTGATCGGACCGAAGCCGAGCAGGGTCAGCACGAGGCAGACCGCCAGGATGGCGATCCAGCCACCCTTGGGCAGCGTCCCGATGGCGGAGAAACCGTCGGATCGCTGGGTGACGGCGTGCACCAGCGCGACGCCCTGGATGATCAGCGCGAAGACGAGCAGGATCAGCTCGATCACGTAGCGGACTTCGAACGCGAAGATCGGCGCAGCGTTGGCCATGCCGGCAAGCTTATGTCGACGGCCCCGGCTACGTCCGACAAGGACGCCGCCGGGACCGTCGACGTCGCGAACTATTCGGCGGCCGGGCGGGTCCGCTTGGTGGCCCGGGGCAGCTTCGCCGACGGGGTAGCGGCCGACTTGGCAGCCTTGGTGGTCGGAGCAGCGGCCGTCTTGGCGGTCGAGGTGGCGACCGGCTTGGCCGCCTTCGCCCGGGTGGCCTTCTTGACTGCGGCCGGCTTGGCCTCGACGATCTCGGCCACCTCGGCCGGGGTCGGCACCTCGGTCGGCGCAGTCGCCGCAGTCGTGGTGCCGGCGGTCACAGCCGGGGTGGCGGCGGTCGGCGTGGCGGTCGTGGCCGGCAGGCCCTCGGTGGCCTCGATGTCGGCGTTCACCGTCTCGGCGGCCTCCAGCACACCGGCGCCGACGACCCGCTCACCGCGGGCGACGAGCGCGCCGTACGCGGCGAACGCCCGCTCCTGGGCGGCGTGGGCGCTGGCGACGACAACGGCGGCGTTGCGGGTCGCGGCGGCGCGCAGCTTGTCGAGGTCGGCCACCTCGCGCAGCTTGTCCAGGTCGGCGACCTCGCGCAGCTTTGCCAGGTCGGCGGACTCGCGCAGCTTCGCCAGGTCCAACTCGGCCTGCGCGCGGCCCTTCAGGGTCTCCGCGGTCTCGTTCGCGGTACGCAGCGTCTCGGTGGCCTTCTGGCGCAGCTCAAAACCGGTCAGGACCGCCCGACCACCCAGGTCGGCGACGACCCGGGTGCCGAGGACACCGACCACCGACGGCAGCTTGCGCAGCTGCTCGAAGGCCAGCTCGCCAACGCCTGCGGCGGCGTAGATCGGGGCAGGGATGCGGTTGGTCTTCGGCTCGGTCATGACGTCTCCTCCTCGGCCGTCGGGGCGGCCTTCTTCTCAGGGGTGTTTGTGCTTTTCGGAGCGGGAGCGGTGCCCGCCTCGGTGACGGCTACCGACTCGAGGACGGCCTCGGTCGGGGTGCCACCGGCAGTGGTGGGGCCGGTCGCGGCCAGGTTGGCCACGTCCGCAGGCTGATCGACGACGTCGGTCGGGGCGGTCGGCCCGGTCGCGTCGCCAGTGGTGTCCGGGGTGTCCGTGCGGGTGCCCTCGGCGGCGGCCTGGGCCTCGGCCAGCCGCGCGTTCTCCCGTCGGAAAGTCTCGTAGATCTGGGTCAGCGACTGCTTCTGGGCCATCGTCAGGTCGGGGTCCACTGCGATGGAGGCGAGCACGCCGTGCCCCTCCTTGTCGTCGAGCAGCCCCGCCCGCAGGTACATGGCGGGCGTGGAGACCCGTAGCGCGTTCGCCAGTTGCTGGAGCACCTCGGCGCTGGGCTTGCGCAGGCCACGCTCGATCTGGCTGAGGTACGGATTGCTGACCCCCGCCTGGTCGGCGAGCTGCCGCAGCGAGATCTTGGCGTTACGCCGCAGATCACGAATGAACCCGCCAACGTCGGGGAGATCCTTGGGTGTGGCCATGACCCAGACGCTAATCCGCGCTGCTAACTCCTGCAAGCAAAACGCTAACCAGAGTTAGCAACGTCTCAACATCCCATTTGCGCGCCACTCGTCCGTTCCGTACGGTCCGTTCCGTGCACAAGATCACAATCAACGGTGCAGCCCTCGCGTACGACGAGGCCGGCACCGGCACCCCCGTCGTACTGCTGCACGCCGGCATCGCCGACCGCCGCATGTGGCGCGGCGTGCTGCCCGCGCTCGCCGCCCGGCACCGGGTGATCGCCCTCGACCTGCGCGGGTACGGAGACTCGGAACTGCCGGCGACGCCGTTCGCGCACCACGACGACGTGGCCGGCCTGCTGGACGCGCTCGACATTCCCCGGGCCGCACTGGTCGGCTGCTCCTTCGGCGGGTCGGTCGCCATCGACACCGCGCTCGCACACCCGGACCGGGTCACCGCGCTCGCACTGTTCGGCACGGCGGTGTCCGGCAACGAGTGGTCCGAGGAGGCCAATGACCTGTGGGACGACCTCGTCGGTGAGGTCGACCCCGACGACTTCACCGCCGGGGCGGCAGGCGAGGTGCGGTTCTGGGTGGTCGGCCCGGCCCGCCAGCCGTCCGACGTCGACAGCGACCTGATCGCGTTCGCGCAGGAGATGGATCAGCGCGCGCTCGCCGCCGAACTGGCCCTCGGCGCGGTCGAGGTGGGCGAGCTGACACCGCCGGCGATCGACCGTCTCGGCGAGCTACGGGTGCCCGTCCTGGTCACCGCCGGCGCGGCCGACGTGCCGGACATCCGCCGGCTCGCCGACCGGATCGCCGCCGAAGTGCCCGACGCGGTACGGCTGCCCGACGTACCGGACGCCGCGCACCTGCTGCCGCTGGAGCGCCCCGAGCCGGTAAACGCCGCAGTGCTCGACTTCCTGAGCTGATCCACACCGCATCGATGCCCTCCAGGAACGCCTCGGCGCCGTCCGCTCCAGAGCCGCAGCTCGGCGCCCTGTCACCCGAACAAGCTTGATGCCTCAGAGTCATCAATATGCCTCTGAGGCATCAGGCCCATTCATGGCCTCCGCCCCGGCGGCGGCCGGCGGTGCCTACGCTGGCGCTTGCCTACCGCACCGCACACGCAGGCAGGGGCACATTTCCCCGCCTGAAGGGGCCCGCCCTTCGCTCACCAGAGCGCGCGGACCGCGCCGACCGGGACGCCGCCGCCGAAGAGAGGCACCTCGGCGTACTCGGCCAGCACGGGAGCGTCCACGCCGAGCCGGCGCAGCGCCGACACCAGCACCGGCATCCGGGCCCGCTCGGCCCCGTCGTCGATCTTCAGGGCCACCGCTCCGACGCCCGGCAGTCCCACCGCGAACACGCCCTCCGCGCCGACCTTGGCGAGCAGACCCGGGGCGCCGCGCATCAACCGGGTGTCGTCGGCCTGGCTGCCGCCGACTATCTCCGGATGGGCACGCATGGCGTCGGCGACGGCGCGCGCCGCCGAGCCGGGCTCGGCATCGACAAGCCTGAGGTACGCGCCAGCCAGGCCGGTCAGCGACACCGCGAGCACCGGGGCACCACAACCGTCCACCCCCACCGCCGCCGCCGGCTCGTCGGTGAACTCCTCGATGGCTGCCCGTAGCCGCTGCTGCAACGGGTGTTCCGGCCGCCAGTAGCCGTCCAGCGGCCACCCGGCGGCCTGGCAGGTCAGCAACATTCCGCTGTGCTTGCCCGAGCAGTTCATCTGGACCCTGGAGGGGCCGCCACCGGAGCGCAGTACCGCCTCCCGGGCCGCCGCACCGGCCGGCAGGTCGGGCGGGCAGTGCAACGCGGACGCGTCCAACCCCGCACTGTCCAGCAGAGCGCCGACACGCTCCAGGTGGAACGCCTCACCCGCGTGGCTGGCCGAGACCAGTGCCAGGTCGGTCGGGTCGGTCAGCGACAGGCCGGCGCGGAGCATTCCGATCGCCTGCATCGGCTTGCTTGCCGAGCGGGGAAAGATGGGTGCTGTCACATCCCCGGCGGCGGCCACCGGCACACCGGCCGCGTCCAGCACCACCACCGAGCCGCGGTGCGCGCCCTCCACGAACCCGGAGCGGACCACCTCGGCGAGCGGCACGCCGCCCTCGTACGTCTTTGCCACGGCTGGACGGTACCGACGGTCCGGGACCGCACGGCGGCGGGGTGACCAGGCTTTCCACCGCCCGGGTGACAGGGGCGTAGGACAGGGGCCGGCCTTACAACCCGAGCAGGGTACGAGCTTCGACCGTGGTAAGCGGCGGCCGCTGGGCGAGCTGGGCGAAGCCGACCGCACGGGCGACCAGCTGCATGTTGGATTCCACCGGGCGCCCCTTGGCGTACGTCACTGTGTCCTCCATGCCGACGCGCAGGTGCCCGCCTGTCGACAGCGAGGCCAGCAGGACCGGGATCGTGCTCCGACCGACACCGGTCGCCGAGAACGTGGTGCCCTCCGGCAGGTCCCGCAACATCCGGTGCGCAGCGACGAGCGTCTCGGTGGTGCCCGGCATCCCGCCCGGCACACCCATCACGAAGTCGACGTGCACGTGCCCACCGGCCGGCAGCCCGTACTTGCCGAGCAGCCGCTGCAACGCCGACAGGTGACCGAGGTCGAAGATCTCGTACTCCGGCACGATCCCCCGCTCCTGCATACGGGTGTGCAGATCGACGATGAACTCCCACCGGTTGAGGAAGACGTCGTCGCCGAAGTTGACGGTGCCCATGGTGCAGGAGGCCATGTCCGGGCGGGCGTCGAGCACTGCGAGCCGGGACGCCTCCGGGTCGGTCACCGCGCCGCCGGACGAAAGCTGCACGATGAGGTCGGTGCTCTCCCGCAACGCCGCAACGGTCTCGGCCAGGCGCACCGGGTCGAGGGTCGGCCGCGCCGCCTCGTCACGGATGTGGACGTGGATCACGGCGGCACCGAGTGCCTCGCACTCCTTGGCGGTGCGCAGCAGCTCGTCGAGCGTCACCGGCAGCGCCGGCACCTCGGCCTTGGCCGACTCCGCGCCGGTCGGGGCCACCGTGATCAACGTTCCTGTCGTCATGCCGGCGATCCTAGACGGCTCGCTCAGGACGGGTCGATCGCTGCCGCGGTCTCGTTGATCATGAGGGCGGCGTCATCCGGGACGTTCCGCTTCAACACGGCGAGCGCGACCTGACCCAACTCGTGGTGCAGCACGGCGGTGCCCACGAAACCCACAGTCCGGCCGTCGAGGGTCACCGGCGTACCGGCGGTCGGTGGCTGATCGGTGGTCACCCCGTCCAGGTGCAGCAGCACCAGACGACGCGGCGGCCGGCCCATGTTGTGGACGCGGGCCACCGTCTCCTGACCTCGGTAGCAGCCCTTGTCCAGGTGGACCGCCGGGCCGATGAGATCCACCTCGGCCGGGATGGTCCGGTGGTCGGTGTCCACCCCGACCCGGGGCTGCTTGGCGGCCACCCGGATCGCCTCGTACGCCCAGAGGCCGGCCAGTGGTACGCCTGCGCCGCGAAGCTCCGCCACCACCTGCTCCATCGCCGGGCGGGGCACCAGCAGGTCCACCCCGAGCGGCCCCCTCCGAGCCCAGCCGCCAGCCGGCAGCGGTCGGACGTCGTACCGCACGCCGGCCCGGGGTGGGACGGCGCCGGCGACGAACTTCGGGCCGGGCACGGGAAGCAGGTCCGGGGCTGCCAGCCCGGTCACCCCGAGCGTGGCCAGGGCGTCCGGTGCCGCCGGACCGACCAGTGACAGCAGCGCGCGCTCGGCGGTGGCGTCGCGGGGTTCGACCTTGCTGAAGAACCGCATCTTCTCCAGATAGCCGAGCAGGCCCTCGGTCGCTCCGGGGTCGGTGTCCAGCCAGGTGGTCTCGCCGTCCTCGGCGACAAACGCGTGCTGCTCGATGTGGCCGTGCGGGGACAGCACCAGCAGCTCGGTGCCTTCGCCCGCGGCAAGCGTCGTCAGATGCTGCGACGTGACAGTGTGCAGCCAGCTGGCCCGTTCCTCGCCGGGCACCGCGACGACACCCCGGTGCGACCTGTCGACGAGCCCGACCTCGGTGTCCAGGATGCGCTGCTCACGCAGCGGGTCGCCGTAGTGGGCGGCGACCCCTCGTACCCCGGCCGCGACGTGCGCCGGATCCGGCTGGTCGCGGGTGGCCTCGTCGATGCTCTCGACGGCCACCGCGCCCGCGATGTCGATCATTTCTGGTCCCCGTTCTGGCAGCGTGCGCAGACGCCGAAGAGTGACACGTGCCCGATGTCCACCTGGAAACCCCGCTGCGTGGCCAACTGGTCGGCAAGCGGCCGGAGCATCTCGGGTTCGATCTCGTCGATAGCGCCGCACTCCCGGCAGACCAGGTGGACGTGTTGGTGCTCACCGGCCGCGTGGTAGGTGGGCGAACCGTGCGACAGGTGGGTGTGCGTCACCAGGCAGAGCCGCTCCAGCAGCTCCAGCGTGCGATAGATGGTGGTGATGTTGACTCCGGCGGCGACCTCGCGGACCGCGGTGTGCACCTGCTCCGGCGTGGCATGGCCCAGATCGAGCACCGCCTGGAGGACGAGCTGCCGCTGGGCTGTCAGCCGCAGGCCGCGGGCTCGGAGCATTTCCGCGAGCGAGGATTCGGACACCGTCCGATCATAGTTCGGCAATCGCGACCCCTCCTGCCCGCGACCGACCGCCGCTAGGCTCGACGGTCATGGTGACGTCACCCACCGGCACGACCCCGACCACAGCGAGCGCCCGCCTCGCCGTACTCGGGCGGGGTCTCATCCCTGCCGACGAGCCCGTCCTGAGGGGCGACGACCTGGGCGTTCTGCGCGGCGACGGGCTCTTCGAGTCCATGCATCTGCGCCAGGGCCGGCCGTGGCTGCGCGACGAGCACCTGGCCCGGCTCGCCACCGCGGCGGCCGCCGTCGACCTGGACCTGCCCCCCACCGACGCGCTCATCGACCTGCTCGACACTGTGCGCGCGGGCTGGCCGGCAGAGGTGGAGGGCGCGCTACGGCTTGTGTGCACCAGAGGCTCGGAGGCGGGCGGCCCACCGACCGTCTACGCCACGCTTACCGAGGTGGCGGCGGCGTCCCAGGCGACCCGGCGCACCGGGATCACAGTGGCCTTCCTGCCGCTGGGGATCCCCGCCGACGCGCGGACCGGCCTGGACTGGCTGCCGGCAGGCATCAAGTCCACGTCGTACGCGGTGAACACCGCCGCCCGTCGCTGGGCGAAGCTGGCCGGCGTGGACGACGTGCTCTGGCTCTCCTCCGACGGGTACGCCCTGGAGGGGCCCACCGCCAACGTGGTGTGGCTCACCGGAGACACGCTCTGCACCGTGCCGGCCGCCACCACAGGCATCCTGCCCGGCACGACAGTGGCGTGGCTGCTCGCCCACGCCGGCGAGCTGGGCCTGGACGCCGCCGAACGGATGGTCACGCCGGAGGAGCTGCACGCCGCCGACGGGGTGTGGTTCAGCTCCTCGGTGCGCGGGCTCACCGAGGTCCGGGTGCTGGACGGGGTGCGTCGGGACCACTGCCCTCGCACCCCAGCCCTGCACGCCCTGCTGGGCTTTCCCGTCGACTGAGCGTCAGCCGCCGACCCGGATGAGCCGGGCGGACAGGTGCGGGCTGAGCGGGTGCCCCATGGCCGCCATCTCCTGGGCGTAGAGCAGCGCGCCCTCGACGATGCCGAAGAGGCGGCGCCCTCCGGTGACCTCCTTGGCGGTCGGCGACCGGACGACCGCGTCGGTGGCGAACTCGACCTGGGTGCCGGTGCGCTTGCCGAGATGCAGCTCCATCACACCGGTGGGGGTCGTGATCAGCGCCTCCAGCTCGTCGGTGGCCCGACCGTCCACCATCACCGGCCGCCACCAGCCAACCTCACGACCCGCCGGGCGCACCGGCCTGCTCTGCTCGTCGAGAAGCCAGGCACGGGATTCGTAGTGCAGGAACGGCCGGCCGTCGTGGCTGATCCGGATTTCCTGTGCGTAGTCGAAGTCCTCGATGGTGGGGAAGCCACCCTTGCCCCGGCCACGCCAGAGCCCGACGTAGGGCAGCAGGCCGTCCAGCGCCGGGTGCAGCTTGGGCCCGACCCGAAGGTCGTAGCTCTCCTCGTACGGGTACTCCTCGACCGGCGGCGCGTTCAGCCACGGTGGTTGCAGGGGGTTCTCGTCGCTCAACCCGGCTCACTCCTCGCGCTCACCAGCGTCCTCTCGAAATGCGTACGGCAAGGTACAGCAGGCCACCGGCGAGCCCGCCCAGGCCGGCGACCAGCAGGCTGACGAACCCGATCTCGGTAACCATCCAGCCCATCCTATGCTGGGCGTCATGGCCCGCTCTCTCGTCGTCAAGGCCACCGCAGGGGCGGACGCCCCGGAACGGTGCGCGCAGGCGTTCACTGTCGCCGCCACGGCGGTCGCGGCCGGGGTGGACGTCTCGCTCTGGCTCACCGGGGAGTCGACCTGGTTCGTGCTGCCCGGCCGCGCCCAGGAATTCGAGCTGCCGCACTCCGCGCCGCTGGCCGAGCTGCTGCACGTCATCCTCACCAGTGGCCGGGTGACCGCCTGCACCCAGTGCGCGGCCCGCCGGGGAATCGGCCCGGACGACGTCCTGCCCGGCGTCCGGATCGCCGGTGCTGCGGCGTTCGTCGAAGAGGCGATGGCAGAGGGCGCACAGGCGCTCGTCTACTGACCGCCCGCGCGCCGCCACGGGACAGGCCGACGGAGTACGGATACCGGCCCGGCGACCCCACCGGCTGCCTACGATTCGGAGGTGACCGAGGCGACGGAGAGGTTCTTCGAATCACTGCCGGCTCGTGGCCCCACGATCCTGCGTGGCCTTGTCGAAGGAACCCTTCAGATCGATCTCGAGGACGGCCAGCAGTCGGAGCACTGGCTGGTACGGATGCAACCGGGTGCGGTGCGGAGCGCCCGCGAACGGGGGCCCGCCGACGCCATCTGGTACTGCCGTGCGGCCCTGTTCGACAAGCTGATCACAGGCGAGGCCCAGGGGATCGCCGCCGTGCTGCGCAACGAGAGCACGTTCAGCGGCAACGTGGTGCTCTTCCTGGCCTTCCGTCGCTTCTTCCCGAACCCGCCCGGCACCCGCGACCCCCGTGAGGTGGCCCGAAGGGCAGCCGGGCGGCTGGCGTGAAGGATCTCGTCAGCATCCTCGATGGCAACACCTTCCTGGTCAGCGACCGGGCGGGCGACATCGAGCCGTCGTACGACTTCCCGACCGGCTTGTTCTCCTTCGACACACGCTTTCTGTCCAGCTGGGTTCTGAAGATTAACGGCGAGCGGCTGCACACCCTCTCGATGGACGACCGCGAGTCGTACCGGACGAAGTTCTTCCTCGCCCCCGGCGAGCCCACCCACTACCTGGACGCCAAGGCGTCGGTGATCCGCAGCCGGTCGATCGGCGGCAGCTTCGAGGAGGAGCTGACCGTGCTGAACCACTCCGGCAAGCAGGTCGAGTTCACAGTCCGGCTGGAGATCGGCAGCGACTTCGCCGACCTGTTCGAGATCAAGCACGCCCGGCAGAAGCAGGGCCGCACAACGGTTTCGGTTACCGACAACGAGCTGCGGTTCACCTATCGACGGGAGGCGTTCCACCGGGAGACGGTGGTCGCCTCCAGCATGCCCGCGCAGGTCGACGCCTCCGGAATGACCTTCGACATCCGTGTCGATGCCAAGGGCGAGTGGACCACCAGGCTGTGCGTATCGACAGTCGTCTACGGGGCGCGGGGAGAGGACATCCGGGCCACCCTGCCGTTCGGCGGCGGCCGCAGCGCGGACGTCATCCGCGTCGAGCAGCAGGAACTGATCGACAGGGCGCCGAAGCTCGGCTGCGACTGCGAGCCGCTGGCCGGGGCGTACCGGTGCAGCCTCAACGACCTGGCCGCCCTGCGCTACGAGTCGATCACCCTGGGCGTACGGCTGATCGCCGCCGGGCTGCCCTGGTTCATGACGCTGTTCGGCAGGGACAGCATCTTCACCTCGTTGCAGGTGGTGCCGTTCCTACCGGAGCTGATCCCGCCCACCATCCTGATGCTGGCCGGTCTTCAGGGACACCGGGTGGACGACTTCCGGGACGAGGAACCCGGCAAGATCCTGCACGAGCTGCGCTACGGCGAAACCGCAGGCTTCGAGGAGCAGCCGCACTCGCCGTACTACGGGTCGGCCGACTCGACGCCGCTGTTCATCATCCTCATCGACGAGTACGAGCGCTGGACCGGCGACTCCGCGCTGATCCGTCGGCTGGAACCGCAGGTCCGCGCGGCACTGGAGTGGATCGACACGTACGGCGATCTGCTGGGCACCGGCTACCTCTGGTACCAGACCCGCAACCCGAGCAGCGGCCTGCAGAACCAGTGCTGGAAGGACTCCTGGGACGCCATCTCGTACGCCGACGGCCAACTGCCCGGCTTTCCCCGGGCTACCTGCGAGTTGCAGGGCTACGCGTACGACGCGAAGATCCGGGCCGCCCGGTTGGCCCGGACGTTCTGGAACGATCCCGAGTTCGCCGACCGGTTGGAGCGGGAGGCCGCCGATCTCAAGCAGCGGTTCAACCACGACTTCTGGATCGCCGAGCGGGGCTACTACGCGCTCGCGCTGGACGCCGACGGCCGCCAGGTGGACGCGTTGACGTCGAACATCGGGCACCTGTTGTGGAGCGGCATCGTCGACGAGAGCCGGGCCGGCAAGGTGGTCGGGCATCTGCTGGGGCCGCGCCTCTTCTCCGGCTGGGGCGTGCGGACCCTCGCCGAGGACCAGGGCCGGTACAACCCGATCGGCTACCACGTGGGCACCGTCTGGCCGTTCGACAACTCGATCATCGCTTGGGGCCTGTGGCGGTACGGATACCGCGCGGAGGCCGGCTTGATCTGCGACGCGATGCTGGCGGCGTCCCGCTATTTCGGGGGTCGGCTTCCGGAGGCGTTCGCCGGCTACGCCCGCGACCTCACCGACTATCCGGTGGAGTATCCGACCGCGTGCAGCCCGCAGGCGTGGTCGACGGGCACCCCGCTGCTGTTGCTGCGGGTGATGCTGGGGCTGGAGCCGCAGGGTGAGCACCTGATCATCGACCCGGCGGTGCCACCGGGCATGGGCCGCATCGAGCTGCTGGACATTCCCGGCCGCTGGGGCCGGGTGGACGCCCTGGGTCGCAGCCGCGATTCGCAGGGCGGAGCGACCGACAGCTGACCGGAGTTGGTCGCGTCAGTCCGGGCAGCCGACGGTGGCCGCCAGTCGTACGGCGCCGTCGTCCGGGCCGGCCTCGGCCAGCACTGTGACGTCGCCGGCGCGGTACGCGTACACCGGAGGTTTGTCCAGCAGTGGAGCATCGCCGGCCAACTGCGCGAGTGCGCCGGCCGGCGGAACCGGGCCGGGCTCGGCGGACCGGGCGGTACGGGCCAGCGCGCCACCGGGACAGGGCGCGGTGACCACCTCCGGTGCGGCGGGGTTCGGCTGGCCGAGAGCCTTCAGCGCGGCCGTCAGCACCAGGCTCAGCCCGGCGACCTCCGGGCCTGCGGCGGCGGACGTCGGGGTGTAGCCGGAGCCCACCGGCCGGCAGCCGGTCTCGACCGTCAACCGGACCCGGCCGTCCCCGGTCGGCCGGCCCTCGACGGAGACGAACTCGCCGGCGTCGGCGCGCAGCTCCGGGCCGTCCAGTCCGGGGCCGACCCAGGCCCGCCAGGTGGCGGGCAGTCGGTCGGCGATGCCGGTCAGCACGGCCCGTTCGGTGCCGGCGGGCGCGAGCACGCCGACCTCGCGTCGCAGGGCGGCACCGTCGGAGATCGGGGTGACCCGGCAGCCCGAACGGACCCGGGCCGGACCGACTTCCAGCAGCCCCGCCGGACCGGCGGCACGGGCCAACTCGCCGGCCGCACTGTCGACGATCGGGCCAGCCTGGTCGAGGGTGCGCTGCTCGCGCACTGTCGGCGGGTCGTCCCGAGCCGACGTCCAGGCGAGCCCGGCCAGCAGGACGCCCCACAGCACGGACGCGACAAGCAGCCAACGCCGCCAGCGCCGGGCGGGTGCCGGCGCGACAGGACCGTTCGACGACGGCCAACCCGTCTGCACAGCACCGCTCACCCGGTCATGGTGTCACGGGCGGTCCGCCGGCTCGGAGGCAGCGGTCGGTCGGCAGCACGGTACGGCGGTACCCGTCTCAACCGGACCGGGGCGGCGGGTCGATCCGGTAGCCGACCCCCCGCACGGTGTGCACCCGCGGGCCGTCCGGAAGGTCGCGCAGCTTGTGGCGGAGCCGCTTGACCGCGGAGTGCAGGATCGACGAATCCCCCAGGTACGCGCCGTTCCAGACGGCGGCGAAGAGCTGTTCGTAGCTCCACACCACCAACGGCGGGCCGATGAGCCGGGCGAGCAACTCGCGTTCGATGCGGGTGAGTGGAATCGGCCCGCCGCGCCAGGTGACCACGTGCCCGGCCCGATCGACGACCAGCTCACCCCAGCGGACCGGCCCCTGCTGCGCCACCGGCGGGACGACGGCCGGTGCCGGGCCCGCCGTTGCTGGGAACAGCATCGCCCGCAGCTGGGACAGGTCGGCACAGCTCAGCACCGGGCCGACCCCGTCCAACTGGCGCAGGACCCGCTCACGCACCGACACGTCCGCACTGACGCAGACGACGATCGGGACGTCCGCACCGGACACGTCGCCTCCAGCCCACACCCACCGTGACTTCACCCATAGATAGTGACGTACACCGATGTATTTCGGGGGGCTGCCGCGCGATGACCGACCGGGCTCTCGGTTACGTCCCGGATGCCGGCCAACATCATCCACAAGCCCGACTTCACCCTGACCGGGCCTCGTTCACGACTGTCGCTCAACCGACAACTGCGCGTCCAGACGGCCGGTTTCAAAGATAGACGTTGGGTAGTGGAATGGTAACGCTCGGACCGGCGTTAACGGTCCCGAGCGTCGGAGGGAGGCAGTAGGGTGACGCCAACAGCGACGTCGTCGACGGCGAGAGGACCAGAAATGGGAACCGCCATCGTCAAGACCCCTGACGAGCTGCGCCGGTGGCGGGCTCGGCTCCTGGAACGCGTCCACATGAACAAGGAGACGCTGTACGACCTGGGGCGGAACTTCGAGCTCCGGCCGGACGAGCGCAACGTCTACGAGATGGTCCGCTCCATCGACTACCTGCTCGGCGATGAAGACTGACGGCGCCGCCGTCGACCCAGACCTGATCGCCAGAGCCAGCGCATTCGCCGACGACATCACCAGTCGGCTACATCGTGTGGTGAAGACGGAGAAGAGCCTCTCCGCACTGCTGATGCCGGGCAGAAACGGCGGCCGGGTCATGGTGGGCATCGTCGAGGACGACGGCTTCGGCACCTTTCCCCTGTACATAGACGACAAGCACCGCCTGGACCTGCTGCTCAAGTTCAACTGCTGCATGGATTCGAGCGGCAAGCACCTCGCCACGGACGCCTCGTGGTTCCACATCACGGCCAAAGGCGACAAGGCACCTCTGTTCCGATTCGAGTACGTGCGGGATTTCCAGACCGGGTTGCCCTGCGCCCACCTGCACGTCCATGGCCATCGCGACGAGTTCGCCTTTGCCATGCAGGAGGGTGGACGAGGGCGTCCGAAGGCCCGCAAGCGCAGGCACGAGGTGCCCCGGCTCGCAAAGTTCCACTTCCCCCTCGGCGGCCACCGCTTCCGACCCTGCGTGGAGGACATCCTGCAGGCCGTGGTGGAGGAGTTCTGCGTGGACACCGTGGATCGCTGGCGGGACGCCGTCGAGGAGGGTCGGGAAAACTGGCGCCGCCTCCAGTTGCTCGCGGCGGTGCGGGATGCCCCCAGCATCGCCGCTGAAGGGCTGGAAGCCTTGAACTACAAGGTGGTACCACCCGACTCGCCTCCTGCCGTCAACCAGAGCAGGATGCGGGCCTACTGATCCCCTCTGATCGACCGGGCCGGTCACCCTCGAAGGAGTGACCGGCCCGGTCGATCAGAGCAGTGGGTCAGGCGACGGTGACGGTGACCTCGTTGAGGCCCCGGGCGGCGGTGACGGCGGCATCGCCGTTGCCGTGCCGGGACAGTGCCCGCAGCGTCCAGGAACCCGGCGCGGCGAAGAACCGGAACTGCCCGGCTGCCGAGGTGACCACCTCGGCGGTGAACTCACCGGTCGAGTCCAGCAGCCGAACGTACGCGCCCGGCACGACCTCGTCCGCCGCGGAGCGAACGATGCCCGTGATGACGGTTTCCTTCTCCAGGTCCAGGCTGGCCGGCAGCGGCGCGGCCTGGTCCGGGGCGGCGCAACCCGCAGCCGTGGGAGCGGTCATCGTCAGGCCTCCCCGGGCTCGTCGCCGAGCGCCACCGGCACACCGACCAGCGAGCCGTACTCGGTCCAGGATCCGTCGTAGTTCTTGACGTTGCGGTGACCGAGCAGCTCCTGGAGCACGAACCAGCTGTGCGAGGAGCGCTCGCCGATCCGGCAGTAGGCGATCGTCTCCTTGCCGTCGTCCAGACCGGCGTCGGCGTAGATCTTGCGCAGCTCGTCGTCGGACTTGAACGTGCCGTCCTCGTTCGCCGCCTTGGACCACGGGACGCTGATCGCGGTCGGGATGTGACCGGCCCGCTGCGCCTGCTCCTGCGGCAGGTGGGCGGGGGCGAGCAGCCGGCCGGCGAACTCGTCGGGGCTGCGCACGTCGACAAGGTTCTTGGTGCCGATGGCGTCGACGACCTCGTCACGGAAGGCGCGGATGGAGGTGTCCGGCTCCTGCGCGACGTACTGCGTCTTCGGCCGCTGAACCGCGTCGGTGACCAGCGGGCGGGCGTCCAGCTCCCACTTCTTGCGGCCGCCGTCGAGCAGCTTCACGTCGCCGTGGCCGTACAGCTTGAAGTACCAGTAGGCGTACGCCGCGAACCAGTTGTTGTTGCCGCCGTAGAGGATGACGGTGTCGTCGTTGCTGATGCCCCGCTCGGAGAGCAGCGCCTCGAACTGGGTCTTGTTGACGAAGTCCCGGCGGACCTGGTCCTGAAGGTCGGTCCGCCAATCGATCTTGACGGCGCCGGCGATGTGGCCGGTGTCGTAGGCCGAGGTGTCTTCGTCGACCTCGACGAAGACGACGCCCGGGGCGTCGAGGTTCTTCTCGGCCCACTCGGCCGAAACGAGTGCGGTGTCGCGACTCATCGAATCACTCCCTGGTGAATGGATGGTGAGTCAGCGCGCGAATGTCGATGGATGCAGTTTGTCGCACCGCGCGCGGGACCCAGCGGAAGGACGGGATCACGGGTTCGTGCGACGGCGCCGCTGCCGGGCGTTCGGTGGGATCACCGGAGGGGTCGAGGACCCTGCAAGCCGGTGGCCGCCATCAGGCGGCCGAAAACAGCCCCGCCGTCAGATGACGGGGCGACACAGGCAGGTGGCCACGCGGCACAGGTCGACCGCGCGCCGTTTGGTGAGGTGAATCCCCATGGTCACGGAGCCTACCAGTGAGTGACGGAGCTGCCACAGAGCCGACCAGCATCCGGGAATCGCCCCGGCTGTCGAACCATTGGCGTGTCCCACCGCCGGAGAAAACTGACGTGCCACTCAGCCTGCGGAGTTGATCGGCACGTCCTTCGCGTCGGCGGTGACGGCCAGACCTTCGGGCAACGGCCGGACCTCCCGGACCGCGAGCTGGAACGGCAGATCCGGCAACGGCACGTCGACGGAGATGCCCTTGGCGTAGTTGTTCAGGACGGCGCGGGCCAGCGGCAGGTTCGGCAGACCCTCGGCGTCCAGGTTGCTGAAGCGCAGCGCGACAGCGCCGTTCTCGGCGACGGTGACGTCGGCGGTGCCGCTGACCGTGAAGTTCTGGCCGAGCACGTCGACAGGCGCGGTGACCGCGAGCTTGCCGCCCTGCTCGCCGAGGGTGAGCCCGGGCCGGTTCAGCAGTGCGGCGAGGCTGTCGTAGCTGATCGTGCCGGTGCCGTTGACGGTGTCCGCCACGACGTCGCCCTGCCCGGTACGCAGGGTGTCCAGCGATGCCCGCACGTTGCGGGCGTCCACGTCGAGCACCGGCAGCCGTACGGCGTCACCTTCGACCGATGCCTGCACGTCCCGCAGCTGGATGGAGATCCGCTCGTAGCGACCGTCGAGCACCTGGGTGAGGAACGGCGTCCCGGCGACCTCCACCTTGGGAGCGGCGGCCTGCGCGCCCTGCTTGCTGACCTCCTGGCTGACCCGGTCGGCGATGAGGCGCTCGGCCACACCGACAGCCACCCGGTCGGCGACCACCAGCAGGCCCCCCACCACCAGGAGCAGCACGACCAGGCCGATGAGCAGCTTGCGACCGCGCCGTCGGGGCCGGGCATCGCCGGCCGGATACTCCTGGGCCACGCCGCCTCCTGTCTCCACCCGCCGCGGCGCGGCGGGGCGTGCGTACCGGTGCCGCAGCGCGGCGCCTCCGTAGGTACCCGACCGGCGCCGCGCTCAACCGTGACTCACGGCCCGACGATGGATCAAAGAAAGAGCATGCACATCGCGTACGCCGCCGGCGCCGCCAGGGCGAAGCCACCGAGCGGCCCCTGCATGTGCCGGGCCACCCACATTGTGGGCAGTTCGCCGGCCATCATTCGACCCGCCTCCGCGTACCCCACGGCGAGGTCGGAGAGCACGGCGGTGACCGCCGCGACCAGGCCGAGCACCGCGGCCCTCGTCGGCGTGAAAGGTGCCACCAGGTAGCTCCCGAGCACCGCGCTGACAAGCGTGCCGACCATCGCGCCAGCCACCACGCCAGCGGCACCTCGGGGCACCTGCGGGGCCAGCCGGGGCCACGGCAACACCGCGTCGGTGAGCCGGGCGACTGTCAGCGCGACCCCGCTGGCGGTCAGGCAGACCATGATGGCCTGGGTGCCGGCCGGGATGCGGCTGAGCACGATCAGGGTGCCGAACGCCACCACGCCGACCACGATGAGCAGCGTGGCGCCGAGTGAATCGGTGACCCGGGCACGGTCGACCCGACGGACCAGTTGACCGAGCACGGCGGCGAGGAAACCGCCGACGGCCAGGTAACCCAGTGGTGCCAGCCCGGCGACGTCGGTCTGCACGGCGGCGACGTCGACGCCTGCGGCGACCACCGCGCTGACCCCGGCGACCAGCAGCACCGCCGGTGGGCGCATCGCCATCGTCCAGGCGAGGATGAAGAGCAACTGGACGCCGAAGACGACGAAGGCGAACGGCAGCCGGTTGCCCGGCCCGGAGGTCTGCGCACCGAGCACCAGACCGAGACCGAGCAGCGCGGCGAAGCCGGCGATGGTCAGCGCCAGCGGGCGGCGCACCTCGACCGGGGGTACGACCTCCTCCTCCGGCTCGTCGACCTCGTCCTCGGAGCGGCGGGCGGGCTCACCGGCGCGGCGAGCCCGGCGCGGCCCACCGCGCTCACGGCGTTCGCCATCGGTGCCGGCCGGGCCGGTGCGCGGCGCCGGCGGTTGGCCACGGGTCGGGGCGGCCGGACCCGAGCGGGGGCCGTCGGGCCACGATTCGCGATCGGCGTCGGACGAGGTGGAGGGAAACACGCCCCGATCGTGCCAGACCGACCGCCCGACACGGTGGTCCCGGGTTTCAGCAACGTTAAAAAGTGCGCCACGATCAGGGGCAAGCTAGACAAACAGGAAAGGGCCTGATGGTGCGGGCGAGGCGATCGGTTAGTCTCAGACGCGTTACCCGCCCGTCAGCGACGCCGGGACCACGCAATTTCTCAGCGCACTCCTCGATGAGTGTGTCTGGTCGCGCGCGGCGATGCGCCGCCGGGACGGAGGTGATCGTGGAGATCCTGCTGCTGGTGACCGCGCGAGCGGGGGAGCCGTCGGCTGTGCTGCCGGCACTCGACCTGCTGCCGCACTCGGTTCGCACCGCGCCGCGAGACGTCCGCACACTTGTCGCCGGGCCCAGCCCGGACGCGGTGCTTGTGGACGCCCGTTCGGAGCTGAGCGAGGCCCGGGCGACCTGCCGGATGCTGCACGCCACCGGGCTCGGTGTGCCGCTCGTCGCGGTGGTGACCGAGGCCGGCCTGATCGCGCTGAACGCCGACTGGGGCGTCGACGACGTCATCCTCGCCTCGGCCGGCCCCGCCGAGGTGGAGGCGCGGCTGCGCCTGGCGGTCGGGCGTCTGAGCAACGCGACCGCCGGTGCCGGCGGCTCGATCCGCGCCGGTGAGCTGACGATCGACCCGGACACGTACGCGGCGAAGCTCAAGGGCCGCCCGCTCGACCTCACCTACAAGGAGTTCGAGCTGCTGAAGTTCCTGGCCCAGCACCCGGGCCGGGTGTTCACCCGCGACCAGCTGCTGCGCGAGGTGTGGGGTTACGACTACTTCGGCGGCACCCGGACGGTGGACGTGCACGTCCGGCGGCTGCGCGCGAAGCTCGGCTCGGAGTACGAGTCGATGATCGGTACGGTCCGTCAGGTGGGTTACAAGTTCGTCGTGCCGCCGTCGCGGTCCCTGCCCGAGGCGGAGCACGCGCCACTGCCCGTCTGACCCTGACCCGGGATCGCCGAGGACGCGATCCCACCTCCGGACGATTTCCCATATGCCCCTTTTGCGCAGCTCGCCGGCTCTATTCTGACTGCCGGGTTTGTCGGAAAAGGGGGGCGACGGTGCGCGCAGGTACCACGGGGGCAACGGGCGGGCGCGCCCTGTCGACGAGGCGGAAGCCGTGATCCGGGTCAACTCGACCGCGCGCGCCGCGGCGATAGTGACGCTGGTTGTGGTCGCACTGCTCGGCTCGGCGTACGTGCTGGGCCGCAGTCTCGTCCCGGAGCAGCCCCGACGGCACGCCACCGGCGCCACCACGAACGGCGACGAGCCGCACTACACCGACCAGCTCCCTCCCGACGAGCCCAGCGGCACCCCGAGCGCCAGCCAGAGCACCGGCCCCACCGAGGCAGGTCAGGACGGCTCGGGGCGGGACGCCAGCGGCGATCGGCTGTTCGGCGCGCACACCGGCACCGGCAGCGACCGACTCGCGCTGACCTTCGACGACGGGCCGGACCCGCGCTACACCCCGCAGGTCCTCGCCGCTCTGCGCGAGTACGACGTCAAGGCCACGTTCTGCGTGGTGGGCGAGAACGCGCAGAACCACCCGGACCTGATCCAGGCGATCGTGGCCGACGGGCACACACTGTGCAACCACTCCTGGCACCACGACGTCTCGCTGGGCAACAAGTCGACCGACCAGATCCGCGCCGACCTGCTGCGCACCAACGCCGCGATCCGGGCCGCAGTGCCGGAGGCGCCCATTGTCTGGTACCGCCAGCCCGGCGGCGCCTGGACGTATCCGGTGGTGTCGGTGGCACGGCAGCTCGGCATGACCCCGCTGCACTGGTCGGTGGACCCTTCCGACTGGCAGGCACCTGGCGCCGGCAAGATCGCCGCGACGGTGTCCACCCAGGTGGGCCCAGGCTCGGTGGTGCTGCTGCACGACGCGGGCGGCGACCGGCAGGGCACCGTCGACGCGCTACGCCGGATCCTGCCGGAGCTGAGCACGCACTTCGAGTTGGAGGCGCTGCCCACCGACCCGACGTGAGCCAGGCATCCACGGCGGGCGCGGCTTTACCTGGCGACGGTCCGAGCGTCACGCACCCAACGGATACGGTGGCGGAATGAGCAGCGCGGAGCCGACCAGCGACCAGGTGACCCGGACCGACCGACTGGCTCCGGCGGAGATCGCTGACGTGCTGGCCCTGGCCGGCGCCGCTGGCGACACCGACGGCGCGGACCCGCTCGACGAGCACGTCCTGCTCCGGTTGCGTGACCCGGAGGCCAGCGCCGTACATCTGCTGGCCCGCGCCGACGACGGCACCCTCACCGGGTACGCGCACCTGGACACCACCGACCCGGTGGGCGGCATCGGCGTGGAACTCGTTGTGCACCCCGGCTACCGGCGGCGGGGCACCGGTCGGGCGCTGGCCCGGGGCGTGCTCGCGTCGGCCACCGGGCCGCTGCGGGCGTGGGCGCACGGCGACCACCCCTCGGCCGCGGCACTCGGCGTGGACCTCGGTTTCACCCGGGCGCGGGTGCTCCTGCAACTGCGCCGGCCGCTGACCACCCCGCAGGGCGAGCCGCGCCTGCCCGACGGGGTGGCGCTGCGCGCGTTCCGGCCGGGGGCGGACGACGCGGCGTGGCTGGCCCTCAACGCGCGCGCCTTCGCCGAGCATCCCGAGCAGGGCCGGTGGACCTCGGAGGACCTGCGCGTCCGCCTCGCCGAGCCGTGGTTCGACCCGGCCGGCTTCCTGCTCGCCGAGGAGACCGCGACCGGCCGGCTGCTCGGCTTCCACTGGACAAAGGTCCATGAGCGTCCGGGGTCGGCCCGCGTCGGCGAGGTGTACGTCCTCGGCGTGGAACCGACAGCGCACGGCGGCGGGCTCGGCCGCGCCCTGACCACTGCGGGGCTGGCGTACCTGCGGGACAAGCGGGGCCTGGACCGGGTGATGCTCTACGTGGACGAGTCGAACAGCGCAGCGGTCGCGCTGTACGAGCGGACGGGCTTCGCCCGCTGGTCCGCGCACATCAACTACCACCTCGGCTGAGCTGCAACGGGGCACTGAAGTGCCCTGGTTCACTTAACGGACAACTCACCCTCAGCGAGCGGTCATCTTCCAGGCCGTACGTGTTCACCTTGCGTTCACTTGTGACCGGCAAACCGGCTACCTGGCACTTCTAACTTTCGTGTCAGCCGGCCAGTGCCGGTCCTCGGGCCCCGGATTCGGGGTGCCAAGTCAGACGCGAAGGGAACCCCTCAGGTGAAGCTCCAGCGGTACGGCGCTATTGCCGGCCTCGCCCTCGCCGCGACGCTCGGCCTCAGCGCATGCGGCTCGGACAACAACGAGCCCGCTGCCGGTGCCGGCGCTTCGGGCTCGGCCGCCGCGATCGACTGCGCTACCGGAACGCTGAACGCCCAGGGCTCGTCGGCGCAGAAGAACGCCATGGCCGAGTGGATCAAGGCGTACCAGCAGAAGTGCCAGGGCACCACTGTCAACTACGAGCCGACCGGTTCCGGCGCCGGCATCCAGGCGTTCATCGCCGGGACCGCCGACTTCGCCGGCTCGGACTCCGCGTTGAAGCCGGAGGAGCAGCCGCAGGCCGACGCCAAGTGCGTCGACGGCAAGGCCATTCACCTGCCGATGGTGATCGGCCCGGTGGCCGTCGCCTACAACATCAGCGGCGTGGACAACCTCCAGCTCAAGCCGGCCACCTTGGCGAAGATCTTCGCCGGCAAGGTCACCAAGTGGGACGACCCGGCCATCAAGGCCGACAACCCGGACGCCAAGCTGCCGGCGACCACGATCCAGACCGTGCACCGCTCGGACGAGTCGGGCACCACCGACAACTTCACCAAGTTCCTCTCCAAGACCGCCGAGGCCGACTGGACGCTCGGCAACGCCAAGGCGTGGAAGGGCCCGGGCGGCACCGGCGCCAAGGGCTCGGACGGCGTGGCCAGCCGGGTCAAGGGCGCCGAGGGCTCCATCGGCTACATGGAGTGGTCGTTCGCCGAGAACGCCGGCCTCAAGATGTCCAAGATCGGCAACGGTAACGGTGAGTTCGCCGCGCTGACCGCCGAGACGGCAGGCAAGACCATCGCCGGTGCCGAGGTCGAGGGCCAGGGCGACGACCTCAAGCTGAAGATCGACTACAACACCAAGGAGGCCGGGGCCTACCCGATCGTCCTGGCGACGTACGAGATCGTCTGCAGCAAGGGCCTCGCGGCCGACAAGTTGCAGCTGGTCAAGGGGCTGCTGGGCTACGCCGCCAGCGCCGAGGGCCAGAACTCGCTTACCGACCTGGGCTACGCCCCGCTGCCGGAGACGGTTCGCACCAAGGTCGAGTCCGCGGTCAAGAACCTCTCCTGACCCGACCCCAACACCTCAGCAACCGAATCGAGCGAGCAGATGGGTGAAACCCCTCACCGCTCGGCCGACGCCGGCACCGGCGGGACGCAAGTGACCCAGAGTCACGAGTGGCCCGCCGGTGCCTCGGCGCACGTGGCCGAGGCACCAGTCAGCACCCGTTCCCCGGGCAGCGGGGGGCTGGGCGGCGGCGGCGCGTTGCCGCGCAGCCGTAAGTTCGGCGCCGAGCGGGCCTTCCGCGGTCTCACCCTGGCCGCCGGCACCACCGTTCTGGTCATCATCGCCGCCATCGCGATCTTCCTGGTCGCGAAGGCGGTGCCGGCCCTGCGCGCCAACACCGAGAACTTCTGGTCCTACGAGGGCTGGTCCCCCAACGACACCGAGCCGAAGTTCGGCATCGGTGCCCTCGCCTTCGGCACCGTCCTCAGCTCGGCACTCGCGCTGCTCGTGGCGGTTCCGGTGGCGCTGGGCATCGCGCTCTACCTCTCGCACTACGCTCCCCGCCGGCTGGGCACCGCACTCGGCTTCCTGATCGACCTGCTCGCCGCCGTACCCAGCGTGGTCTTCGGCCTCTGGGGGCGCGACGTCTTCAGCGGCCCGGTCCGGGACTTCTCGATCTGGCTCAACCAGCACTTCAGCTGGATCCCGCTCTTCGGCGGCGACGGCCCGTTCGGCGCCTCCGTCATGCTGGGCGCCCTGGTGCTCGCGATCATGGTGCTGCCGATCATCACCTCGCTGTCGCGTGAGGTGTTCCTCCAGACGCCGACGGCGAACGAGGAGGCCGCCCTTGCTCTGGGCGCCACCCGCTGGGAGATGCTCCGCACCGCGGTACTCCCCTACGGTCGCCCCGGCATCATCGCCGCCGTGATGCTCGGTCTGGGCCGGGCGCTAGGCGAGACCATCGCCCTGGCGCTGACCCTCGGCATCACCTTCGGCATCTCGTTCAACCTGATCCAGAACGGCGGTAACACCATCGCCGCCAACATCGCCAACGCGTTCGGCGAGGCGAACGAGACCGGCCGGGGCGCGCTGATCGCCTCCGGTCTGGTGCTGTTCACCATCACGCTGATCGTCAACATCACGGCGCGGGCGATCATCTACCGCCGCCGGGAGTTCACGGAGTCGGCCGCATGACCACAACCGCCACTTCCCACCGCACCCGTCCGCCGGCCCAGCCCGACTCGCTGCGGGCACGCCGGCTGCCCCGGTACGCCGCACCGGCAATCGCCGTCGCGGCCCTGGCGCTCTCCGCCGTGATCGTCTACGGCGCCGGCCTCGGCGGCCCGGTCCTCGTGATCGTCCTCGGCGCGATCCTCTACCTGGTGGGGCTCTTCGGCGCCGCCAACGCCGTCGAGGGACGCCGATCGGCCCGGAACCGCACCTGGAGCGCGCTGATCCACTCCGCGTTCGTGCTGGCGGTGCTGCCACTCGTGTCGGTGGTCTGGACGCTCGTCAGCAAGGGCGCCGAGCGGCTGGACGTCAACTTCTTCCAGACCTCGATGAACAACATCGGGGCGCGTGACGCGAACGGCGGCGCGTACCACGCGATCGTCGGGACGCTTGAGCAGGTCGGCATCGCCACCCTGATCACCGTGCCGCTCGGCATCCTCTGCGCCATCTACATCGTCGAGTACGGCCGGGGCAAGTTCGCCTTCGCGATCCGGTTCTTCGTGGACGTGATGACGGGCATCCCGTCGATCGTCTCCGGCCTCTTCGTGCTGGCGTTCTGGGTGCTGATCGTCTCGCCGTGGTTCAACGACGGCCGGCCGAGCTTCTCCGGTTTCGCCGCCGCGCTCGCGCTGAGCGTGCTGATGCTGCCCACCATCGTGAGGTCAACCGAGGAGATGCTCCGCCTCGTTCCCGCGCCGCTGCGCGAGGGCGCGTACGCGCTCGGCGTACCCAAGTGGAAGACCATCCTGAAGGTGGTCCTGCCGACCGCGCTGCCCGGCATCGTCACCGGCGTCATGCTCGCCATCGCCCGCGCGGCCGGCGAGACCGCGCCGGTGCTGCTGGTCGCCGGCGGCGGTGCCGCGATCAACGTCAACCCGTTCGAGAACAACCAGTCGTCGCTGTCCCTCTTCGTCTACCAGCAGGCAAGTGACGCGTCGCGGTACGCGCCGGCGCGGGCGTGGACCGCAGCGCTCACGCTTGTCGCCCTCGTACTCGTCCTGACGATCGCGGCGAAGCTGCTGGCCCGTCGCAACCGGCTCGGCCGATGAACCCCGGAGGTACCACCACAATGGCCAAGCGTGTCGAAGCCTCGAACGTCACCGCGTACTACGGCGGTTTCAAGGCGATCGAGAACATCAACCTGACCGTCGAGCCGAAGACGGTCACCGCCCTGATCGGCCCGTCCGGTTGCGGCAAGTCCACGTTCCTGCGGTCGATCAACCGGATGCACGAGGTGCTGCCGGGCGCCCGGGTCGAGGGCAGCCTGACCGTCGACGACCAGGACATCTACGACCGGGACGTGGACGTCACAGCTGTCCGGCGCATGATCGGGATGGTGTTCCAACGGCCGAACCCGTTCCCCACCATGAGCATCTTCGAGAACGTGGTGGCCGGGCTGAAGCTCAACGGCGTCCGGAAGAAGTCGATCCTGGAGGAGGCGGCCGAGAAGGCGCTGCGCTCGGCGAACCTGTGGGACGAGGTCAAGGACCGGCTGGGCAAGCCCGGCGCGGGCCTCTCCGGCGGTCAGCAGCAGCGACTGTGCATCGCGCGGACCATCGCGGTCGAGCCGCAGGTCGTCCTCATGGACGAGCCGTGCTCGGCCCTGGACCCGATCTCCACGCTGGCGATCGAGGACCTGATGTTCCAGCTCAAGGACAAGTTCACGATCATCATCGTGACCCACAACATGCAGCAGGCCGCTCGGGTGTCGGACCGGACCGCCTTCTTCTCGATCGAGAAGACCGGCGACCCGGGCCGCCTCATCGAGTACGACAACACGCAGAAGATCTTCAGCAACCCCGGCGTGAAGAAGACCGAGGACTACATCACCGGCCGCTTCGGCTGAGCTGACCCCGTCCGGTCGCCGGCGAGCGGCGTGTCAGCCGAGCACGAAGCGGGGTTCGCCGTCGGGCGGGAGGTCCAGGCGTGGGGTGATCGGCGTGGCGGCGTCCCGGTCGGCCGCCGCCCGCGCCACTCCGGCCAGGTCGCCGGCAGCCGCGACCTGCTCCAGCGTGACAAGGGTCGGCGGCAGCATCGTCAACTCGCCCGCCGCGTGGCGGGCCAGCGCGTCCGCCGGACGGATCCAGAGGGTGTGGTCGGCCTCGCCGGAGACGTCCCGGGTCCGCTGCCCCGCGGGCAGCAGGGCCACGAAGAAGTACGTGTCGAAGCGGCGCGGCTCGAACTCGGGTGTGATCCACCGGCTCCACGGCAGCAGCAGGTCCGATCGCAGCGTCAGCCGACGGTCGGCGAGCAGCGCCGCGAAGCCCAGCCGGCGCCCCTCCAGGTCCTGCCGGGCGGCCTCCCAGTCGTCGCCGCTGACGTCGCCCACCACTGTCGCCGGGTCCGGGCCGGCCAGCAGCACGCCGGCCTCCTCGAAGACCTCGCGGGCCGCTGCGCAGACGACCGCCTGGGCGGCGTCCGGGTCGACCCCCAGTCGCTGCGCCCATCCGGTCGGCGGCGGGCCCGCCCAGTCCAGGTGCGCCTCGGAGTCGGAGCGGTCGACCCCACCGCCGGGGAAGGCGTACACCCCGCCGAAGGTCATCGACGCGACCCGGCGGATGACGTACACCTCGAAGTCGGTGTCGGTCGGACGCAGCAGCAGCACTGTGGCCGCGACCCGCGGCACCGCCGGGGTGCCACCCTCGGCCTGGAACCGGCGGGCGTGCTCGACCAGGGCGGCCGGTGCGGCGAAGCCGTCGCTGTCGATCGTCATGGCGCGAGCCTAGTTGCCCGACGCGGCGACGCCGATCGACAGGTGTGCCGGCCGGGCACGCTCGACCGCCGACCAACCACCCGATCCCGCTGGATGCGCTGGCGGCGACCGGACATCGGGGCAGCGCACCGGCTCGGCTAGCGTTGCTGACATGACTCGTTGGGGCATCCTCGCCACCGGCCAAATCGCCAGCCGTTTCGCCGAAGACCTCCGGCTGGTGCCGGACGCCGAACTGGTCGCTGTCGGCTCCCGCAGCGTCGAGACCGCCAAGCTCTTCGCCGAGCGGTACGGCGCACAGCGCGCGCACGGTTCGTGGGTGGAGTTGGCCGCCGATCCGGACGTCGACGTGATCTACGTGGCGACTCCGCACGCCGCGCATCACGAGGCAGCCCTGACCTGCCTGACCGCCGGCAAGCCGGTGCTGCTGGAGAAGCCGTTCACCCTCGATCTCGCCACCAGCACCGACGTGGTGGACACCGCCCGCGCCGCCGGGGTCTTCCTCATGGAGGCCATGTGGATGCGGGTGAATCCGCTGATCCTGCGGGCGGTACAGCTCATCGGGGACGGGGCGATCGGCACGGTGCGCAACGTCCGCGCCGACTTCGGGGTGGCCGGGCCGTTCCCGCCGGAGCACCGCATGCGCAACGCGGCGCTGGGCGGAGGTGCGCTGCTCGACCTGGGGATCTACCCGATCAGCTTGGCCCACCTGCTGCTCGGCGTGCCGCAGCACGTCCGTTCGTGGGCGAAGCTCGGCCCGGAGGGCACGGACGAGAACACCGGCATCCTGTTCGGCTACGACAGTGGGGCGCTTGCCACCCTGAGCTGCGGCATGGTCGGCGCGAGTGAGCTGACCGCCTCGATCACCGGCAGCACCGGCCGCATCGACCTGCCGGAGCCCTTCTTCCGGCCGGGTTCGTTGACCCTGCACCGGGACGGCGTCGAGCCGGAGACGATCACCACCGAGATCGTCGGCAACGGCTACCAGCACGAGGCGATCGAGGTGCAGCGCTGCCTGGCCGCCGGGCTGACCGAGAGCCCGCTGGTGCCGCACACCACCACCCTCGAGGTGATGGCCCTGCTGGACGCGATCCGCGAGCAGATCGGCGTGCGCTACGAGTGAGTGAAAGGAAGGGCCCCTTCCTAACGCTATGCGTTAGGAAGGGGCCCTTCCTTTCACGAGCGGCGGGGATCAGCCGAAGATCGGCCGGACCAGCAGGTAGGCGACGCAGGCGATGAGCGCGGCCGCCGGGAACGTGATGATCCAGGCGAGCACGATGTTGCCGGCGACGTTCCAGCGGACCGCGGAGAGCCGCTTCGTCGCGCCCACACCCATGATCGCCGAGGTGATCGTGTGGGTCGTGGAGATCGGCGCCTTCAACACAAGCGCGTTGAAGTAGAGCACCGCGCTGGCCACCGTCTCGGCGGCGAAACCCTCCGGGGGGCCAAGGTCGATGATCTTGCGACCGAGCGTGCGGATGATCCGCCAACCACCGGCGTACGTCCCCAGTGCCAGCATCGTCGCCGAGGTCCAGAAGACCCAGCCGGGGATGTGCGTCTTGCTCTCCTGGAAACCGCCGGTGTAGAGCGCGAGCACCACGATGCCCATGGTCTTGGCGGCGTCCTGCATGCCGTGGCCGACCGACATGGCGGCGGCCGAAGCGGTCTGCGCCCAGCGGAAGCCCCGGTTGAGCTTGCCCGGCTGCCCCTTACGGAACAGCCAGAGGATGGCGAGCATCACCAGGTAACCGAGGGTCAGACCGACGATCGGCGACAGCACCATCGGCAGGATGACCTTCTCGCCGATTGTGACCCACTGGACGATGCCGCCGGTGGACAGCAGGGTCGCGCCGACCAGACCGCCGAAGAGCGCGTGCGAGGACGACGACGGCAGGCCGAAGTACCAGGTGATCAGGTTCCAGGCGATGGCACCGAGCACCCCGGCGAACACCACACCGAGACTGCTGACCCCGGTGGGCAGGGTCACCAGGCCGTCGCCGACGGTCTTCGCCACCCCGGCGCCGAAGTGGGCGCCGATGAAGTTACCCACCGCGGCGAGCCCGAGGGCGATCCGAGGTGTCAGCGCCCGGGTGGAGACGCTTGTCGCGATCGCGTTGGCAGCGTCGTGGAAGCCGTTGGTGTAGTCGAACACCAGGGCCACCGCGATCACCGCCAGCACGGCGATGAGTTCGGGCGTCAGAGTCACCGGCTCAGGACTCCTTGACCGCGATGGTCTCTACGGTGTTGGCCACGTGCTCGAAGGCGTCGCAGGCGGCCTCCAGTTCGTCGGCGACCTCCTTCATCTTGAGCACCGTCAGCGCGTCGTACTCGCCGGAGAAGAGCCGGACGAGCAGCTGCCGGTTGATCCGGTCGCCCTCGTTCTCCAGCCGGTTGCACTCGATCCAGTAGTCCTCGAGGTCCTTCATCGACTTCAGCCGGGGCATCGCGTCGGCGGTGAGCTTCGCCTGCTGGTCGAGGACGTTGACCATCTCGTGCAGCTCGCGGGGCAGCGCCGGCAGCTCGGTCAGCCCGTACAGGTAGAGCAGGTCGCCGACGGCCTCGAGGTGGTCCATCACGTCGTCGAGCAGCGAGCCGAGCCGGTAGATGTCCTCCCTGTCGAACGGCGTGATGAACGTCGAGTTGATCTTCTTGTAGAGATCGTGCGTGATCTGGTCGCTGTCGTGCTCGACCTCGGTCAGCCGCTCGCTGACCGACTGGACGTCGACACCTGGAAGGGCCAGTTCGTTAAGCAGCGCCGTGCCCCGGACCAGGTTCTGCGCAGCCCTGGTGAAGAGCTCGTAGAAGGCGCCCTCGGTGGGGCGGAAGGAAAACTTCACAGCACAGACCTCGTCGTGTCGGTGGAAGGTGGCGGCGTCCATCGGCGTCCGCCTGGTGAATGCTAGGAAACGCTCGAAGCGTGAATGCGTCGGCCCACCCCTGGTCAGACCTGATTCACCGCTCGTTCACCTGCTGTTCATCTGCGGTCCCGACCGCCCCGCTCCCCCGACACTCAATCGGTCGCGCTCGTGCGCCACGTCGAAATCGGCAGGCGGATACCCGAGATTCAGCGTGTCGAACGTCTCTCTCAGCAGGTGGGCCACCGCCCAGTCCCGGTACCACTTGCGGTCCGCCGGCACCACGAACCAGGGCGCGGCGTCCGTGCCGCACCGGCTCAGGGCCTCGGCGTACGCAGCCTGGTAGTCGTCCCACTGCGCCCGGGCATCGACGTCCGACGGGTTGTACTTCCAGTGCTTACGCGGGTCGGTGAGCCGCTCCAGCAGGCGCTCGCCCTGCTCGGCGTACGAGATGTGCAGCATCACCTTCACCAGGGTCACCCCGCCGTCGGCCAGCTCCCGCTCGAAGGAGTTGATTTCGTCGTAGCGGGCTCGCCAGGTGGCCTCCGGCACCAGCGAGCCGACCCGGGCGATCAGCACGTCCTCGTAGTGTGACCTGTTGAACATTCCGACGTACCCGGGCGGCGGCAGCGCCCGACGGATCCGCCACAGGAAGTCGTGCCGTAGCTCCTGCGGCGTCGGCGGACCGAACGACCGGATGTGCAGGCCCAGCGGGTTCATCGCGCCGGCCACCCGCTTGATCGTGCCGTCCTTGCCGCCGCAGTCCATCGCCTGGAGCACCAGCAGCACCCGGTGCGCCGGACGGTCCGAGGCGGCCGTGGCCATCGCGTACAGCATCTCCTGCTGCCTGCCCAACTCGCCGCCGACGAGTTCGACCTGGTCACGGGCCCAGGTCTTGGGGCGTTCCCCGGTCACCTCGGTCGGCGGCAGCCCGGGGGTGGACCGGGGGTCGATCGCCGCGAGGTCCACCGGCGCGGTGACCCGCAACAGCTTCCGCACGGATCCGCCGTCCGGCGCCACGATCTGCCCGTGCTGGGGTGCGCTCATCCTCGGATCATCGCCCACCCGCCGGTCGTCCGCCCGTCGAGGGCCGCCCCAACCGCCGGGACCGGCGGAGCCGTCAGCACACCCCGACCGGGCCCGCCCGGTCACCGGGCCGTCATCAGTGGCGGCGGGGCTGCCCGTTCGTCCGGTTGGCGGGAGGATGGGCTCCGGGACACGTACCGGTCGGGGAGGGTGGTGGGTCGTGCGGGACCTGGCGACGGAGTTCGAGGCCGAGCGACGCCGCCTGCTCGCGGTGGCCAACCGGATGCTGGGCAGCCGCAGCGAGGCCGAGGACGCGGTGCAGGAGACCTGGCTGCGCTACGCCGGGGCGCTCGCCGATCCGACGGCCCGTGCCGAGATCCGCGACCTCTCCGCCTGGCTGACGACCACCTGCGCCCGGATCTGCCTCGACGTCCTCCGCTCGGCGAGGGTCCGGCGCGAGGCGTACCCCGGGCAGTGGCTTCCGGAGCCGGTGGTGAGCCCGCTGGACGCCAAGCCGCCGACCGACGGGTACGCCCCCGACCCCGCCGAGCGGGCGGTCCGCACCGACCAGGTCGGCACCGCGATACGGGTGATGCTGGAGCGGCTCGCGCCCGAACAGCGGGTCGCACTCGTGCTGCATGACGTGTTCGCTGTGCCGTTCGCCGGGATCGCCGACGTGCTCGGCACCACCGAGGCGGCCGCCCGGCAGCTCGCCTCCAGGGCGCGGCGGGCGGTCACCGCACCGGACGCGCCACGGCACACCGCCGATCCGGCCGAGCAGCGGCGGGTGCTGGAAGCGTTCGTTGCCGCCACCGAGTCCGGCGAGCTGGATCAACTGCTGCGGGTGCTCGCCCCGGACGTGATCCTCCTCGGCGACTCGGGTGGGCACTTCCCGGCTGCCCGCCGGCCGGTGGTCGGCGCGGACGCTGTGGGTCGCTTCATCCTCGGCCTGTTCGGTCGGGCCGGCCGGTACGGGCAGCGGGTGACGTCCCGGCCGGTGCTTGTCGACGGTGTGCTCGGCCTTCAGATGGAGACGGTGCACAGCGACGGGCGACCGATCCGCCTTGTCGTCGCCTTCGCCGTGCACGAAGGCCGGATCACCGGCGTGTTCAACCAGCTCAACCCGGAGAAGCTTGGCGACGTGCCGCCGCTGGGCGACGACGACGGGTGGCCGCCACGCCTGTGAGCCGGCGCCGGCTCAGACCACAAGCGCCAGCCATTTCCGGTACGCGGTGGCGAACGGCTCGGTGCCGTCACCGAGCGCCCCGAACAGCCAGCGGGCGGCCGCCTCGGCCTCGACGACCAGGTCCTCCGGGTATCCGAAGCGCGCCCGATGCTCAGCGAACTCGTCCTCGTCGAGCAGTTCCACAACGCCGGTGGCGCGACGGCGGACGACATCCAGGTCCAGGTCGATGAGGTGGACCGTGTCGTCGGACTCCCAGCGGGCCGGGGTTGCTATGTCGCAGTAGACCTCGCTGGTGCGCGGCGGCGGGTTGAACATGCACGTCCACCAGGCGTGGTGCGGCACCAGCAGGACGAAGGGGATCTTCTCCACCGACGGCCGGCCGTGGTAGACGGACTCGGTGCCGAACGGGACGCCGAGCCAGATGCCCAGGTCGTCCTCAGCGAGGCGACGAGCCGGGTAGTCACGGTGCGCTCTGCCGTCGTACTTGCGGTAGATCACTCGGACCACGTCGCTCGGCATGATTCGCACCTTAACCGATACCGCCCACGCCTCGTAGTGCCGCCGTAACCGGACGGCTACCACCGAAACGACCTACCGGTCGGCTGCGCGCCACGCGGGCGGATGGGCGCAGCCGGTGTCGGGCGCGGCGGGTACCGTCGCACGGTGACTCCGCCCCGCACCGCCACCGGTTCCGCCACCCCGTCGGCCCGTGCCGGAAGCCGGCGGCGGGGTGCCCGGCCCAGCGGCACCGAGCTGCTGGCGGCGGCGGTCGGCGCGGTCCCCGGCGGCGCGGCGCGCCCCGGCCAGCAGCAGATGACCACCGCTATCGAGGAGTGTGTGACGAGCGGCGAGCACCTGCTCGTCCAGGCCGGCACGGGCACCGGCAAGTCGCTCGCCTATCTCGCGCCAGCGCTCACCGTGGACGGCCCGGTCGTGGTCTCCACGGCCACGCTGGCGTTGCAGTCCCAACTCGTCGACCACGACCTGCCCCGGCTGGCCGACGCGGTCGAGCCGCTGCTCGGCCGCCGGCCCACGTTCGCGGTGCTCAAGGGCCGGCACCACTACCTCTGCCTGGCCCGACTGGACAACTCCACCGAGGACGAGCCGGAGGACACCCTCTTCGACACCCCGCCCGCCCGGCCCGGCGGCGGAACGAAATGGCTGGGCGAGGCGAGTCGGCTGGGCAAGCAGATCGAGCGGTTGCGCGGCTGGGCCGAGCGGACCGCCACCGGCGACCGCGACGAGCTGGACCCGGGCGTCGACGATCAGGCCTGGCGGCTGGTGTCGATGCCGGCCCGCGAGTGTGTCGGGGCGACCCGCTGCCCGTTCGGGCAGGAGTGCTTCGCCGAGGCGTCCCGGGCGCGCGCCCGGGAGGCCGACATCGTTGTGACAAACCACAGCCTGCTCGCCGTCGACATGCTCGCCGAACGCCACATCGTGCCGCCGCACAAGCTGCTCATCGTCGACGAGGCGCACGAGCTGGCCGACCGGGTCTCGTCGGCCGCCCAGGCGGAGCTGGTCCCGGAGCTGATCGACAGGTCCACCCGCCGCGCCCGCCCGCTGCTGCGACCGGAGACCGCCGAGGCGCTCACCGCAGCCGGTGACGCGCTCGCCGTCGGGCTGGCCGAAGCACCGGCCGGGCGCCTCACCGCCGGGCTGCCGACGCCGCTACGGGAGGCGTGCACGCTGCTCGACGCGGCCACCCGCGCCGCCCTGGACGCCATCGGCGACGTCAAGTCCGACGACCCCGACCCGGTCCGCAAGCAGCAGGCCAAGGCCGCGTTGGACGACCTGTCGACGACCGCCCAGCGGCTGCTGGAGGAGGCCGACCACGACGTGGCCTGGGTGGAGAAGAACGACAGCGGCAGCCGCCGGGCCCTGGTGGTCGCGCCGCTGTCGGTGGCCGGCACGCTCGCCACCCACCTGTACGACGAGCGCACAGTGGTCGCCACGTCGGCCACACTGGCGCTCGGCGGCCGGTTCGACACCGTGGCTCGCGCCCTCGGCCTGGACGCGCCCCCGCCCGCACCGCCGACGCCGGCCGCCGCCGCGCTGGCCGCCCGCACCGCACCCGGCCGCCCCGCCGCCGAGGCGCCAGGCCGTCGCCTGGCCGGCGACACCAACCCGGGCGCGGTAGTGCCGGCCACCGAAGGTCCGGGCTGGCGGTCGCTGGACGTGGGGTCGCCCTTCGACTACGCCCGGCAGGGCATCCTGTACGTCGCTGCGCACCTGCCCCGCCCCAGCGTCTCCGGGCTGCCCGAGGCCGCCGGGGAGGAACTGCTCGGGCTCGTCGAGGCGCTCGGTGGACGTACCCTCGGGTTGTTCTCGTCGCGGCGGGCCGCGCAGCAGGCGGCGGAGCTGCTGCGCGCGCGCACCGACCTGCCGGTGCTGTTGCAGGGCGAGGAGGCGTTGCCGCTGCTGGTGCGTCGGTTCCGCGAGGAGCGCTCCAGCTGCCTGTTCGGGGTGATGTCGCTGTGGCAGGGGGTGGACGTGCCGGGCGACGCCTGCCAGTTGGTGGTCATCGACCGGCTGCCCTTCCCCCGGCCGGACGAGCCCCTGGCGGCGGCGCGTGCCGCAGCAGTCGACGCGGGCGGCGGTTCCGGCTTCGCCGCGGTAAGCGTGCCGATCGCGGCGGTCCGGCTGGCGCAGGGCGTGGGCCGGCTCATCCGGGCGACAGGCGACCGGGGGGTCGTCGCGGTGCTCGACTCCCGGCTGGAGACGGCCCGGGGCTACGGGCCGTTCCTGCGTCGTTCGCTGCCACCGTTCTGGTACACGACACGCCCCGAGGTCGCCCGCGGCGCCCTGGAACGCCTAGCCAGCTCCTGACGGCGCGCCCCGCCCACTGCACGCCCCGCGGCCGCGCGACGCGCGCGTCGGGCTTGTGCGGCCGGCGCGGCGCCGGCCTCAGGGAGCTTGTGAGGCGACGACCACGGCGTCCGGTGGGGTGTCCGGCACGGTACGGGCGGCCAGTCGGCGCACGGCCGTGTTGAGGACGGCGATCAGGGGCACCGAGACCAGCGCGCCGGTGATGCCGGCCAGTACCACGCCGGCGGCGATACCGATGATCACCGCGAGCGGATGGATGGCCACCGCCCGACCCATGATCAGCGGCTGGAGCACGTGCCCCTCCACCTGCTGCACACCGATCACCACACCCAGGATGATCAGCGCGGTGACCGGCCCGCTGTCGACAAGCGCCACCAGCACCGCCACACCGCCGGAGAGCGTGGCGCCGACGATCGGGATGAACGCGCCGAGGAACACCAGCGCCGCCAGCGGGAACGCGAACGGGATGTCGAAGATGACAAGGAAGATGCCGATGCCGACCGCGTCGATGAACGCCACGAGCACTGTCGCGCGGACGTACGCCACGAGGGTCTGCCAGGAGGCCCGACCGGCGTCGTCGACCTTCCAGCGGGCGGCCACCGGCAGCAGCCGTACGAGGAAACGCCAGATCCGGCTGCCGTCACGCAGGAAGAAGAACGTGGCGAAGAGCACCAGCAGGGCGCCGGTCAGCACCTCCGCCAGCGTCGCGGCGGTGCTCAGCGCGCCGCTTGTGAACTTCGAGGTGTTGTCGTTGATCCAGCTCTGCGCCTCGGCGATGTAGCGGTCGAACTGGCTGTCGGAGAGGTGCAGCGGGCCGGTCTTGAACCAGTTCTGGATCTGCCGGACGCCCTCGGAGGACTTCGCGCTCAACTCCGGTACACCCTGAATGAACTCGTTGACCACGAAGGTCAGCGTGCCGATGACAGCCGCCAGGCCGCCGACCAGCACCACCGCGGTCGCCAGCGACCGGGGCAGCCGGGCCCGCAGCAGCCAGCCCACCGCCGGCGCGAGCAGCGCCGACAGCAGCAGCGCGATGGCCAGCGGAATGATCACGATCTTGATCGTGCCGACGACCCGGAGCAGCGCCCAGGCCACCACCCCGATGACGATCAGGCGCCAGCACCAGGCCGCGGCGATCCGCAGCCCGTGCGGCACATCCGCGTCATCGCGGCTGGACGTCGAGCTGTGCAGGTCCATCGCGGGCTCGGCACCGACGACCGTGGCTGCCGGCGGCGCGACCGGCCCCGGTACGGCGGGCGAGGCCACCCCGGCCGTCTCCGGCACGTCGCTCGGCTTCTGCTGGTCGGAGCGTACGGAATCCCGGCTCGACTGGTAGGCGCGGCGGAGCCGCCCGCGTACCTGCTCGAAGCGGCTCAAGCGCACCTCCTGGCAGAAAAGTCCGGCCCGCCCACGGTGACAGGTCGCACAGCATACGTCCGTCCCGACACCCTAGGACAGTTCCGCCACACAGTGCCCCCGCCACCTCTGGCGTAACCATCGGCGGCGGGTCGCCGGCGACACGGTAGCGTCTCCCCGTGACCGCCGACCAGGATTTCGACTCCGGCCTGCCGATCCGCCTGCTGCACGACCGCGTGCTGGTACGGATGGACGGCAGCGAGGGCGAGCGGCGCTCCACCGCTGGCATCGTCATCCCGGCGACAGCGGCGGTCGGCAAGCGTCTCGCCTGGGCCACCGCCGTCGGTGTGGGGCCGAACGTCCGCGCCATCGTCTCCGGCGACCGGGTGCTCTTCGACCCCGACGACCGCTCCGAGGTCGAGCTGCACGGGCGCGGGTACGTGCTGCTGCGCGAGCGCGACGTGCACGCCGTGGCGGCCGAGCGCGTCGAGAACGACTCGACCGGCCTCTACCTCTAGGCACTTTTCGGCCACCGAGCCGCGCAGGCACTCTGCACCCTGCACCGTTTGCCCGGCCCCACGTGGGGAAGCCAGCCGGCGACCGTTGCCCTGGGGAGGGACGATGCCGGTATTCGTAAAGAAGCTGCTGACCTGGGGCAGCGTCGCGTTCCTGATCTACTTCATGGCGTTCCGGCCGGATGGCGCCGCGCAGTTGTTCAAGGCGATCGGGGCCGCGCTGATGGCGATGGCCCAGGGGCTCGGTGACTTCCTCACCACCCTGATGACCTGAGCGCCGCTCGCCGCCGCACCGACCGCCGCCGCACCGACCGCCGTCAGCGGTGAGCGGGCGGCCAGGGCGCCGGCGGGCGTGCACCGGGCCAGCCGGGCGGCGCGTACCCGGGCGGTCCGTATCCGGGCGGTCCGTATCCGGGCGGAGGCGGCGGCGGGGCCAGCACCACGGGAATCGGCACCACCGGCTCGTCGGGAGCGTCCACCGGTCGCTGCGTACCGTCCGGGAAGCGCAGGTGGTAGCGGCTTCCGTCCCAGACCCCTACCGGTGCCTGCGGGTCCCGGCCCACGAAGAACGACCGGTACGCGGTGATCTGCTCCAGCAACTGCCGCTCCTCGGCGGCGGTCCGCTCCTGGTCGGCGGGCTTGCGGTCCAGGCCCCGCAACGTGCCGTCGCGCAGCAGAGCCAGTCGGGTGGCGGCGAACTGGTACCCCCGCATCGCCCGTACACCGGCGTCTCCGGCGACCCGGCGTGCCCAACTGCGGGCCGCGTGGCGACGGCCGAGGCTGCTGAGCGCGGCCACCTCGGGTGGGCTGAGCCAGCCCGCGCGCACGTAGTCAGGCAATCTCCGCTCGGTGAGCCGGCCCTCCCACGCACGCAGCCACAGCGCGAGCCCGACCATGCCGAAGAACACCGGGACCATGAGGCTGAGGAAGCCGTACAACATGATCACCACCTCGCCGGTGGCCTGGGTCAGCGTGGGCAGCAGGTTCCAGGTGCCGTGCAGGATCATCGCCAGCAGCAGGCCGGCGATGGGGGCGAGCACCCGGACCCGACGGTCGGCGGTACGGGCCGCGATGCCCAGCCCCACACCGGCCATCGAGGTGAAGAGCGGATGGGCGAACCCGAACAGGAGGATCCGGACGATGAAGATGGCGATGACCTGTTGGGTGCCGGTCGCCGGGCCGTACTGGTCGGCGCCTGCCGCATAACCGTGCCCGCCCAGGTAGAGGATGTTCTCCACCATGGCGAAGCCGACAGCGGAGAGCCCGCAGTAGACGAGGCCGTCGGTGATCCCGGACCACTCACGGCGGCGGAACACCAGCAGCAGGATCGGGCCGAGGGCCTTCGTCAACTCCTCGATGAACGGCGCCACAAGCACCCCGGTGAGCGCGACCGGCAGCCCCCTGTCGGCGAACTGGGCGGCCGAGAACTCGTTCACTGTGAGCGAGGCGGCGGTGGAGACGAAGGCTCCCCAGGTGAAGCAGAAGATCAGGTACTTCAGTGGTTCGGGCTCGTACCGGTCCAGCCAGAGGAAGCAGGCGACGAGCACCGGCACCGGCAGGATCGCGGCGACCACACCGATCAGCAGCGCCTGCGCGCCGAGCGACTGCCCGAGCGTGAAGAGCATGAAGACCGCGCACGCGGCGATGAGCAGCACCACCCCGGCCAGCACCAGGAACCGTCGCCAGCCAAGTCGGCGCAACGGCATCCGGGGCGCCTCGCCGCCGGGTGGGGTCGCGGGCGCGGGCGGCAACGACGGCAGGGGTGCACCGGGCGGGGTGTCGGCCATGCGGTCAGCGTAGCCATCCGCCGCCTGCTGTTCCGGTCGCATCCACAGCCATGCGGCCGGCACTGACGCCGGGCTGCGCGCTCAGCCGATGGGCGGCGCGGTGGGTGGCTTCGGTGCCTCGCCCGGCTCGGCCGGCTCACCGACCGGCCTCTCCTGCTCGCCGAACGCGGTGCGGATCCACCGGTTCGCCTCGTCCTGCTCGATCCCGGACGCCACGAGCAGGTCACTTGCCGTCGTACGGATCTGCGCGACAACCACGCTGCCGGAGAAGCCCACCCCGGCGCCGTACGCCCGGCCGGCCTCGCTTACCGCCCGCAACGACCGCTCCCGTGCCTTCTGCGGCTCCTGGCTGGACGCGAACTCATGCTTGAGCAGCCGGACCGCCTCGGCGAGGTGCTCGATGCCGTCCGGCATCGGCTCCGGCACGGGCTCGTCGTCCTCGATAAGCGTGACGGACCGGCGGATGAGTGTGCCGGTGTTGCGCATCGCCCGGTCGATCGGGTCGGCCGCCTCCGCGTAGTGGGTCAGCTCGCTACGGCGGTGCCAGCGGGCCGGCGAGAGGGTGGCCGTCTCCTTCGCGCCCTCGATCGCCTCGGCCAGGGTGGCCAACTCCTCCTTGTTGTTGCGCATCCGGTCCAGTGCCCGTTGGGTGGCGTCGCGGTCCCGTTTGCGCAACCCGTCGGCGGCGGCGTCGAGTTGGTCGGCGAGCAGGTCCAGCGCCGGCCGGGCGGCGCGATTGATCACCCGCAGCGGGTTGAGCGGCAGCAGGACCGCCGTCACCAGCAGCGCGACCCCGCCGCCGAGGAACGCGTCGATGAAGCGCGGGATCTCCAGATCCTCCGTGGAAGGGCTCAGCGTCACGATCAGCACCGCCGTGGCCGCCGCCTGGATGACGATGGCCATGCTGGCGCCCGCGAAGATGGTGAGCAGGATCGCCACCGTGACCACCAGGCCGAGCTGCCACGCCCCGGTGCCGACCAGGTAGATCAGGATGTCGCCGATCGCCACCCCGATCGCCACTCCGAGGATCAGCTCCACGGTCCGGCGGAATCGTTGCCCGACAGACGCGGCCAGGGTGCCGACTGCGGAGATCGGCCCGAAGACCGGCTGCGGGTTGCCGAGAAGCTTGTGCGAGATCAGGTACGCCAGTCCGGCGGCCAGCCCGGCCTGGACGGCCAGCCCACCGGCCATCCGTACCCGGTGCAGCCGGTCGTGCAGTGTGGCCCGGCTGCGGTGGCGCAGTTCCTCGGTGACCTCGGCGATGCGGGCACCGTCGACGTCCACCAGACCTTCCCGCAACGGGGCGCGGCGCACCATCGGCGGTCTCTTGTCGCGGGCCACTGCCATGGGCGCGACTACCCGTGGCGGGCGCGCTGAATCCTCCCGCCCCGCGCACCGGGGACGGATTGCGGCAAACTCGGACGGTGACCGATCTGCTGGGCCGGTGGCGGGCGGCAGCCCGGGGTGCCGGGGCGACCTGTGACGATGCCGCGGCCCGGGCCGGGGAGCAGCTGCTCACCCGGTGGCGGGAACCGCACAGGCGCTACCACACTGTGGCGCACCTGACCGCCGTACTCGATGTGGTGGACCGGCATGCCGCGCTGGCCGAGCGGGCCGACCTGGTCCGCCTGGCCGCCTGGTGCCACGACGCGATCTACGATCCCCGGGCCGCTGGCGACAGCAACGAGCGGGCCAGCGCCGAGCTGGCCGCAGACCTGCTCAGCGGGCTCGGGGTGCCGGAGGCGGCCGCGGCCGAGGTACGGCGGCTCGTGCTGCTCACCGCCGGGCACGCGGTGGGGCCCGCCGACTCGAACGGCGCCCTGCTCTGCGACGCGGACCTCGCCGTGCTGGCCGCGCCGCCGGCCGCCTACGACCGCTACGCGGCGGCGATCCGCCAGGAGTACGCGCACGTGCCCGAGCCGGCCTTCCGGGCGGGTCGGGCCGGCGTCCTCACCGCGCTGCTGGCGCTGCCCGAGTTGTTCCGGCTGCCGCCTCTCGCCGACCGATGGGAGCAGCCGGCACGGGACAACCTGCGCCGGGAACTGGCCAGCCTCAACGGGCCGTCGATGCTCGCGGACTGACCAGGTGCTTCGGGCGGCGCAGGCCGGCGTCGCGGAGCAACCGGACCACCTCCCGGCTCGGCACCACCCGCGCTCCGAGCCACACCGCCGACTCGAACCGGTCGGCCGGTATGTCGTAGTGGTCCCGGTCGAAGCCACGCCGGGGTGCGCCCAACACCTCGGCGAAGGCGTGCAACTCGGCGTAGGAGACGTCGCTGATCAGGTGTGACCAGAGTCGGTCGCGCCACGGCCAGGCGGGCTGGTCCAGGTAGAGCATGTGCCCAAGTTATCCCGCAGAGTTGATCATGTTGATGATCGGCCACCGGCGACCTAGCCTCGGCTGCATGGCCTCCACCACCGGACTCCTCGACGACCTTCGCGCCGCTCTGGGCGAGAACGCCGTGCTCACCGACCCGGACCTGCTGCGCATGCACCAGCGCGACGAGGCCGACCTCTGCGCCGCCGGGATGCCGCTTGTGGTGACCCGCCCGAGCAGCACCGAGCAGGTCGTCGCTGTGGTCCGGGCGGCGGCGCGGTACGGCGTACCTGTGGTGCCGCAGGGCGCGCGGACCGGCCTGGCCGGCGCGGCGAACGCCGTGGACGGCGCGGTGGTGCTCAGCACCGTCGCGATGAACGAGATCCGGGAGATCGACCCGGTGAGCCGGATCGCGGTGGTCCAGCCGGGGGTGGTCAACGCGACGCTTGCCGCGGCGGTGGCCAAGCAGGGGCTCTGGTACCCGCCGGACCCCGGCTCCTGGGAGTCGTCCACCATCGGCGGCAACGTGGCCACGAACGCGGGCGGCATGTGCTGCGTCAAGTACGGGGTGACCACCGAGTACGTGCTCGGCCTTGAGGTGGTGCTCGCCTCCGGCGAGGTGCTGCGCACCGGCCGGCGTACCGCAAAGGGGGTTGCCGGCTACGACCTGACGCGGCTCTTCGTCGGCTCGGAGGGCACCCTCGGGGTGATCACCGAGGTGACTGTCTCTCTCCGGCCCGCACCGGCGGAGTCGTTGACCCTGGTGGCGGTCTTCCCGTCCACGGCGGCGGCCGGCGCGGCGGTGGCCGAGATCGCGGCCCGCGGGCTGACCCCCAGCCTGCTGGAGTTGCTGGACCAGACCCACCTGCGGGCGATCGAGGCGTACCAGCCGATGGGGTTGCGGACCGACGCCCAGGCACTGCTGCTGGCCGCCGCCGACACCGGCAGCCGGGCGGCCGACGACCTGGCCGCCCTGGCCGAGGTGTGCGAGGCGGCCGGCGCCGACGAGGTGTACGCGGCCACCGACGCGGTGGAGGCCGCAGCCCTGCTCCAGGCCCGACGGTTGGCGCACCCGGCGATGGAGAAGTTCGCGGCCGACGCCTACCCGGGCGGCAACGGCGGCCTGGTGATCGACGACGTGGCGGTGCCGCGCGGATCGCTCGCCGCGCTGCTGGACGGGGTGGCCCGGATCGCTGCTGAGTGCGCGGTGCCGATCGGCGTGGTGGGGCACGCCGGGGACGGCAACATGCACCCGAACATCGTTGTCGACCGGGCCGACCCGGCGAGCGTGGAGCGGGGCCGGCGGGCGTTCGACGAGATCATGCGGCTCGGCCTGGACCTGGGTGGCACCTGCACCGGCGAGCACGGGGTGGGGTTGCTCAAGCGGGACTGGCTGGCCGCGGAGATCGGGCCGGTCGGCGTCCGGGTGCACCAGGCGATCAAGTCGGCGCTGGACCCGGCCGGGCTGCTCAACCCAGGCAAGGTGCTCTGACCCGCGCAGAGCGGTGGATCAGCCCTCGACCTCGGCCGGGGTCGCCTGGGTGAGCAACAGCAGGATCTCCCCCGCCACTGTCGTGCGCTCCTCACCCGGGCAGTCCTGCGAGGTGATCAGCCCGGAGGAGGTGAGCAGGCTCGAGGTGAGCGCGTCGATGCAGGTCGTCCGGTACCGCCGGACCTGGTCGGTCTCGTTGGCCAGCGCCGGATCGGCCAGCAGCACCTGAAGCCGTGCGGTCTGCTCCGGCGCGAGCCTGCCCCGCGAGGTGACCCCGTCGCCGGCACAGTCGAGGCACCGCCAACTGCCGTCCCGCTCGACGCTCAGGGTGCGCAGCGGACCATCCGCGCCGAGCCGTTGCAGCAGGCTGACCTGTCCCACGGCGACAGTTGTCGGGATCTCGGGCTCCGACCCACCCGCCGCCGTACCGGCTGGTGGTTGCGCGGCCGGCCCGGCGGAGGCGTCCCTGTCGAAAAGCGAACAACCGGTCAGGATGCTTGTGAGCACCGCGGCGAGCAGGAGCGGAAGTAGGCGGGGGTGCGCACGGTAAGGCACGCGCGGAACCTACCCCACCGTAGGTAGGGTCCGAAACCGCCATTGGGGGGAGAATCGATAGTTACCCCTCGGTAACGTATTTTTCATCACCGAGCGGACGGACGCAACTCTGCCTGATCATCGCCACCCCGATCCGCGGCGTAACCCCTGACGTCCGGTGCGCCCAACCGTGCCGCGTCGGCGGCGGCGTCGTCAGGCATCAACTGGGACTGCCGCTCCGCCTGCACCCGCACGCGGTAGTGCTCGACCTCGCGGGCCCGGGTCGCCGCGTCCCAACCGAGCACACCGCCCATCAGCTCGGCGGCGTGCTCCGCCGACTCCAGGCCACGGTGACTCGTCTCGAAGGAGATCCGGGTCCGCCGGGTCAGGACATCCTCCAGGTGCAGCGCACCCTCGGCCCGAGCCGCGTACGCGACCTCGGCGGCCAGGTACTCCGGAGCCCCGGCCAGCGGCGACGCGAGCAACGGATCGGCGTCGATCATGGCGAGCAGGTCCAGTGTGAGGCTGCCGTACCGCTCGAGCAGGTGCTCCAGGACACCCACCGGCACACCGTGCCGGCGCGCCAGGTCGGCACGGTCGCGCCACAGCGCCGGATAGCCGTCCGCGCCGAGCAGCGGCAGATCGGCGGTACGCGACGCACGGCCGCCACCCAACCGGCGTACCGCCCTGTCGACAACGTCCGAGGCCATCACCCGGTACGTCGTGTACTTGCCCCCGGCGACAAGCATCAGCCCGAGCATCGGCTCGAACACGGCGTGCTCGCGGGAGAGCTTCGAGGTGGAGTCGGCCTCACCGGCCAGCAACGGCCGCAGCCCGGCGTAGACGCCCTCGATGTCGGCGGTGGTCAACGGCCTGTCGAGCACGGTGTTCACCTGCTGCAACAGGTACTCGATGTCGCTGGCCGAGGCCGCCGGGTGGGACCTGTCCAGTCGCCAGTCGGTGTCGGTGGTGCCGATGATCCAGTGCCCGCCCCACGGGATGACGAAGAGCACCGAGCGCGCCGTACGCAGGATGAGCCCCGTCTCACCGGTGATCGCCGAGCGCGGCACCACCAGGTGCACCCCCTTCGAGGCGCGTACCCGGATGCCGGGCCGCAGTCCCACGTCGTTGAGCATCCGGGACATGTCGTCGCTCCACACGCCGGTGGCGGCGATCACCGTACGGGCCTGCACCTCGAACTCGGCATCCGGCGACCCGGCCGGCGCCTCAAGGTCACGCACCCGGACGCCGGTGACCTCCCGCGCCTGCCGGATCAACCCGACAGCACGGGTGCTGCTGACCACCGTGGCGCCGAGGCTGGCGGCGGTACGGGCCAGGGTGACCACCAGCCGGGCGTCGTCGACCTGCCCGTCGTAGTAGCGGATCGCCCCGGCCAGCGCATCGGCCCGCAGGCTCGGGAAGATCCGCCGAGCACCCTCCCGGGTCAGGTGCCGGTGCAGCGGCATGCCTCG
Organism: Micromonospora profundi; assembly: GCF_011927785.1. Taxonomy (NCBI): domain Bacteria; kingdom Bacillati; phylum Actinomycetota; class Actinomycetes; order Micromonosporales; family Micromonosporaceae; genus Micromonospora; species Micromonospora profundi. Next base: position 6,471,311 of record NZ_JAATJK010000001.1, on the reverse strand, counting down.
GCCACCGCCGAAGAGACCGGCGAACGCGTCGTACGTGGCCACACCGGCGCCGTAGTACGAGCGGCGGAAGATCCGGGCGGGCAGGTCCCGCAGACCTCGACCCGCCGGCAGCGGCACCAGGAACGGCACCGGGCGAACGAGGTGTGGCGCGAGCCGGGTCGCCAGCAGACCGCGCTCGGTAAGCGCCTCGTGGACCAGGTGGAACTCCAACTGCTCCAGGTAGCGCAGCCCGCCGTGGATCAGTTTGCTGGAACGGCTGGACGTGCCGGAGGCGAGATCGCGTGCCTCGACCAGGGCGACCTTGAGCCCTCGGGACGCCGCGTCCAGAGCCGCGCCCGCACCTGTCACTCCGCCTCCGATGACCAGCACGTCGAAGCGTTCCGCGCGCAGTCGGCGCAGGTCAGCGGTGCGGCGGGCCGGGGAGAGCTGTCCGGCGACCGATCGGGAGATGTTGGGGTCACGCACCCGTCCACCGTAACCGCCGTGGTCACCGGTCGACATGCGGCGCTCGCCCCGTACTGTGCGAGTCATGCAGGTCGGCTCTGCGTCACCCGCTGGTCAACCACCGCCCTACCAGCCGTGGGCGGCGCCCCGGCCCAGCCCGTGGCCGGTCGTCGCGGCCGTGCTGGCGGGCTGCTGGACGGTAGCGGTCACCGTGGGAACCCAGGCCGGTGGCTGGGTCACCGACCAGGTGCTGCTGGCCTTCGGGCTGGACCGGGTCGGCTGGCTCTGGCCGGTGCTGGGTCTGGCAACCGTCGTGCTGGTGGGCACACCCGCCCTGCTGTTGACCGTGTTGCCCCGCTCTGCCGCGGTCCGGGCCACCGGATGGGTCTGGCTGGTCGCCGCGCTGGCCAGTGGGGTGTTCACTGTGCTGCGGGTAGTGCCGCCGGTGCACCACGAGGCGTACCTCGCCGGGCTTGCCGGCTCGGCGCTGCTCGGCGCGTTCGCCGTGCGCTGGTCGGCGCGCCGTCGGGCGTACCCCAGGGATTCCGACCCCGTCGCCGTCGCGGCGCCCCACGGAGACGCCGACGCCACGCGGCCCGAGGTCGCCGACGCCGTTCCCCACGGCGACGTTCACAGCGCGCGGCCCGGGGTCGCCGACGCCGCTCCCCACGGAGACAGCCACACCGCGCGGCCCGAGGTCGGCGGCGTCGCGGAGCCGGTCGGGCGGCGGCGGGAGTCGCGCCGCCCCGGGCCGGTGCCGCTGCTCGCGGTCGCCGCCGGCTTGGCGCTGCTGCTGCCGTGGGTCTGGCTGGGCGCGCTCGGCGGGCTGCTGGAGACGGTGCTCGCCGTGCTGGCGGCAGCCGCAGTGGGTGTGCTGGCCGCGACGCTGTTCGACGCTGCGTTCTGGTCGACGTTCGCTGTCGGTAGGCCGCCCCGCCCAACCCGGTTGGTGCTTGTCGGTGGGCTGGTAGCCGGGGTGGCGTTGCTGCTGCTGGCTGCCGGCGTCGGTCAGTCCGGTGCGCAGTTGCCCGCCCTGCTGACCCTGCCACCTGCGGGTTTCGCGTTGGCCGCGCTGTGGGCGGCGACCTGGCGACCTACCGCCGACCCGGCCGACGCCACGCGCGCCGGTCGGGCCGCGACCGGGTGGCTGGTGGGCCTGGCCGTGCTCGGCCCGCGGGCGTTCACCGACCCGGAAGAGATCAGCCTGCTGCTGGTCGGCACCCGCGACGTTCCGTACTGGGTGGCGGTCGCCGCTGGTGCCGGGCTCGCCGTCGCGGTCCTGGTCGCCATCGGGTACGCGGTGCTGCTCGCCCGGCCGAAGGCACGCACCCCGAGCCGCCGGGTCGCGGCGGTGGCAGCCGTGGTGCTGCTGGTGACGGCGGTCGTCGTGGACGTCGGCCCCGGCCAGCCCGGCCTGCACGGCGAGCGGCTGCTCGTGGTCCTGCGCGAGCAGGCCGACCTGAGCGACCTGCCGGCCGCCACGCCTGGGAGGGCCGGGCGGGACGCGCGGGCGGTGGAGGTCTACCGGCGGCTGGTGGCCACCGCCGAGCGGACCCAGGCCGACCTGCGCCGCGACGTCAACCGGCTACGACTCGACCCCGTCTCGTACTACCTGGTGAACGCCGTGGAGGTGGACGGCGGCCCGTTCGTGCGGGCCTGGCTGGCCCGGCGGCCCGAGGTGGCCCGTGTACTGGTCAGCCAACAACTGCGACCGCTGCCCGCCCCGGCGGGACAGACCCGGGGCACCGCACCGGCGCCCACCGGCCCGGAGTGGAACATCAGGCAGATCGGCGCCGACAAGGTCTGGTCGCAGCTCGGGGTGACCGGCTCGGGCATCGTGGTGGGCAGCTCCGATTCCGGCGTGGACGGTGGCCATCCGGCGCTGCGAGCCGGGTTCCGTGGCGGGGACGACTCCTGGTACGACCCGTGGAACGGCACCCGCACCCCCACCGACAAGGGCGGGCACGGCACCCACACGACCGGTAGCGCTGTGGGACGGGCCGGCGTCGGGGTGGCCCCGGACGCGCAGTGGGTCGGCTGCGTCAACCTGGACCGTAACCTGGGTAGCCCCGGGCACTACCTGGACTGCCTCCAGTTCATGCTGGCCCCCTTCCCGGCCGGCGGCGATCCGTTCACCGACGGCCGTCCGGAACGCGCACCGCAGGTGCTTACCAACTCGTGGGGCTGCCCGCCCATCGAAGGCTGCGACCCGGCTGCGCTGCTGCCGGCCGCCACGGCGCTCGATGCCGCAGGCATCTTCGTGGTCGCCGCAGCTGGCAACACCGGCCCGTGGTGCGCGTCGATCGACGACCCGCCCGCGCCGTACGCGAGCGTGCTGACCGTGGGTGCTGTCGACGCGCAGGGGCGGGTGGCCGAGTTCTCCTCGCGCGGACCGGTTCCGGGCGGCGACGGCAAGCCGGATGTGGTGGCGCCGGGGGTGGGTGTGGTGTCGGCAATGCCCGGCGGCGGCTACGCGGCGCTGGACGGCACGTCGATGGCGACCCCGCAGGTCGCGGGAGTGGTCGCGCTCATGTGGTCGGCGAACCCGGCGCTGGTCGGTGACCTGCCCCGGACCCGGCAGATCCTGCGCGACACTGCCACACCGGTGACGGCGACCTACCGTTCCGGCAACCCGGCCGACGCCTGCGGCGGCGCGGCCAACGTTACGGGCGCGGGGCAGGTCGATGCCTTCGCTGCTGTCCGCGCCGCCCAGCCCTAAGGAAGGGCACCTTATTAACGCCTGGTGTATAGGAAGGGGCCCTTCCTAACGCGGCGGGCGGGAACGCGGCGGGGCGGGGCGGGAAGGCGGCGGGCGGGAACGCGGCACGACGCGCGGTGATCTAGGGTCGGCCACCATGACCGCCGAGATCGTCGTCACCGAGCTGACTCCCGACCTGGCTCCCAGCGTGGTACGCCTCTGCGCACAGGCTCTCGACCTGGCGGAGGACGCCACCGAGGCGGCAGCCATCGTGGACGTGCTGTGGCCCCGGGCCGCCACAGCCGGCCGGCCGGTGGTCGGGCTGGGCGCGTACCAGGGTGCTGACCTGGTCGGCGTGCTGCTCTGCTCGGTGTCGTCGAGCGACCCGTCCCTCGGGCACGTCGACCTGGTGGCCGTGCTGCCGGAGCAGCGTCGCCGAGGTGTCGGTCGCGCGCTCCTGAGGCGGGCCGAGCGGGTGCTCGCCGAACGCGGCGCGACCGAGGTGCTGCTTGCCGGCAACCCGCCGTACTACGCGTGGCCGGGCATCGACGTCCGCTACACGCCGGCGATCTGTGCCGCCCTCGCGCTGGGCTACCGGCAGGACCGGACCGCCTGGAACATGACGGCCGACCTGTCGTACGACGGTTCGCCGGCACTGCGGTCCACCGAGGCGGCGGAGCGGCGGCTTGCCGAGCAGGGCGTCACCGTACGCCGGGCGGAGCCGGCGGACCTGCCGGCGCTGACCGAGTTCGCCCGGTCCACCTTCGGCGGCACGTGGGACGGCGAGTTGGCAGGGTCGGTGGGTCGCGAGGGCGCCGGTTGCCACATTGCGGAGCGGGACGGCGAGGTGCTCGGTTTCGCCGCGTACGGGTCGTCCCGTCCGAGTTGGTTCGGGCCGATGGGCACCGCGCCGGCTGCTGCGGGTTCGGGCATCGGCGGGGTGCTGCTGCGGCGTTGCCTGCGTGACCAGCGGGCGGCAGGGCTGGACCGGGCGCAGATCGGCTGGGTGGGGCCGGTGCCGTTCTACTCGGGCAGCGCGGGTGCCCGGATCGAGCGGGTCTTCTTCCTGTACCGGCGGACACTCGATGTCGGTTAAAGGGCGAACAGGATATAGATCCATATAACGCGATTCGCCCGCATCGGTGATCGACACCCCCTACCGTTTCGGTAAGAGGAGGCAGCCATGACCACGGATGATGACCAGACCGAGGACGGCCCGCCGATCACCTGGAAGCCTGTCGCCGAACTGCCCGGCCAACTGCCGTTCGACAGGCTCGACTACGGCGACGCCGAACAACTGGCCGAGATGGCCACCGACGACCCGGCGGCGGAGTCGCACGAGATGGTGGACGCGCCGATCCAGCTGCCTCCGCCGTACGACCAGGCGAAGAAGCGGCGCAACCAGCGGCCACTGCCCACCTGACGACAAGGGCCAAACGACGAACGGGGCGGACCGCGTCAGCGGCCCACCCCGTTCGGTGTCGGGACTGGACTCAGAAGTCCATCTCTCCGCCACCCGGGCCAGCCGGGGCAGCCGGGTTCTTCTCCGGCTTGTCCGCGACGACGGCCTCGGTGGTGAGGAAGAGCGCCGCGATGGAGGCGGCGTTCTGCAGCGCCGAGCGCGTCACCTTGGCCGGGTCGATGATGCCCGCGGCCAGCAGGTCGACGTACTCGCCGTTGGCGGCGTTGAGTCCGTGACCCGCTTCGAGGTTACGGACCTTCTCCACCACGACGCCGCCCTCGAGGCCGGCGTTGACGGCGATCTGCCGCAGCGGGGCGTCCAGCGCGACCTTGACGATGTTGGCACCGGTCGCCTCGTCGCCGACCAGGTCCAGCTTGTCGAAGGCGGTCTTGCCGGCCTGCACCAGCGCGACGCCACCACCCGGGACGATGCCCTCCTCGACGGCCGCCTTCGCGTTGCGAACGGCGTCCTCGATGCGGTGCTTGCGCTCCTTGAGCTCGACCTCGGTGGCCGCGCCGACCTTGATCACCGCGACGCCACCGGCCAGCTTGGCCAGCCGCTCCTGCAGCTTCTCACGGTCGTAGTCGGAGTCGCTCTTGTCGATCTCGGCCCGGATCTGGTTGACCCGACCCTGGATCTGCTCGGCGTCACCGGCACCGTCGACGATCGTGGTCTCGTCCTTGGTCACCACGACCTTGCGGGCGCGGCCCAGCATGTCGAGGCCGACGGCGTCGAGCTTGAGGCCAACCTCCTCGCTGATGACCTGACCACCGGTGAGGATGGCGATGTCGGCGAGCATGGCCTTGCGGCGGTCACCGAAGCCCGGCGCCTTGACGGCGACCGACTTGAAGGTGCCCCGGACCTTGTTGACGACAAGGGTGGCCAGGGCCTCGCCCTCGATGTCCTCGGCGATGATCAGCAGCGACTTGCCCGACTGCATGACCTTCTCGAGGATCGGGAGCAGGTCCTTGACCGACGAGATCTTGCTGTTGACGATCAGGAGGTAGGGGTCGTCGAAGACGGCCTCCATGCGCTCCGGGTCGGTCATGAAGTAGGCCGAGATGTAGCCCTTGTCGAAGCGCATGCCCTCGGTGAGCTCAAGCTCCAGCCCGAAGGTGTTGCTCTCCTCGACGGTGATGACGCCTTCCTTGCCGACCTTGTCCATCGCCTCGGCGATGATCTCGCCGACGGTGCTGTCACCGGCGGAGATGGAGGCGGTGGAGGCGATCTGCTCCTTGGTCTCGACGTCCTTGGCGAGCTTGGACAGCTCCTCCGAGACGCTCGCGACAGCAGCCTCGATGCCCCGCTTCAGGGCCATCGGGTTGGCGCCAGCGGCCACGTTGCGCAGACCCTCGCGAACCAGAGCCTGGGCCAGGACGGTCGCCGTCGTCGTGCCGTCACCGGCAACGTCGTCGGTCTTCTTGGCGACCTCCTTGACCAGCTCGGCGCCGATCTTCTCGTACGGGTCCTCGAGCTCGATCTCCTTGGCGATGCTCACACCATCGTTGGTGATGGTGGGGGCACCCCACTTCTTCTCGAGCACCACGTTGCGGCCCTTCGGGCCGAGGGTCACCTTTACGGCGTCGGCGAGCTGGTTCATGCCTCGCTCGAGGCCGCGGCGAGCCTCTTCGTCGAACGCGATCATCTTGGCCATACGGCGTTGTCCTCCTGGACACTCACGGGCCACCCGAGATTGTGCCCCGGATGGGCCGCCTGGTGTACGCACCTTGGGACGTCGCCACCTGGCGACGACGACGTCCTTCGGCCGGGCCGGATAGCCCGCGACGACCGGCCATGTGCCGCCCCGGTGTCTCCACACCGGTGCAACCTGGCCCCACCGTCCCGACCATTGGCACTCACAGTGTGCGAGTGCCAATGCCTTTTTTAGCACTCTCACCTGCCGAGTGCAAGCACGATGGGGCCGCTCAGCCGAGTTCCGCGGCCAGTCCGGCGCTGTTCACCGGCCCCTCATGGGCCCGCTGCTCGGTGTACGTGACCAGCAGGCCGACCAGCTGGACGAGGTAGGCCGGCAGGGCCAGGACCGAGGTGACCGCGATCACGACCACCACGCCCACTGCGGAGCCCGGCGACCCGAATGGATCCGTACCGAAGGGGGCGGTGCCCACCGACTCCAGGGCACCGGAGATCAAGCTGACGACGAGCACCACGCCGCCCACCAGCGCCACCCGGCCGAGCATCATCCCGAACCGGTCGTGGAACATCCGGAACGACCGGCCGATCGGGTTCTGCCGTTCGAAGAGGTAGACCGGGCCGGCCATGCTCAGCGCAAACGCCAGATAGATGCCCGGCAGTAGGCAGAGACAGAGACCCACACCGACGAGCAGGCCCATCACCAGCGTCCAGCCCCACAGACCGAGCGCCCGGCGTACGCCGTACCCCAGCGCCGCGTCGAGGCTGGCCGGCCTGCCGGCGGCCTGCTGGGTGATCACCCAACTGCCTGCGGCCCACCCGATGGCCTGCACCGCACCGATAAGCAGGCTGCCGACGATCAGCACCACGGCGAAGGTCAACAGCTCTGTACCGAAGTTGTCCGGCAGCCCGGCAGCCGGGTCAGGGGGCTGCGTGTCCCACCCGGCTGACGGGTCCAGGGCCAGCGAGATGATCGCCAGGGCGGCTGCGGGCAGCACCTGGGTGAGCAGCAGAATCGGCACCAACTGCCGCCAGCCCCGCCGCAGCCCGCCGTTGAACCGTTGAAGCCAGCCCGGAAGACCGGCACCCGGTGGCGTGACCAGCGGGTCGTTGGGGTCGATGCCGGGTGGGTACCAGCCGACCTGCGGCCCCGGATACCAGTACTGGCCGCCGTAGGGACCAGCGCCGGGCGGGTAGCCGCCGGTGGGCGGGAAGACCCAGCCCTGCGGGGGTGGACCAGCCTGCGGACCCCAGCCGGCCTGCGGGTCACCCCAGCCCTGCGGCGGCGGACCGGCCTGCGGACCCCCGCCCGCCTGCGGGGCACCCCAGCCCGCCGGCTGACCCCACCCACCCTGCGGGGCACCCCACCCTGGCGGCGGGCCGGCGGGCAGCTGACCTGCCGGTTGGCCCCAGCCACCCTGGGCGGCGTCCCACCCGGGCTGCTGACCGGGGTACGCGCCGGATGTGGGCGTCGCACCGGGCTGGAGCGGATCGGACGGACCCGGCTCCCCCGGCCCGATGGGCGGGTTGGGCGGGGGCGGCTGGTCAGTCATGAACCCTCCTCAGCATTGGCTGGAACGGTTCACGATCTTCCAGGGTGGGCTTCGTCGGCGCAGCCCCGACCCGCCGACGACCGGGCATGATTCAGCGCCCGGCCGGGCGGATGGGTGCGGGGCTGCGCTCAGGCGACGACGCGCACGTGCTCGGCCTGCGGACCCTTCTGACCCTGGGCGATCTCGAACTCCACCCGCTGACCGTCGTCCAGCGCCTTGTAGCCGTCCATCTCGATCGCGGAGAAGTGGACGAACACGTCCTGACCGCCGTCGACGGCAATGAAGCCGTAGCCCTTTTCGGCGTTGAACCACTTCACGGTGCCCTGTGCCACGGTGCACTTCCTCACTCTGCGCGGCGTTGCCTGGCCCCGGCGCACGGCAGGGCCGGACGCCTCCGGCCCACCGCTTCAGCGATCGACGACGGCCGCTGAAGGGGGTGACCGAAATCGCACGCTACACGAGGAGTGACGGCCGCGCACGACCACAAATCGGGCATATTCCTGACCCTTCCCTCAGCACGCCTGACGGTGGCGACAACCCCCGCTTGATTTACGCCCGTCGTTGCGCAGGTGGCCGCTGCCGGCCCTGATCAACCACCGCGGGATGCGCGTGGGCCTGCCGAGGATCCGGGTGGGAACGGGTCAGGCGCGGTCCGGAAAACGGCTTCTGCCCCTGTGGTAGGCATGCAGACATGACCACCGACACCGACTCGGCCGCCGTTCGACAGGCGAAGATCCGTCGGGTCCGGCCGGAGGATGCCGGCCGGATGCGGGCCCTGCGCCTGGAGATGCTCGCCGACGCGCCGTTGGCCTTCCTGGAGACCCTGGCGGAAGCGGCGGCCCGGCCGCACGCCGAGTACGCGGCCCGGATCGCGTACACCTCGATCGGGTCCGACACCGCGCAGTTCGTCGCCGATCCCGGAGGTCGGCTGGTCGGGCACGCCGGTGGCACTGTGGCGCCGCGCGAGGCCGACCTGACAGTGATCTACGCGGTCTATGTCACGCCGACCTGGCGGGGCAGCGGCCTGCTCGGTGATCTGATCGACGAGGTGGCGGCCTGGTCGCTGGCCTGCGGCCGGCCGGAGTTGATGCTTGAGGTGGTGGTCGGCAACGACCGTGCCTGTCGCGCCTATCAGCGGCTGGGCTTCAAGGACACCGGGGTACGCGTGCCCCACCCCACGATCCCGGCCCTGACCGAACTACAGATGCGCCGCCCCGCCTGATCCCACTGCAAAACCGCGTGCTGATCTGATCCACCCCAAGCCCGCAGGCTTCGACAAGCGTGCCCACAAAGGGTTTCCGGGGCAGCCCGACCCGCGCAGGGATCAAGCCTGACCGCCCGGAGCGGGTCGGGCTGCCCCGGAAACCCCAACCGCAACCACAATCAGACGTGACGCCGCGACTGCACCACCCGGAACCGGTTGGCGACATAAGCCCCGTCGGTCAGCGCCGAGTTGGCCGCCGCGTTCGCCCCGCTGCCGTGGAAGTCGGAGAACGCCGCGGACTGGTTCACGAAAACCCCACCGGTCAGGTTGCAGGACAGGTGCACCCCGACGTCGACGGCCACCGCCTCGGCGGCGTCCAGCACTGCTTCGTCGGTCGAGTAGACCGCCGCCGTGAGCGCGCCCTTCTCGCCGACGGTCCGGCGCATCAGCTCCAGGCTGTGCGCCGTGGAGTCGGTCGCGATGGCGAACGAGATGGGCCCGAACCACTCCCGGCCGTAGGTGTCCGCGTCGTCCGCGGCCAGCTTCACGATCGTCGGGGTACGCACCACGGCGTCGGCGTACGACGGGTGCGCGACGGCCCGCGACTCCAGGATGGGCTCGCCGACCTTTGTCACCTCGGCCAGCCGCTCCAGCACGCCGTCGTTGACGATGGCGCCGGTCAGCTCGACGCCCCGCGCCGGGTCGGCGGTGAGCTTGCCGACCGCCGCGGCGATGCCGCCGGCCACCTCGTCGAAGCTCTTGTGGCCCTGGTCGGTCTCGATGCCACCGGCCGGGATGAGGATGTTCTGCGAGGTGGTGCACATCTGGCCGCTGTAGAGGGTCAGCGTGAAGCCGAGGTTGCGGCACATGCCGGCGAAGTCGTCGGTGGAGTCGATCACCACCGTGTTCAGCCCGGCCTTCTCGGTGTAGACCGACGCCTGCCGGGCGTGCGTCTCCAGCCAGTCGCCGTACTCAGTGGACCCGGTGAAGTCGACGATCTTCATGGACCGGTGCAGGGCCAGGTCGCTGGCTAGCTTTTCGCCGGGCGCCTCGGCGGCCAGCAGGATCAGGTTCGGGTCGAAGCCGGCCTCGGCGAGCACCTCCCGGGCGTACTTCACTGTGACGGCCAGGGGCAGCACCGCGCGCGGGTGCGGCTTGACGATCACCGGGTTGCCGGTGACGAGCGAGGCGAACAGCCCGGGGTACGAGTTCCACGTCGGGAAGGTGTTGCAGCCGATCACCAGCGCCACTCCACGGGGCACCACGTGGAAGGTCTTCGTCATCCGCAGCGGGTCGCCCTTGCCCGCGGGCTTCTCCCAACCGGCCGTCTGCGGGTGCCGGGTCATCTCGGCGTACGCGTACGCCAGCGACTCCAGCGCCCGGTCCAGCGCGTGCGCGCCGCCGGCCTGGAAGGCCATCACGAACGCCTGCCCGCTGGTGAACTGCACAGCGTTGGCAAGCTCGAAGATGTGCTTGTGCAACCGGTCGAGGATCTCCAGGCAGACGCCCACCCGGGCCTGCGGGCCGGCGTCACGCCAGGCCGGCAGCGCCGTCGAGGCAGCCCTGATCAGCTCGTCGGTGCCGGCGTGCGGGTAGCGCACGGCCAACTCCACACCGAACGGGCTCGCCTCGGTGGCGATCCGCCGGCCCGTGCCGGGCTGGTCGAGGGGGAAGTCCCCACCGAGGTACGCCTCGAAGGCGGCCTTGCCGTCGGCGGCGGCGGTCTCGCCGTACACCCGGGGGCTTGGGGATTCTGGGTACGCGGACCAGTAGCCCCGCTCCGTGATCGCGGTCAGCGCACGGTTGAGGGTGTCGGCGTGCCTGTCGTACAGGGGATGCGGGGTCTCCGTCATGCCGCCATCATGCCTGAGGACCCCGCGCGAGCAGTAGCGCCGATCGCCCGTCAGAGGGTGAGCTGCCAGTTGTTCCAGGAGTCCACCGGGCGGAAGCCGAGCCGCTCGTTGATCGCCACCATGTAACTGTTGCTTGCCGCGTTGAAGGTGTCGACGACGCGTACCGCCGGCTCGTGGGTGAGCAGGTGATGCAGATTTTCGATCTTGGCGAGCAGACCGAGCCGGTGCCCACGGTGAGCGGGGTCGACGATGGTGATCTGCTGGAAGGCGTGCCAGTCTGCGCTGGCGCCCACGTCGAGCAGGGTCCAGGCGACAAGCCGACCGGACGCCTCGTGTCGCATCCCGAGGTGGTAGCGCCGCCGGCCCCTGGCCTCCAACGCCCGGTCGGTGCCCCGGATGCGTTCGGCGTCGACCTGCTCCGGCTCCCACTGCACGTCGCCCATTGGCGCGTCGATGAGCAGTCGGCCGTCCAGATAGGCGATGTCCGCCAGGTACTCCGTCGGGGTCGCACCCTGCCAGGTGACGGACTGATAGCCCTCGGCCATGGTGTGGGCCTCGGCGAGCGCAGCGCGCAGCGCGACCCGGTCGATGCTGTCGATGTCGAGTCGGCGACGCACGTCGACAAGCGCGGCCTGGGCTCCTATCGTGGCGGCGAACGCGTCACCCGCCACTGATCGGGGCGGCCCGTCGGGCATCGTGGAGACGGTCATCCCGACCACCCGCTTGCGTCCGTGCTCGCGCAGCAGGCGTACCCCGTACTCGTGCAGTGCCCGGCCGACGCCGCGACGCCGCAGCTCGGGATGCACCGTCAGCTCGACTGTCGCGTTGTCGGTGTTGTCGAGCTGGGGCAGGTCCAGTTGCAGGTAGCCGGCCGGTACGCCGTCCAGCCGGGCCAGCGCCCAGAGCGACTCGGTGCCGGGCATCGGCGTGTGGAACAGCGCGTCGAAGCGACGCCGGCAGAACGGCGGGAAGTCCGGCATGTCGACGTCGTTGGCGGCCGCGCCGATCCGGTACGCCTCGTCGACAGCGGCCCGGTCGGCGCCGTCGAAGGACGCGATCGTGATGCTCATGCCGGCGAGCCTGTCACCGGGAAAAGCGATCGGGCCACCGAATTAATCCGGTGGCCCGATCGGACGTGGTCGGGAGGGACACTCGCACAACGCCTCCGGCGTTGGGTCGCAAGAACTTCAAAAGTCTCCGGCGAAATGCCCTCCCGCACGGAGCATCTTGCGCCGTCCGGTTCCTGTCGTCAAGTCCGCAGCGGCGGGTTTTCTACACTCACTGCGAAAAGCCAGTTACAGGGCGGATCGGCCCGATCCCCCGTCCGGGCGATCCCCCGCCCCCGACCGGCGGTGGACGTCAGCCGAGGAGACCGGCGTCGCGGGCGGCGCGCAGAGAGGGCTTGATGTGGTGGGTCGGGCCGACCTGACCGGCCACGGCGTCGATGGTCTTCAGCCCTTCGCCGGTGTTGAACACGACAGTCTCGGCCGTCGGGTCGAGCCGACCGGACTCGACAAGCTTGCGCAGTACCGCCACGGTGACGCCACCCGCGGTCTCGGCGAAGACCCCGGTGGTGCGGGCCAGGTCGCGGATGCCGGCACGGATCTCGTCGTCGTCGACGTACTCCATCCAGCCGCCGGTGCGACGGACCGCCTCCAGCGCGTAGAGGCCGGCGGCCGGGTCACCGATGTTGAGGGACTTGGCGATGCCTGTCGGCTTGACCGGGGTGATGGTGTCGGTGTCGGCGTGCAGCGCCGAGGCGATCGGGTTGCAGCCGGCCGACTGGGCGCCGAAGACCTTCCAGCCACCGGCCGGCGCCTCGACCAGGCCGATCTCGACAAGCTCGGAGAACGCCTTGTCAATCTTGGTGAGCAGCTCGCCGCTGGCCATCGGGATGACCACCTGGGCGGGGATCCGCCAGCCGAGCTGTTCGGCGACCTCGTAGCCGAGGGTCTTGGAGCCCTCCGCGTAGTACGGCCGGACGTTGACGTTGACGAACGCGGTGTCCTCGAACTCGTCGGTCTCGACCAGCTCGCCGCAGAGCCTGTTCACGTCGTCGTACGAGCCGTCGATGGCGACGAGTTCGCCGCCGTAGACGGCGGTGGTGATGACCTTGCCCTGTTCCAGGTCGCTGGGGATGAAGACAATCGAGGGCACCCCGGCCCGGGCGGCGTGCGCGGCCACCGAGTTGGCCAGGTTGCCTGTCGACGCGCAGGCGAACCGGGTGAAGCCGAGCGCCTTGGCGGCGGTGAGCGCCACCGACACGACCCGGTCCTTGAACGAGTGGGTGGGATTGGCGCTGTCGTCCTTGACCCAGAGCGGCGCGGTGATGCCCAGCTCGGCGGCGAGGTGCGGGGCCGCCACCAGCGGCGTCAGACCGGGGTTGACGGTGACCCGGGTGGCCGGGTCCTGACCGGCGGGCAGCAGCGCGGCGTACCGCCAGATGTTGTTCGGGCCGGCCTCGATCTGCTCGCGGGTGACGGTGGCTAGGGCGGCGGTGTCGTAGTCGACCTCCAGCGGGCCGAAACACTCGTAGCAGGCGTGCTGCGCGGCGAGCGGGTAGCGGGCCGAACAGGCGCGGCAGACCAGGGCGCGGGCGGGGCTGGCGGAGGTGTCGATGCCGGAGGCGGCGAGCGTCGACGTCATGTCGAGAGTCCTCTCATCTTTCCCCGCATCGCACGGTGCGGCAGGGACGGAATTGGCACCTGCCCCACGGGTCGCTCAGCGGTGAGCGCGCGGGGTGGTTGCCGGGGCGTCGTCGGGCCGTATCCCTCAGCCCCTCTGGATGAGGTATTCAGTTGTGCCGCCGATTCTAGGCACCGGCGGCCGTCGCATCCAGCGCTGATCCCACGCTGTGAGCTAACCGACCAGGCCAGGACGGGTGACGAGCACGGCGCGTCGCCGGGGCCGCCTCGTCGAGGCCCCGGCGACGCGCGGTGGGAGTGCGGTCAGACCGGTACCGAAGTGGGCTCGGCGATCGGCGCGGTCAGAGTGGCGGGGCGACGCCGGGCCAACAGCGAGTCGAGCGCCCAGGAGCCTGGGCCGAGCACCGCGACCAGCAGGAAGGACCAGCAGAAGAGCGCGGACAACTCACCGCCGTTCTGTAGCGGCAGCAGGCCGTCCGGCTGGTGCACGACGAAGTAGGCGTACGCCATCGAACCGGAGGCGAGAATCGCGGCCGGTCGGGTGAAGAGACCGACAAGCACCAGCGCACCGCAGATCAGCTGAATCAGCGCGGCCCACCAGCCTGGCCACGTGCCGAGGGGTATCGCCTTGCCGGTCACGGGGTTGCCGCCGAACAACCCGAAGATCGAGGACAGGCCGTGCAGCGCGAACAGCAGGCCGGTCACGATGCGGAACAGGGACAGGATCGGCCCGCCGAGCCGAGAGACGTTCATGGAACCTCCCATAGATGGATATCGATACCACCCATCATGGAGCATGAATCCATCGAAGTTAATAGATTCCTTGCTAGTGGGAAAATCCCTGCTCGGAACAAGCCGGGCGTGATCGCCTCCTGTGGGAGCGCTCCCGCAACCGACGGTACCGCTCCGCGCGCGGTCCGTACACCCTGTCGGCCTCGTCGATAGTTGCGGCGGCACGTTTCCGGCTTCCCGGAAATCGCGCATCCCACCCGACCGACGCCCCAGGAAGCGAGTCGATCGAGCGGTGGCGTCAGGTGGCCGCTACGACGTGATGTCCTTGCGGGTGAACCGCCAGAACGCCAGCCCCCAGAACAGCGTCGCGTAGCAAATCGCCGAGATGCAGCCGCGCACCACGTCGTCGGTCTGCACCGGGGTGGAGAGCAGCCCCAACCAGGCGGTGCTGAAGTGGGTGGGCAGGAAGTCGCGCAGAGCCCCCAGGGCGGTGATCTGGTCCAGGATGCTGGACAGGATCCACAGCAGCACGGCGCCACCGACAGCGCCGAGCGCGGCGTCCGTCGTCACCGACAGCAGGAACGCCAGCCCCGCCACCACCAGGAGTACGACCGCCAGGTAGCCGAGCACGGCGAGCAGCCGGAGCAGCCCCTCGGTCGGCTCCAGCTCGGCGGCGACAGTGCTGCGCAGCGGCGACCAGCCGTAGCGCAGGGTGCCGGCCACCAGCGCGGTGCCGGCCAGCAGGAGCAGGGCCAGCCCCGAGTACGCGAGCGCGACCACGAGCTTCACCGTGAGCAGCCGGGCACGGGGCACAGGGACGGCCAGCAGGTAGCGCAGACTCCCCCAGCTCGCCTCGCTGGCCACCGTGTCGCCGCAGAACAGCGCGACGACCACCACCAGCAGGAACGACGCCGACACGAAGATCGAGAACAGGGTGAAGTTGAGCCCGCCCGAGGTGGCCAGCTCGACCAGGCTGGAGAACTCGTTGCGGCCGTTGTCGTCGTCACCGCCCGAGTCGAACTGGAACGCGATCAGGATGATCAGCGGCAGCAGCACCATGAACCCGAGCGCCAGCTGGGTGCGCCGCCGGGACGCCTGCCGGCGGAACTCCGCAGCGAACGGCATGGTGGCCGACGGCCGGTAGCCCCGGGCCGCACCGGCCGGATCGGTGACGCCCGACGGCGTGTCGACGGAAGAGCCAGCCATCACCGGTCACCGCTTCCCCGAGAGTTCTCGCCCACCAGGGCGAGGAACGCGTCCTCCAGGCGGCGCCGGGGCACCACCCGGTCCACTCCGATGCCGGCGCGTACCAGCTCGGCCACCACCTCGCTGCGGGCCGTGCCGTTGGTGTCGACCACCAACTGCCCGTCGCTCTCCGGCAGCACCCGTACGCCGTGCAGGCCGTCCAGCACCTGCCGCGCCGCCACCGGGTCGCTGACATCGAACAGCACGCTCGGCGACTCCCCCACGATCTCCTCCACCGGCCCGGACGCCACGATCCGGCCCTTGTTCACCACCACCGCGTGGGTGCAGGTCTGCTCCACCTCGGCCAGCAGGTGACTGGAGACCAGCACCGCGCGCCCGTCGGTGGCGTACCGCTGGAGGACTCGGCGCATCTCGGCGATCTGCGGCGGGTCGAGCCCGTCCGTCGGTTCGTCGAGCACCAGCAACTCGGGCAACCCGAGCATGGCCTGGGCGATCGCCAGTCGTTGGCGCATGCCGTGGCTGTAGTTCTTGATCTTCCGGTGCACCGAGTCGCCCAGCCCGGCGATCTCCAACGCCGCGTCGAAGTGCGCGTCCTCCCACGGCCGCCCGGTCGCCCGCCAGTACGCCTTCAGGTTGTCCAGGCCGGACAGGTGCGGCAGGAAACCGGGCCCCTCCACGAGCGCGCCGATGCGGGAGAGCACCGGTGAGCCGGGCACCAGCCGCCGACCGAAGACGTAGATCTCACCGGCGGTCGGCTGGGTCAGCCCCATCAGCACCCGCAGGGTCGTGGTCTTACCGGCCCCGTTGGGCCCGAGCAGGCCCACCACCTGCCCCGGATGCACCTCGAAGTCGACGTTCGACACGGCCACGAAGCCGTCCGCGTACTCCTTGCGCAGGGCGCGCACGGCAAGCGGCGTGTCCGCGTACTCCGGATGCACCGAGCGGTCCTGGCGGCGGTGGCGGCGGCGGACAACTGCGACGACCACGACGAGCCCGATCGCGATGGCCGCGAGCAGGCCGGCGAGCACCCAGCGCCACACGGTCGCGGCAGTGGGGATCGGCTCTCCGTCGATCGTGGGCAGGCTCACCGCGCCGTCCACCGCAACCGTGTAGACGGTGGGCTCGGCCGGAGTGGTGTACGCCTGGTCGGACGTGGCGACCACAAGGCGCAGCCGGTGTCCGGCCTCGACACGGTGGACGATGCCGGGCAGCGTCACGGTGACCGGGCGGGCATCCTGCACCTGCTCCGGCAGACCGGTGAGCCGGACCGGCGCGACCAGCCCGTTCGACAGGGTCGCGGCGCCGTCCTTGTCGACGTCGTAGAGCTTGACGAAGAGCACCGCCTCGCCGGTCGGCGACGCGGCCCGCACTGTGACTGTGGGCGCGCCCGCCACGTCCACCGCCTCGGTCAGCGGCGTCGACTCGAACCGGGCGTGCTGGCCCGGAACGTCGCCGGCCACCCCGCCGAGCAGCGAGGTGAGCCCGCCGGCGAACGGGATCGAGGAGATCGCCGCCGGATTGCCGTTCGGCGGGTTCGCGATCGGCTGCGGCGGGCCGGCGACGGTGACCTCTCGGCGGCTGTCGCCGTCCAGGCCCGGATAGTCGGTGGCGCGGAAGCCGGTGGCGACCAGACCCCTGTCGAGCGCGTCGAAGCCGGCGATGCGCGACCAGGTGAAGTCGTCACCGGGCGCGTCGCCCTCGCCCTTGACGTAGTGGTCGAGCCACTGGACGGTCAGGAACTTCACCCGGTCCGAATCCGAGCGGGGGCCAGCGCCGCCGTCGTGACCGCCGGTGAACCAGGCGACCCGCACCGGGGTGCCGGCGGCGGCGATGCCCTTGGCGTTGGCGTCCGCCTCGCCCAGGGGAAAGAGAGTGTCCGCCTCGCCCTGCACCAGCAGGGTGGGTGCCGTGATCCGGTCCAGCACGCCCGCCGGGCTGGACCGGCGCAGCAGGTCCACGGCGGCCTGGTCGGCCTGGCCGGTGGTGGCGATCCGCAGGTACGCGGCGCAGATGTCGGCGGCGAACCGGCCGCACGCAGGGTCGGCCGCTCCGGACGGTGCGCCACCCGGACCGGTGCCCGGCCCGCTGCCCGGCCCCGGGCTGGGCGGTCCGGCCGACGCGGGTGCGCCCTCCGGCTGGGCGGCTGTCGTCCCGGAAAGCCCGGCCGGGCCGCTGCCCACGTTGCCGCCCCCGCCGAAGAAGAGGCCCGCCCAGCCCTTCTTGAACACGCCCTCGGTCGGCGAACCGCCGGTGCTCTCCGGCAGGAACGCGCGGGACAGGTCGTTCCAGGTGATCATGGGGACGATCGCGTCCACCCGCCGGTCCTGGGCGGCCAGCAGCAGCGCCAGCGCGCCACCGTACGAGCCGCCGACCACGCCTACCTTCGGATCGCCAGGAGCGTCGGTGCGCACCTCGGGCCGGTCGGCCAGCCAGTCCAGCAGCCGCTGCGCGTCGCGTACCTCGTAGTCCGGGCTGTCCAGGTGGATCTGACCACCGCTGCGACCGAAGCCCCGCGCGGTCCAGGTGAGCACCGCGTACCCGCGCCCGGCGAACTCCTCCGCGTCGGAGCGCACCGAATCCTTTGTGCCGCCGAACCCGTGCGCCAGCAGCACGGCCGGCACCTTCCGTCCGGACGAGGCGTCGTCCGGCAGGTACAGGGTGGTGTCCAGGTCGACGGGCTGGTCACCGGCCGGTCCAGAGCGGACGGTGAGCATCGCGCTCTCGGTGCGTACCCCCGATCCCTGCGGCCACACCGCCCAGGTCACGGCGGCGGCCAGCAGGACGACGACCGCCGTCGCGGCGATCGCGCGACGGCGGGTGGGCAGGGCACGCCGGAACCACGCGGCCGGCGACGGCGATCTCATGCGGCACACGGTACGGCCCCGAGCCTGAGCGCTGGCTGAGATCCGCCGTACGTCCGTTCGGTTACTCCGATCGGTGATCGAGACGGGTGCGACCGCGCAACGTCCAGCGCTGGCCAGTGAGTTGAGTTCGCATTCCGTGAATTCCGATCTTCGTCGGAAATCCACCTCGATCCCTCCATGTCACACCCGCCAATGCCACGCAGCGTGTCTACAACCCGGACGAATGGTGACATCGCTCGAACTGACGCAAACCTGACTCTGCGCCAGCGACCCCACCTCGACGGCTTCGGTTAGTTTTCCGGTCCGGCGGACGGGACTCATCGATGAACCCGAAACCGCGTCGACCCCCGCCCGACGCCGGAGGAGACACACCATGACAGTTCCCGCGCCGCGGGCCCGTCGACGGACGTCCACGCTGGGCCGAATGCTGCCGCTGCTGCTCATCGCCGCGCTCCTGGCCCCGGTGGGCTTGCTGCTCACCCAGAGCTGGCAACACACCGGCGAGAATCGGGACCAGGCCTCCCGGGCACGGCTGGGCGTGGAGTACCTGCGCGCCCTCGCCCCGATCACCGAAGCCCTTGTGGAGGCCCAGTCGGCCGCCGTCAGCGGCCGGCCCGTCCCCGGTGAGCCGCTGACCCGCGCCGTCGAGCAGGCCGCCACGCTGGACGCCCGCATCGGCGTCGAACTGCGCAGCCAGGAACGCTGGGCCGGGCTCCGGGCCAAACTGGAAGCGCTGCGCGACCGCCGCCCCGCCGACCCGGAATCCGCCTACACCGCGTACGGCGAGGTCACCGACCTGCTGCTCGACCTGCACGACAAGGTCCGGGAGAGCTCCGGGCTGGTCCGTGATCCCGGCGCCGACTCGTACTTCCTCCAGGACAGCGTCGGCCAGGAACTGCCCGAGGCGATGGTGGGCGCCGGCCGGCTCGCCGACCTGGGCACGCTCGTCAGCCGCCGGCCCGCCGCCGAACGGACCCGCGGCCTCATCGAACTGACCAGCGTGCGGGTATCCGCCCTCGCCCCCGCCAACGGCGTGGTGGACAACCTGCGATCGGCGGTGGACAGCTCGGAGAGCACCGACCTGGGCGCGAACGTGCTGACCCCACTTGACGCCTACCAGCGGTCGGTGGAGGCGCTTGCCGCGTACTCGACCCCGGCCGCCGGCACCGGCGCGGTGGATCCCGGTCAACTGGCCGCCGCCGCGCTCAACTCGCGCAACGCCGCCCGGCAACTTCAGCCGGTCGTCCTCGCCGAACTCGACGCCCTGCTCGTAGAACGGCTCGACGGGCTGGACCGGGACCGCTGGATCACAGTCGGTGCCGCAGCCGTCGCCGTGCTGCTGCTGGGCTGGCTCGCCACACTGCTGATCGCGGCCGCCCGCCGGGCCCACCGACGCGCGGCCACGCCGACCACTGACGTGGACAGCTCGGGCGACCTGACGACGGGTGATCCCTGGCAGCCGCCGGGTGGCACGGGCAGACCCGCCGACCAGCGAACGCTGCAACCCGTCGGCGCGACCCAGCACACGGAGATCGCGCAGTGGGGGCCCTTCGATGCTTCTCGGTAGGCTCCGGATCCGCGGCAAGCTCGCGCTGCTCGTGGTGATCCCCCTGCTCAGCCTGGTCGGCCTCGCCGTTCCCGTGGTGCTCGACCGGGTTGCCGCCGCGCAACGCGCCGGCGAGATCACCGACCGCGTACGGCTCGCCAGCCAGGTCGGCAGTCTCCTTCAGGACCTTCAGCAGGAACGCGTCCTCTCGATCGGCTTCCTGCTCCGCCGGGTCGACCGCTCCGAACTGATCCGGAAGTCCGCAGATGTGGACGACCGGGTCGCCGACCTGCGATCCGGAGCCGACACGAAGCTGACCGACCGGGTCGAGCACGCCCTCGACGCGGTGTCCAGCCTCATCGATCTACGCTCGGCAGTGCTGACCGGCACCGCGAACCCGATCCAGGTGATGGAGGGGTTCGGCCCTGTCAACACCGGGCTCATCGAGTCGCTCCGGCTGAACTTCGGCGTGGACACCGACACGCTCACCGGCCGCCAGGTGCTCGCCCTTGACGGGCTGCTGCGCGCCGACGAGGGTCTGGGCGCCTGCGCCACCCTGAGCCTGGTGGTCAAGGCGACAGGCGCACCGCAGGCCAGCGCCGCGTACGTGGCGTGCATCGCCGCCCTCCAGGTGGACAGCCGACGCTTCCGGAGCCTGATCACACCCGATCAGCTCAAGGTCGCCCAGCTCCTGGACTCGGCTGTCGCCGCGCGTACCAGCCCCGACTTCCTTGTCACCAGCGCCCGGGACCCGGCCGGCGCCGTCCGCGACGTGCCGCTCGACGCGCTCTTCCCGTCCGTCCGCTCGATGATCCGACTCGGACAGTTCGTCGAGAAGAAGCTTGTCGCCGACGTGGTCGCCGAGGTCACCGCCGAGCGACGGCGGGCACTGACCGCCGCGCACCTGGTCGGTGGTGCCGCAGTGCTGATCATTGCGCTGGTGGTGCTGCTGAGCGCGGCTGTCGCGCGGACCGTGGCCCGGCCACTGACCCGCCTCACCCGCTCCGCCGACCGGGTCGCAAGGACCGCGGAGGCGGAGCTGATCCGGGTCACCGACGACGAGGCGGAGAGCGCACAGTCGGTACGTCTGGAACCTGTCGACATTCGGGCCAACGACGAGATCGGCGACCTGGCCCGGGCCTTCGACCGGGTGCAGAACACGGCGGCGCAGCTGGTCGAGCGGCAGATCGCCGGCCGGCGCAACGTGGCACAGATGTTCGGTCACGTCGGGCGGCGTACCCAGAACCTGGTGGGCAGGCAGATCGCCCTGATCGACCGGCTGGAGGAGCAGGAGGCCGACCCGGGCCGCCTCGAGCACCTGTACCGGCTCGACCACATCTCCAGCCGGTTGCGGCGCAACGCCGGCAGCCTGGTGGTGCTCTCCGGTTCGGCCGGGGCCGACCCGCACACCGCGCCGGTGCCGCTGGCGGACGTGGTGCGGTTGGCGCTCGGTGAGATCGAGGACTACACCCGGGTGGAGGTGCAGGTGCCGCCGGGCATCTCGGCCGCACCGGCAGTGGTCGGCGACCTCGTCCTGGCGCTGGCCGAGCTGATGGAGAACGCGACGGTGTTCTCCCCGCCGCACACCCGGGTGCTGGTGGCCGGTGAGCCGTCCGAGGTCGGTGCCCGGCTCACAGTGGTGGACCGGGGCATCGGCATGACCGAGCAGCGGCTGTTCGAGGAGAACGCACGCCTCACCCGGCGGGAACGCCTCGACCTCGCACCGACCGAGGTACTCGGCCTCTTCGTGGTGGGCCGGTTGGCCCGCCGCCACGGCTGGACGGTGCACCTGACCGCCACGGTGGGCGGTGGGGTGACCGCCCAGTTGGACATCCCGTCGGCGTCGCTTGTGGTGCGCCGTGCCGACCGGGCCGGGGCGACAGTGGCTCGGGCCGCGGTGCCGGACCGGAGCCGACGCCCCTCCGCCGCCGTCGACCCGGCGCCGAGCACCCCTTCCCGTGTCGCCACCGTCACCGCGGCCACCGCCGCGCCGGCCAGCCTGGAGACGGACCTGCTCAGCAGGGCCACCCGCAGCCTGGAATCCGGCGAGTCCTGGGACGCGTTCGGGGCCCGGGAGCCCGGCGACGCCCCGGTCACCGTCGACGCGGCGCACGCCCCCGCGCCGCCGGCCCCGGCCGGTCTGACGGACCCCAGCACCGGCCTGCCCCGTCGGCCAGCACAGGGAACCGCGCGCGTCGGCACGGGCCAACCCCGTCCGGCCACGGCCCCGGAGGCCCGGGAACCGTCGGGCAAGCCCGGCGGACCCCGGGTCCGGCAACGGGTTCCCGGTGCCAGTCTGGCCAGCACGGCCGCGCCGGTCGGGCCGGTCGACGCCACCGCCGCCGACCCGACCGCCGCCCGCGCACTGGTCGAGGCGGTCCAGGCGGGCGTACGCCGAGCCGAGCAGACCGTCACAATCGACCTGCCCGCCACGCCGGGCGACCCCATCCACCCGATAGTGGGCACCGGCGCCCCCGCAGACGCCACACTGGACCGTCCCCACCTCAACAGGCGGGTGCCCGGAGCGAACCTCACGGTCACCCCGCCCTGCCCGCCGACCAGCCCGCACCCCGGCGACCCGGCCGAGGTTCGCAACCTCATCACCGAGTTCGAGGCGGGCGTCGCCCGCGCTCTCCGTGAAGTCAGTCCAGACCGCCGGAACGAAGAAGGATCATCACGGTGACCAGCCCCTTCCTGCACGAAAACGTCGACCAGAGCCAGCCCGGCGCCGCGGGGGACCTCAGCCCGGAGGCCCGTACGTTCAACTGGCTGCTGGACTCCTTCACCTCCAGCACGGCCGGGGTCCTGGAGGCGATCGCCGTCTCCTCGGACGGGCTGCTGATGGCCATGTCGGCCATCAAGGACCGGTCCAACGCCGAGCGGCTTGCCGCAGTGGTCTCCGGCATGACCAGCCTCGCCGGTGGGGCGGCCAGTTGGTACGCGCTCGGCGGCCTGAACCGGGTGATCGTCGACATGGCCGACGGTTACCTGCTGATCAGCGCGATCAGCAGCGGTTCGGTGCTCGGCGTCGTCGCCGACCGGTCGGCCAACCTGGGCACCGTCGCCTACGAGATGACGCTCTTCGCTGGGAGGGCCGGTGGGGCACTCACCCCGCGGCTGATCGTCGAGCTGAAGAACTCCGTCCAGCAATGACTCCGGAGGTCCCCGGCGACGATCCGGATCCGGACCCGCGGGTCCGGATCCGCCCCTACCTGCGTACGCCGCACCCGGGTGGGGGCGGTACGCCGGCGGCGCCGGAGCCGGACGACGGCCGTCCGGCGGGTCCACGCCCGTTCGTGCTCACCTCGGGACGGGTGGAGAGCGTGGACCCGGCGATCGGGCTGGAGACGCAGGTGACCCTGCGCGCCGATGACGGCCGGTGGACCGGTACGTCGACAGCCCTGCTGGCGCCGGAGCTTCAGGCGATCATCGCGCTCTGCGCAGAGCCGATCTCCGTGGCCGAGTTGTCGGCCCGGACCCGGCTGCACTTCGGCGTGACCCGTGTCCTGGTCGGCGACCTGCGCGCCGCCGGTCACCTGGACGTGCACGTCACCGATGGCAACGACGCCTTCAACCCCGACCTCATCCTGCGAGTGATTGATGGACTCCGTGCGATCTCCTGAATGGCCGGTCGCCCCGATCGGGGGTCTCGCCGGCAACAGCGCCGCCGCCCGTTACGGCACGTCGCCAGGTACCGATCCCATGCTCGGGCGCGTCGGCCCGCCGCCGACCGCGCCTCCGCCACCGCCGTACCGGCCGGTGCCGAGTGCCGCGCCGTCGCTGCCGCCCGGCCGCCCGCCCGCGTCTCCACCGATACCTGTGAAGATCCTCGTCGCCGGCGGTTTCGGGGTGGGTAAGACCACCACCGTGGGGGCGATCTCCGAGATCGCGCCGTTGACCACCGAGGCCGAGATGACAAGCGCGGGGATCGGCGTGGACGACCCCGGCATCCGGTCGGCCAAGACCACGACCACGGTGGCGATGGATTTCGGTTGCGTGACCATCGACCGCAGCCTGAAGCTCTACCTGTTCGGTACGCCGGGGCAGGCGCGGTTCGGCTTCATGTGGGACGACCTGGCCCGGGGCGCGCTCGGTGCGCTTGTGGTGGTCGACAGCGCCCGGCTTGACGACTGCTTCCCGGCGGTCGACTTCTTCGAGCAGGCCGGGTTGCCGTTCGTGGTCGGCGTCAACGCGTTCGACGGTCGACTGGCCCTGGAGTTGGGTGAGATCCGCTGGGCGCTCGCCATCGGTGACCACGTACCCCTGGTGCAGTTCGACGCCCGGGATCGACTGTCGGTGCGGGACGCCCTGCTGGTCGTCCTGGACCGCGCGTTGGACCGGGCGACCCGGGACAGGTAGGGCCTGAGCCGACCGGCTCCGGTCGTGGCGGGAAGGGGTGATCGGGTGAGAGGCGACCTGGGCGACACACTGGCCCGGCTGGCCCGGCGCGAGGAGGCACTGCGCCGCAGGACCAGTGACCGTGACGACGCCTCGACGCCGCGTCCGGCCGGTGGCCCGGAGCATGGCCCGGGTGGTCGGGTCGACGCCACCGGGTCGGGCCGCCATGACGCTCGACACGCCGGGCGGGACGACACCGCCGACGTGGCCGGTTGGGGGCCGGTCGAGGCAGTGGTCGAGGCGGTGCGCGAGGTCGTCGGCGCCCACCCGGGGCTGGCGGTGACAGTCCACGTCGAGCACGACGGCCGGACGTACCCGCTGCGGGTCGACTGGGACAGCCAGGACGTCACTGTCGGTCCGGCACCGGCGGCACCAGTGGAGCCGCCACCGTCGTGGCCGCTGTCCGGCCGGACGGTGGCGGCCTGGACACCCGGCCCGCACGGGTTGACGCCGGACCCGGCGGCCCGCCTGGCTGAGTTGATCCGGCGCGATCCGACGCTGCTTGACGATGTGGATCCGGGACGCTGATCGTCACGGCTGGCCGGCGGCGGCTACGGTCGGGCGGTGGCGCAACCCGACCTGACTCTGATCGCGAGCCTGCGGCCCGCGGCGCTGGACGCCCGACGGGGCATCGTACGGCTGCACCCGGAGGCGCTGACCGCGCTGGGGCTACGCCCCGGTGACCCGGTCCGGCTGGACGGCCGCCGGGAGACCGCCGGGATCGTCGCGGCGGCCGACGCAGGCGCGAGCAGTGCCCTGCTGTATGCCGATGACCTGACACTCGGCAACCTCGGGCTGCGCGACGGCGGTCAGGTGCGGGTGTCGCCGCTGCCGTTGACCCCGGCGGGCCGGGTCACACTGGCCGGGCCTGTGGAGGTGGTCGCGGCGGTCAGTCCGGAGATGCTCCGGCTGGCCCTGCTGGGCAAGGTGCTCACGGTCGGCGACGACGTGTCGCTGCTGCCGCAGGACGTGCTGCCGGACGCCTCGGTGCGCAGCCTGGTCGAGGCGGCCCGCCGCAGCCTGTCCACGACGATCGGGTTCGCCTGGACCAGCACCCTGCTCACCGTTGTCGCCGTCGAGCCGTCCGCCGGGTCGCTGGTCACCATGGACACGCAGGTCGGCTGGGAGTACGGCCGGGCCACCCACGGCCCGACCGCCGGCCGGTCCTCCGCTCCAGCCGACGCCGGCCCGACCGCTCGGCGTGACGCCACGGCGGACGCGGCCCCCGCGCCGGAGACGGATGACGTGGACGACGCGCCCGACGTGGACGAGCTGCCCGGGCTGCGAGCCCAGGCCGAGGAGCTGACCGAGCTCCTGGATCTCGGCTTCCACCACCGGGAGGTGCTGGGCCGGTTGGGCACCACCATCTCGCTCGGTGTGCTGCTCGGCGGGCCGGCAGGCTCGGGCAAGTCGGCGCTGGTCCGGGCCGTCGCGGCCAAGGTCGGTGCACGCGTACACCCTCTGTGGGCGCCGGAGGTGGCAGCGCTGAGCAACCAGGCGGCCGCCGACCGGCTGCGGGCCGTGGCGACGGCAGCCCGCGCCGACGGGCCGGCGGTGCTGCTGGTCACCGACCTGGAGGCGCTGGCCCCGGCGGACGAACCCGGCCCGCTGGCCACTGTGTTCCGGCAGGTGCTCGCGGAGAGCGTCCGGGCTGGCGTCGCAGTGGTCTGCACCACCAGCCGGCCCGAGGCTGTCGACCCGGCGCTGCGCGCACCCGACCTGCTGTCGCTGCGGATCAGCATCCCGCTGCCCGACCCGGCCCTGCGCCGCGAGCAGCTCGGCGTCCTGACCCGGCAGGTGCCGCTCGCCGACGACGTCCGGCTCGACGAGGTGGCCGGGCGTACCCCTGGGTTCGTCGCGGCGGACCTGGCCGCGCTGGTCCGGGAGGCCGGGGTACGCGCCGCGCTGCGGCAGAAGTCCGCCCAGACGCCGACCGTGTCGATGGCCGATTTCACCGCCGCCCTGGAGGTGGTCCGGCCCACGACGATGGCCGCGTCGACACTGGAGTTGGCATCGGTGACCCTTGACGACGTGGGTGGGCTCGACGAGGTCAAGCAGACGCTGACCGAGTCGGTGCTGTGGCCGCTCACGTACCCGGACACCTTCGCCCGGCTCGGCGTGCAGCCGCCCCGCGGTGTGCTGCTCTACGGTCCGCCGGGCTGCGGCAAGACGTACCTGGTGACGGCCCTGGCCGGGTCGGGGCGGGCGAACGTGCTGTCGGTGAAGGGTGCCGAGCTGCTCTCCAAGTGGGTGGGTGAGAGCGAACGCGCCGTACGTGAGCTGTTCCGCCGTGCCCGGGAGGCGGCGCCGACGCTGATCTTCCTGGACGAGATGGACGCGCTGGCCCCGGTACGCGGGCAGTCCACCGACGGGGGCACGACGGACCGGGTGGTCGCCGCCCTTCTCACCGAACTAGACGGGGTGGAGACCCTGCGCAACGTGGTGGTCATCGGCGCGACGAACCGTCCGGACCTGGTCGACCCGGCGCTGCTGCGGCCGGGCCGGTTGGGGCGGCTTGTCTACGTGCCGCCGCCGGACGCGGAGGCGCGCGCGGAGATCCTGCGGGCCGCGTCCCGACACGTGCCGCTGGCACCCGACGTCGACCTGGCCGCCCTCGGCGAGGAGCTGACCGGGTTCTCGGCGGCGGACTGCGCGGCGCTGGTCCGGGAGGCGGCGCTCGCGGCGATGCGGGAGTCGCTGGCCGCCGCCACCGTCACCGCCGCGCACGTGGCCATCGCGCGGGAACGGGTCCGTCCGTCGCTGGACCCGGCTCAGGTGGAGTGGCTCGCCAGGTACGCCGCCGAGCGGGGGTGACAGGCGCGGCGGCCAGTCACGCGGGGCCTCAGCGCGCGGGCGGCGTCGGGCTTCAGCGCGCGGGCGGCGTCGAGTCGAGGCAGATCTCGGCGTGCACCTTCCCGCCGGCCTCGCGCAGCGTCGCGCCGCACTTCTGCAGGACCGCGATCGCCCCGGCGTTGTCAGGGGTCGTCTCGGCCACCACGTTTCGCATGCCTGCCCCGGCCGCGGCGATGAGCAGCCCCCGCAGTGCGGCGGCGCCGATCCCCTGCCCGCGCGCGGACCTGCCGAGCCACATCCCGGCCTCCACCGTGCCCGGCTCGTCACAGCGAGTCATCCTGATCATGCCCAGCACCTCGCCGCCGACAGTGACGGCGTACATCTGCGAGCCGGTCGGGCCGTCCAGGCCGCCGAAGCTTCCCCGGTGGTAGTTCCGGAACGCTTCCCGACGGGCGAGCGACCAGCCGGCAGGCGCCTCGACCGGGGGCATCACGTCATGGGGTTCGGCTTCAGCAGCCGCTACTGAGAGCAACGACTCGAGGTTCCGCTCGTCCACCGGCTCCAGCCGGACCGCACCTGGCACGTGCCGCAGTCTGCCGTCCTCATGGGCTGAAGTCCACCCCATTGGCCTTGCACTGGCGGTCCGGTCACCGGTACCGGCCGGTCGGGCGCTCGAGGTGTTCCTCCTCACGCTCCGTTGCCACCCTTCGGGGTGACAGGAGTTCAAACGGCGGACTCGAACTCGCAGAACACCACCGAGGCGTCGTCGGTCGCCTTGTGCCGGCGTAGCCGGTCGGCGTACTCGCGCTCGGCGGCCCGGACCCGGTCGATGAGCGCCGCCGGCCCGTCGGCGCTCAACTGGTCCAGCAACCCTGGCCAGTCGGTCAACCCGAACTGCTCGACCGCGCTGGACGCGCCGTCGCTGAGCAGCGCCGCCCGGCGCAGCGCCCCCGGGCCGTGCCGGGGCACCGAACCGGTCACCGCGTGGAACGCCGCGTCCGGGTCGGCCGCCGCGACCCAGTAGCCGTGGGTACGGTTCATCCGCTCCCGCTGGACGCCCACCGCGTGCCGGAATCGGGTGACCGGGTCCACAGCCCCGGCCGGCACGGTCGCGACCATCTGCCGCAGTTCGGCCATCGCCACCTCCAGCCGGTCGTCGGTCACCACGCTGATGTGGCCGCCTTCGTCGAGCACCAGCGGGCTGTCGCAGAGCACCAGGTAGTCCACCTGGTCACCACGGTCCCGCAGCAGGCACACGGTGCTGGACGGCGTACCAGGGTGGTCGAGGTCGCACTGCCCCCCGTGGTCGGCGCGGACGGCGAGGATGGCCGCGGCCAGGTTGCTCGTCAGCCGGGCCGCTGGGCGTACCGCCTCGGCCACCGCGATCCGGGCGGCCAGGTGCCTGACGTACCACTCCGGCCCGTGCACGCATCCGGTGTCGAAGCCGTCCGGCACTGTCGCCCCGTCCAGGACGCCGACCAGCGGGCCGACCTGGAAGGCAAGATCCTCGTTCACCTCGCGGCCGGGGGCCGGCGCGGACGCGGTACGTACCCGCATCATCGGCGCCGACCCCGCCCGGCCGACCGGGTCATCGCTGCCGGAGGTCGTCGACGGCCGCATGCGTCTGCCCCTGCACCTGCCCGGCGGAGGACCGGCCCTGCTCCCGAACCGTGGACATCCCCTGCTCGGCGGAGGACCGCACCGACTGCGCCGCCTGCTGGGCAGGCTCCCGCAGGTTGTCCCGGACCTGGTGGCCGACCTGGCTCGCCTGGTCGCGCAGCTGATCGGAGTGTTCGCTCACCATGTCGCGGGCCCGCCCGGCCAACTGCCGCTCCCGCCCGCTCGGCGGGACCAGGGAGGCGGCCAGCAGGCCGACACCGAAGGCGACAAGCCCTGCCGCGAGTGGGTTGCCCTGCGCCTGCTCGCGGGACTGCCGACCGAGTGACCGGGCCTCGTTCCGGGCCGAGTAGACCGCACCCTGCGACTGGTGCCCCAACGACCGGGCCTCGTCGCGGACCGAATTGGCCATGTGCGACATCCGCTCGCTGGACTGCTGACGGTTGTGGCTCGTGCTGCCCATCACCTTCTCCTTCGCTCGGGTGAACGCGCCACGGGCCTCGCCCACGCGGTCACCGGCGATGCGACGCGGGTTCATCTTGTCGGTCAACGCGTCGATGTCGTTGCTCAACTCGTTGCGGGTCGTCTCGATCTCCCGCCGGATCTGATCCGGATCACTCGACATGACCTGCTCCCCTCGCGACGTGGTCACCGGCCCCGCAGGGCGTCCGGTATTTCCTGTGCGCTCTGCTTCGTCCGCGGCAGTACGGCACGCAACTGGCGCGCCTGGTTCCGCGCGTTGACGAAGAGGCCGCCGGCGATGACGCCCCAGATGATCGCGACGATAAGCGCGGCCCAGCCCTCGTCCATCGTGTTGGACAGACCCCACCAGACGGCGTACGACACGAACAGCACGGCCAGGAACCCGGCCAGCCCCGCCCCGCCGAACATGCCACCGGCCTTGCCAGCCTGGGTGGCCTCCTCGCGGAGTTCGGCCTTGGCCAGTTCGACCTCCTTGCGCATCAGCGTGGAGAGGTCCCTGGTCACGTCACCCATCAGGTCGCCAACGGACGCCTGGGTCCGTTCCTTCTCCGGGGCGCTCACGGTGCCACCCCACCCGGCACGTCCCGTTCCGGCTGGCCAGGCGGCGAGGTGTTCTGCGCCCGAGCAGCCCCGCTGTACGGCTGCGGTCGCGCGCCGGCTGTCTCGCCCTGTGGTGGAGGTGGCTCGCTGGACATCGCCACGCCGCCGCCACCGCCGGTCAGGCCACGGGTAAGCCGTCCGACCAGCAGCCCGGCCACGGCCGCGCCAGCGAGGAAGGTGCCGGGATGCTGCCGGGCGTACGTCCGCACGTCGTCCAGCACCTCACCGGGCTCCCGTCCGTCGAGCCAACCGGCGGCGCGGTCGGCGGCGTCGGCTGCCCGGCGGACCGCCTGGCCTGCCAGGCCGGAGTCACCGTCCCGTTCGGCCATGTTGTGGAACCCCTGGCCCAGGCCGCGCAGACCGTCGACGGCCCGCTGCTGCTGAGACCGGGCCTGTTCCTGAAGCTGATTGGTGGCCTCCCCGGTCAGGTGCCGGGCCTGTTGGCGCGCCTCGGCGGCCACCTGCCCACCCTGCTCGGCGGCGGCGTGGGCAACCTGGCCGCCGGCCTGGGCGGCCTGGTGTCCGACCTGGGACGCCTCCTGCCGCGCCTGTTGGGCTCTGCCGGTCGCACCTTGCGATGGCCGGCTCGGGTTGGCACCCGTCATGATCCCTCCCCCCGTCGGACCGCAGCCGCTGAGCAGCGGCTCGGTCTCCCCGGTGCCTACCCGTCCGGCTTGGCGACATGCTTTGGTCGACTGCGGCGGACCGGGCACCGGGGACGGCGTACTCAACCGGGCATGGTCGGTACGAATGCGACGCCCGCTGCGGGGCGCACGGAGGACGGATGTCCGCTCAGCGGCGGCGGTTACGGGCGCGTGACGAGCGCAGCCGGCGGAGACGGCCGATCAGCACGGGGTCGGCCGCGAGCGCCGCCGGATTGTCCAACAGCCCGTTGAGCAGCTGGTAGTAGCGCGTCGAGGAGAGGCCGAACGTGTCCCGGACGGCCTGCTCCTTGGCACCGGCGTGCCGCCACCACTGCTGCTCGAAGGCGAGGATCGCCAGTTCCCGCGCTGTCAGTCCCGCGGCGGCCGGTTCGGCGAGTTCGGCGGGTTCGGCCGCAATCTCGTCGTCCAGCCCAATGTCGTCGTCCAGCCCGGCGTCGTCGGTGCTCTCGACCTGTGGTGCCGGCCGGGGCGTCGGAACGCTCGGCGAGCCGGCGCCCGTCGTGTCGCCCGGACGAGCGTCGATGGACGGCTCGGGGGCGGCCGGGGAGGCGTCGGCGGGCATGACGTTCAGCCTAACCAGGGACGACCAAGGTCGCAGCAGCCGGCACGGCCGGCCCCGCTCGTCGGATGACCGACGGCCGGACCGGCCGCGCGCTGTTGTTTCCTGTCGGGCTGACGCTGGTCAGGAGATGTCGCGCCGCCGCATCGCCCAGAGCGCCGCGCCGAGGATCACCACGACGCCGACCGAGAACAGCACAGACGACTGCTGCCAGGTGATGTCCATGGTGGCCGGATTGCACTCGCCGTAGTAGTTCGCGTTGCAGGAGTTCCAGTCCTCCAGGGTGATCTTCTTGGTCATCCACGCCAGCGCGTACGTGGGCAGCAGCCATGCCTCGGCGAACCGTACGCTCGCCATCTCAAGGAGGATGCCCAGCCCGAACTGGCCGACCACCATCAGCGCGACGACACCACCGAGGGCCATCGCCGTGTGCCGTCCGAGCGAGGCCAGCGCGAATCCGATGGTGGTGACCGCAAGCACCAGCACCACGCCGCGCAACCCGGTCAGGGCGAACGACTGCCAGGCCCCGGAGGTCATCTTCTCGGTGCTGCCGCGGAATGTCGCGACCGCCCAGAACCCGGCGAACCAGAGCACCGCGGCGGGCAACGTCACCGCCAGGACGCCGGTGAGCAGCGCGGCCAGCTTGGTGAGCAGTACGGTGAGCCGCTTCGGTCGCCAGAGCAGCAGGTTCATCATGCCGCCGGTGCTCCACTCGGCGCCGATGAAGGACGCGCCGATCACGAATCCGACAAGCGCGAGGATCGCCGCGAACGGGACCAGCGTCTCGTCGAACGTCTCGCGGAAGTTGAAGGTCGAAGGCAGGAACCACTTCGCCTCGATCTGGTCGCGGCTCGGCGCCGTGATCACCGAGCAGTCGGCGGGGTAGCGGCCGTCGTTCGGTGTGCCGGCTGCCTTGGCCCGCTCGCACTCGACACGCTCCTGCTCGCTCCAGCGCACCTGCTCCTGGTGCTGCTGGTCGGCCTGACGCTCGGCCTTGGCGAGCTGAGCAGCGTCGATCTTCTGGTTGGTGAAGAAGACACCGACCACCACTGCGGCCAGCACCAGCAGGCCGAGCAGCGACATGTAGCGGGTGAAGCGCCGCTTGGCGAGCCGGCGCAGCTCCGTACGATAGAGGCTCACGCGCCCCACCCTCCTGCGGCGGCACCGGGCTGGCCCGTCCCACCGACCTTTGCGGACTGGTCGACCTGCCGGTTCTGACCGGGTACCGGCGCGGTGGCGGTGAGTTCCAGGAAGACGCTCTCCAGGTCGACCGCTATCGGAGCCAGCTCGCTGACGTAGAGGTGCTGCTCGGCGAGCAGACGTGTGACGGTGGCCGGCTTGTCGACGCCGGTCAGGATCAGGTGGTCCGGGTGCCCGGTGACCCGGACGCCGGCCCGGGTGAGCGCGTCGGTGGCCGCCGGCAGGTCGCTGACCGCCTCCAGCCGGACCCGGACTCCGCCGGACGAGTGCTGTGCGAGCACCTCGTCGACCGGCCCGAAGGCGACCCTCCGACCGAGCGAGATGATGGTGACCGAGTCGCAGATCAGCTGGATCTCGCCGAGGATGTGGCTGGACAGCACGACTGTCATGCCGTGTTCGGCGAGTGTCCGCATCAGCGTGCGCATCTCGCGGATGCCACCCGGGTCGAGGCCGTTCGCCGGCTCGTCGAGGATGAGCAGCTTAGGGTCCTTCAGCAGGGCGGAGGCGACGGCGAGCCGCTGCTTCATTCCAAGCGAGTACGTCTTGACACGCTCGCCGGCGCGGTCGCGCAGCCCGACCATCTCCAGGGCCTCGTCCACGCGGACGGCGGGCACCTCGCCCGCGCTGGCCAGCAGGGACAGCGTGTCGCGGGCCGTGAAGTGCGGGAAGAACTGCGGGCTCTCGACGATCGCGCCGACCTGGCTGGCGACTGTGGACAGCGCGTGGGGCACCTCGTGGCCGAGCAACGCCATCCGACCACCGTCGGGCCGGATCAGACCGAGCAGTGTGCGCAGGGTAGTCGTCTTACCGGACCCGTTGGGGCCGAGGAAGCCGTGCACCTGCCCTGCCTCGACCCGCATGTCGAAGCCGTCGAGCGCGTTGCGGGTGCCTCGTCGACGACTCTTGTACGTCTTACGTAGACCTTCGATCTCCAGGACAGCTGGCAAGCTGCACCTCCCCCGATGGTGGGCGTGACAGCCGACACCATACGCGGTATGCAGGCGCGCGCAATACCCGGTATGCATCGACGCGCCGATCGATGTATTCCATTGACGGAGCGTGACCGCTCAGGCGCAGACGACCTGCACTCCCGCCGCCCGGAAGGCGTCCACCACCTCGGGTGCGGCACCGGAGTCGGTGACCAGGGTCTCGACCCGCTCGACCGGGCAGATCCGGGCGAAGGCGTGACCACCCAGCTTGGACGAGTCCGCGATGATCACCACGCGCTTGGCGCGGGCCACCATGAGGTTGTTCATGGCGGCCTCGCCCTCGTGGTGGGCAGCCGCGCCGAGCTGCGGGTCGATGGCGTCGACGCCCAGCAACGCGACGTCAAGCGTGACCTCGCGCAGCAGCGCCCCGCCCAGCGGGCCGACGAGTTCGAACGACTTCGGGCGTACCACCCCGCCGGCCACAACCACCTTCATCCGGGACCGCACGAGCAGCTCGTTGGCGATGTTCAGCGCGTTGGTCACCACAGTGAGCTGGGCGCCCTCGGCGCTGGTGTTCAGATCCGGCCGTACGGCGAGCGCCCGGGCCACCTCGGTGCTCGTGGTGCCACCGTTCAGGCCGACCACAGTGCCGGGCGTGACGAGCGCGGCGGCAGCGGCGCCTATCCGCTGCTTCTCCGCCGAGTGCTTTGCCGTCTTGTAGCGCAGCGGCAGGTCGTACGAGACCCCGTTGGCGACCGCGCCACCCCGCGTGCGGGTGATCATCTGCTGCTGGGCGAGCTGGTCGAAGTCACGTCGGATGGTGGCCTGGGAGACGTCCAGCCGCTCGGCTGCCGCCTCGACGCTCACCCGGCCGTTGTCGGTCAGCATTTCGAGCAGGGCGTTCCATCTGGCGTACCGGTCCACCGAGGGCCCTCCACTGACTGCACGAACGGTGATTGATTGCGTGCACACTAGTGCGCGAAACTGGGTGGGCGCAAAAGACAGACCTGCGCGAACGGACGGCCGGTTGCCACAGCCACCCCGGTTCGCGCAGAATGACGCGCGAAATACGGATGTAACGAGCCGTATTGCGCACAGCTCGCTGCGAGGGAGTTTCCCATGACGTACGTGGACGCGGAGATCGCGAGCCAACCCGACTGCTGGCGGGAAGCGGCCCGACTGTCCGGCGTCGTACGCGGCGACCTTCCGCGCCCCGGCGAGCGGGTCGCGGTCGTCGGTTGCGGCACGTCGTGGTTCATGGCGATGGCGTACGCCGCCCGCCGCGAGCAGACCGGCCAGGGCGAGACCGACGCGTTCCAGGCGTCCGAGTTCCCCGCCGGCCGCCGCTACGACCGGCTGATCGCCATCACCCGCTCCGGCACCACCACCGAGGTGCTGGAACTCCTCGCCGCGCTGCGCGGGGTCACCCCCACCACAGTCATCGTCGGCGACCCGGCGTCCCCGGCGGTCGAGCTGGCCAGTGCCGCGGTGACAATGCCCTTCGCCGACGAGCGGTCGGTGGTGCAGACCCGCTTCGCGACCACAGCGCTGGCCCTGCTGCGCGCCCACCTCGGCGACCCGGTGACCGCGCTCGCCGCCGACGCCGAGGTGGCGGTGCGCTCCCCGCTGCCGATCGACCCGACAAGCATCGAGCAGGTCACCTTCCTCGGTCGGGGGTGGACGGTCGGACTGGCCCAGGAGGCCGCCCTGAAGTGCCGGGAGGCGGCCACCTTCTGGGCCGAGGCGTACCCGGCGATGGACTACCGGCACGGCCCCATCTCGATCGCCGGTCCCGGCCGGCTGGTCTGGGCGTTCGGTGAGCTGCCCGACGGGCTGCCCGAGGACGTGGCGGCCACCGGCGCGGCTTTCGTGCACAGCCGTACGCACGGCTGGCGCACGGTGCTCGGCAGCTGGTCGGCCGGTCGTACGCCGGTCGACCCGATGGCCGACCTGATCCTGGCCCAGCGCTTCGCCGTCGCGCTGGCGACAAGCCGCGGCCTCGACCCGGATGCGCCGAGGCACCTCACCCGGTCCGTGGTGTTGGCGTGAGCGCGAGGAGTGAGCCGGGTTTGCGAGCCCCGCAGTCGCGAACCGGGCTAGCACCGTGAGGGACGGCGTCGCCGTGGACGCCGACCAGGTGGTTGTTGCGTTGGACGTCGGCGGTACCGGCATGAAGTGCGCGCTGGTCCGGCCGGATGGTGTCGCTGTCCACACCGAGCGGCACCCCACCGACGCCGGGCGCGGCCCGGCCGCGGTGGTCGCCACAATCCTCGATGTCGCCGAAGGGCTGGCCGCCAAGGCGCGCGCCGACGGGCTCACTCCTGTCGCGGCGGGCGTCGCCGTGCCGGGGGTCGTTGACGAGGCGCGTGGGGTCGCTGTGTGGTCGGCGAATGTGGGCTTCCGGGACGTACCGCTGCGGGATCTTGTAGCGACGCGGCTCGGCCTGCCCACGGCGCTCGGTCACGACGTGCGCGTCGGTGGCCTGGCCGAGGCGCGGCTCGGCGCCGGGCGCGGCACCGGCCACGTGCTCTTCGTGGCGATCGGCACAGGCATCGCCGCCGCCCACGTCGTCGACGGTGTGGCCGCCACCGGCGCGCACGGCGCCGCCGGCGAGATCGGCCACATCCTGGTACGCCCCGACGGCCCGCGCTGCGGCTGCGGCCGGCCGGGTTGCCTGGAGGCGGTGGCTTCGGCCTCCGCGATCGGCCGCCGGTACGCGGAGTTGGCTGGCGGATCGCCCGAGGTGACGGCGGCCGGGGTGGTGGAGCGGGCTACGGCCGGCGAGCCGCTCGCCGGGCAGGTCTGGCGGGAGGCGGTCGAGGCGCTCGCGGACGGTCTGGCAACCGGTCAGGCGCTGTTCGACGTGGCGACGATAGTGCTCGGCGGCGGCCTGGCCCAGGCGGGGGACCGGCTCCTCGACCCGCTGCGGATGGCGCTGCGCGAGCGTTTGACCTTTCACCGGGAGCCGCGACTGGTCGTGGCGGCCCTCGGCGACGAGGCGGGCTGCCTCGGTGCCGCCCTGCTAGCCCTGGACGCCGCAGGCGTCGGTGACCCTCAGGAGGAACGATGACGGTACGGGTGAACGGCCGAGTGGTGACCCCTACCGGTGTGATCCGGCAGGGCTGCGTCGAGTGGGACGGTGATCGGATCACCGCAGTGGCCGAGTACCCGTCGGTCCGGGACGGGCACTGGATCCTGCCGGGTTTCGTCGACATGCACACGCACGGCGGTGGCGGGCACACCTTCACCACAGGCGACGCCGACCAGGCCCGTGCGGCGGCCGGGTTCCACCTGACGCACGGCACCACCACCCTGTTGGCCAGCCTGGTCAGCTCGCCGTTGCAGGTGATGCGTGCGGCCACCGAGGCGTTCGCGCCGCTTGTCGACGAGGGAATCCTGGCAGGTGTCCACTTCGAGGGCCCCTACCTCTCGGACGCCCGCTGTGGCGCGCAGAACCCGGAGCACCTGCGTGACCCGTCCACCGACGAGCTGGCCGAATTGATCGAACTAGGTCGCGGCGCGATCCGGATGGTCACGCTCGCCCCGGAGCGCGACGGCGCGCTGGAGGCGATCAAGCTGCTCACCGCCCAGCGCGTGGTGGCCGCCGTGGGCCACACCGACGCCACGTACGAGCAGACCCGCGCCGCGATCGCCGCCGGTGCGAGCGTCGGCACCCACCTGTTCAACGGGATGCGGCAGGTGCACCACCGCGAGCCCGGCCCGGTGGTGGCGCTGCTCGAAGCGCCCACAGTGATCTGTGAGCTGGTCGCCGACGGGGTGCACCTGCACGACGGAATGTTGACGTTCGCCACGACGACCGCCGGCCCTGACCGGGCGGCGCTGATCACCGACGCGATGGCCGCCGCCGGGATGGCCGACGGCGAGTACGAGCTGGGCGGCCAGGCCGTCACAGTGACCGACGGGGTGGCCCGGCTCGCCCGCGACGGTGCGATCGCCGGCAGCACGTTGACAATGGACGCCGCGCTGCGGCACGCAGTCGACGCCGGCATCCCGATGGCCGACGCCGCCCGGATGGTGGCCACCACCCCGGCCCGCGCCATCGGTCTCGGCGACCGGGTGGGTGCCCTTCAGGTCGGCCTCCGCGCCGACCTTGTGGTGCTCGACGATGACCTGAACGTGGTGCGCGTGCTGCGCGGCGGCTCCTGGGTGGAGTGAGAGCCGACGCGGATCAGCCTGCGGTGGGGACCTCGACGCCGAGGACTGCCTGCTCGTCGGGGCGGTGCACAAGCACGTCGGCCAGGTACGACTGGACGGCGTGGCGCATCCCGACGTCCCGGCCGGCCTGCTCGGAGAGCAGCCACTTGTGCTCGATGATCTGCGCGAACAGCTCCTGCGGCTCCAGCTTGCGGCGTAGGTGCGCGGGCACGGCCCGGACCACCGGCTCGAAGACCTCGGTGAGCCAGCGGTGTGCCGCCTGCTGCTCGTCGATCAGGTCGCTCTCCGCCCGGTAGGCGTCCAGGTCGTTGAGCAACTTGCGGGCCTGGTTCTCCTCGGCGTCCAAGCCGGTGAGGCGCAGCAGCCGCCGGGTGTGGTAGCCGGCGTCGACGACCTTCGGGCGGACCAGGTAGCGCCCGCCCTCGATCGTCGACATGGCGACCTCGGCCACGTCGAAGCCCAGCTCGTTGAGGCGGCGGATGCGGCCCTCGATGTCGTGCCGGGCCTCCCGCTCGATCGCCTGCTCGTAGGTGATCTCGTGCCAGAGCCGTTCGTAGCGCTGCACGACCTCCTCGCAGACCACCTCCGGGTCGATGGACTCGTGCAGCAGGCCGGCGGCCTGAAGGTCGAGCGCCTCGCCGAAGATGTTCACCCGGGCGATCTCCAGGTCCTCGCCGCGCTGACCGTTGGAGAGCGAGTTGTGCAGGGCGCCCGTCTCCGCGTCCACCAGGTAGGCGGCGAACGCGCCAGCGTCCCGGCGGAACAGCGTGTTCGACAGCGAGCAGTCGCCCCAGAAGAAGCCGGTCAGGTGCATCCGCACGATCAGGGCTGCGAGCGCGTCCAACAACCGGCTCATCGTCTCCGGGCGCAGGGTGTGCGAGAAGAGCGCCCGGTACGGCAGGGAGAACTGAAGGTGCCGAGTGATCAGCACCGATTCGAGGGGCTCCCCGTCGTCGGTCTGCCGGTCGGCGACCACCGCCACCGCCTCCACCGACGGGAAGTCGATCCGCTCCAGCGCCCGCAGCAGGTCGTACTCCCGCTCGGCGATCCGCTCGCGGGTCTCCTTGAACGCGTACACGTAGTCGCCGAGCCGGACGAACCGGACGATGTGCCGCGAGATGCCCTGCGGCAGGGCCACCAGGTGCTGGGCAGGCCACTCCTCCAGCGGTGTCGACCAGGGCAGGTCGAGCAGCGCCGGATCGACGAGGGCAGAGGTGATCCGCACGGGCACAAGCATGACGGTTCGCCCCCGCATCCGCCGCACATCGTGGCTCGGCCCACAGCGCCGAACACCGGGCCGCCCGCCGGGCCGGTAGCGTGGTCGCCGTGCTCAAAACCTCGGGGGTACGACGTGAGCTGCGGTTGCGCCCCGTCCGGCCGGCCGGCTGGTGGTTCGACGCCCTGCTGCTGGCCGGATTGGTCGGGCTGACCGTCGCGCTCGCCGCCGACCAGCTTTTCGGGCTGGACCGGGCGGTCGCCGACTGGGCCGACGGGCACCGGCCGGCTGTCGCGTACTGGGTGGCGCGGGTGTTCAACCTGCTCGGCCAGGGCACGCCGCTGACCCTGATCGCCGCCGGGCTGGGTGTGTTGCTGGCCGTCCGGCTCCGCTCGGTACGCCCCCTGCTGCCGCCCGTCGTCGGGTTCGTGCTGACGTACCTGACGATCGGTCCACTCAAGGTGTGGACCGCCCGCGCCGCGCCGAGCGCCAGCGTCAAGGAGCCGTTCCTGCCTCCCGAGCAGACGCTGCCCCTGTTCCACGACGACCTGCCGGTCCGGTTCGCCCAGTCCTACCCGTCGGGCCACGTCGCCAACGCCATCGTCTGGTACGGCGTCATCGCGCTGCTGCTCGCCCCGCTCGCGCGCACCTTCGGCCGGCAGCTCCCGACCCGGTTGGTCACAGTGATCCGGGTGGTGCCGCCGCTTGTCGTCCTCACCACCACCACCTACCTGGGCTGGCACTGGCTTACCGACTCGGTGGCCGGGCTGCTGCTCGGGCTGCTGCTGGACCGGCTGCTGCACCGGGTGCCCTGGGATGGTCTGCCGCTCCCCGGGCGGCTACGCGAATGGGACCGGCCGTTCACCTCGTACCCCTAAGGTTTCGGCTCGTGGGTCAACTGGCGCGGCGGCTCGGCGTACCCGATGCGGTTGTCATCGGGTTGGGCTCGATGCTCGGCGCGGGCGTCTTCGTGGTCTTCGGCCCGGCCGCCGCGGCGGCCGGCGGCGCCGGGCTGCTGCCCGCACTGCTGCTTGCCGGGTTCATCGCCTACTGCAACGCGACGAGTTCGGCCCGGCTGGCGGCCCGCTACCCGGAGTCCGGCGGCACCTACGTCTACGGCCGGGAACGCCTCGGGCCGCTCGCGGGCTTCGTGGCCGGCTGGGGGTTCGTGGTCGGCAAGACGGCGAGCTGCGCGGCGATGGCGTTGACAATCGGGGCGTACCTGTGGCCGGGGCAGGCCCGTCTCGTCGCCGTCGGCGCGGTGCTCGCGGTGACCGCCGTGAACCTGCGCGGCATCGGCAAGACGGCCACCGCCACGAAGGTGCTGGTCGCTGTGGTGCTCGCGGTGCTGGCACTGGTGGCTGTCGTCGGCGTCAGTGGAGGCGGTCTGGATCTGGACCGGCTCGGTGACTCCGGCGGGTCGAGTCGGGGCGTGCTCACCGCCGCCGGGCTGCTGTTCTTCGGGTTCGCCGGGTACGCACGGATCGCCACGCTCGGCGAGGAGGTCCGCGACCCGCGGCGGACCATTCCCCGCGCGGTGCCGCTGGCGCTCGGCGCGGTGCTCGCTATCTACCTTGTGCTGGCAGTGGTCACGCTCGGCGTGCTCGGCGCCGACCGGCTTGCCGACTCCGCAGCGCCCCTTGTCGACGTCGTGACGGCCGCCGGACTGCCCGGACTTGCCTGGGTGGTCCGCGCCGGGGCGACCATCGCGGTCGTCGGCGTGCTGCTGTCCCTGGTCGCCGGTGTCGGACGGACCACCCTCGCGATGGCCCGCCGCCGCGACCTGCCCGGGGCGCTTGCCGCCGTGCACCAGGTGCACCAGGTGCCGCACCGCGCCGAACTGGCAGTGGCCGCCGTGGTGATCGTGGTGGTGCTGCTCGGCGACGTACGCGACGCGATCGGCTTCTCCAGTTGCACGGTGCTGGTCTACTACGCGATCACCAACGCCGCGGCGCTGACCCTGGGCCGGGACGCGGACCGGCGACTGCCAGTCCGCGTCCTCGCCGGCCTGGGGCTTGTCGGCTGCCTGCTGCTCGCGGTCAACTTGCCGTTTGGCAGCGTCGTGGCGGGCTTCGGGGTGCTCGCCGCCGGTGTCGTCGGGTACCTGGCGCTTGGTGCCCGCCGCCGACCGGAGTAGGGCCCACTGTCAGCGGCTCAGCCGCCGGTAGCGGCGCACCGCCAGCGGCGCGAACACCGCGATCAGGACCACCGGCCACAGCACCGCCAGCATGATGGCGTTCTCCGCAGGCCAGGAATCGCCGCCCAGACCCGGATTGCCGAACAGGTGGCGGATCGCCGCCACCGTCGCCGACAGGGGGTTCCACTCCGCTACCGCACCGATCCACCGCGGCATCAACTCGGGCGCCACGAAGACGTTGGAGAGGGCGGTCAGCGGAAACGCCGCAGGGAAGACGATGACGCCTACCGTGTCCGGGTTGCGGACCAGCAGCGCGAGATAAATGCCGGCCCAGGTGATCGCGACACGCAGCAGCAGGAGCAGCCCGACCGCGAGCAGCGCCCGCCCCACGCCGTCGCGCCACTGCCAGCCGACGAGCAGGCCGCAGACCAACAGTGTGGACATCTCCAGCAGGGCACGGATGAGGTCGGCGGCGCTACGACCGGCCAGCAGGGCGGAACGCGCCATCGGCATCGACCGGAACCGGTCGACGACGCCCCGGTTGAGGTCCAGCGCCACACCGGTAGCGGTGGCGCCGAGGCCGTACAACATCGTCATCACGAAGACCCCCGGGAGCAGGAACTCGCGGTAGTTGCCGCCACCTGGCACCTGCATGCCGCTGCCGAACACGTACCCGAACACCAGCACGAACATGATCGGCAACGAGAAGTAGAGGATCAGCTCCTCCGGCGCGCGGACCACGTGGGTCATGTTCCGCCTGGTCATCGTCCAGCCGTCGGTCACCGCCGTCGTCATGCCACCGCCGCCTCTCGTGCGGCCGGCCCGCGCACCCCGTCGGGCCGGTGCCCGGTCAGGTACAGGAACGCCTCGTCAAGCGTCGCGCGGCGCAGACCGATGTCCTCGACAGCGATGCCTGCGTCGTCCAACGCCCGCACCACGTCGATCAGGCCGGCGACCCGGTCGGCGACAGGCGCGCTCACCCGGCGGATCTCCGTATCCCGCTCGGGCTGCACGCCGCACACCCGGGCCACGATCTGCTCCGCCCCGGCCAACTGCGCCGCGTCCCGCACCACCACCTCGATCCGGTCACCGCCGGTCATCGACTTGAGCTCGTCCGGCGAGCCCTCGGCGACCACCCGCCCGGCGTCGATCACCGAGATCCGGTTGGCGAGCTGATCGGCCTCCTCCAGGTACTGCGTGGTCAGCAGCACAGTGGTTCCCTCCGCCACCAGGGCGCGGACCAGGTCCCACACCTGGTTGCGGCTACGCGGATCCAGGCCCGTCGTCGGTTCGTCGAGGAAGAGCACACGCGGCGTACGGATCAGGCTGGCGGCAAGATCCAGCCGACGGCGCATCCCGCCCGAATACTCACCGGCGGACCGGCCCGCCGCCTCGTCGAGCCCGAACCGTTCCAGCAGTTCGGTGGCGCGCCTGCGGGCTGCCTTCGGGCCGAGCCGGAACAGTCGACCGAACAACTCCAGGTTCTGCCGGCCGGTGAGGATCTCGTCGACCGCCGCGTACTGCCCGGTCAGCCCGATCCGGGCACGCACCTCGTCGGGTCGACGCACCACGTCGAAGCCGGCCACTGTCGCCCGGCCGGTGTCGAACCGCAGCAGCGTGGCGAGGATACGTACCGCAGTCGTCTTCCCCGCGCCGTTCGGACCGAGCAGCCCGTGGACCGTACCGGTCGGCACGGCCAGGTCGAACGTGTCGAGCGCGAGGGTCGGGCCGTACCGCTTGCCCAGCCCCTCGGCGACCACTTCGAATGTCGTCATGCCACGACGGTGCCTGGCGGCGCTGACCGTTCACGCACCGTCCGCTGACGGCGGCTGGCCAGGCACTGTCGCGGCCGTCTGCTCTGCCTCGGCGATCTGCGCGAGCACCAGCATGATCTCCGTACGGGTGGCCTCCCCGACGTACCAGCCGGTGAGCCCGCCGACCAGCGCCGCCTCGCAGAGCCGCCGGGCCTCGGCGAGGTCCCCGCGCAGCTGTGCCACCCGGGCGAGGCCGAGCCGGGAGGCGGACACGAACTCCGGCGCGCCGCTGCGCTGGGCGAGGTGCAGCGCTTCCGCGAAGTCGTTGTGCGCCGCCACGAGGTCACCGGCGCGCAGCCGTATCTCGCCCCGCGTACGCATCATGTCGGCCCGGTCGACGACCGATCCCAGTTGCTCGGCCAGGTCCATTGCCTCGTCAAGCAGGTCGCTCGCCGTGTCCGGGTCGCCCTGCCAGGCGGCGACTTCGCCGAGCGCGCCGAGTGTGATCATGGCCCCCCACCGGTCTCCGGCGCTCCGGAAACCGTCGAGCGCGACGACGAGCGAGGCCCTGGCCTGCTCCCACTGGCCTGTCGACATCTGCGCCGAGCCGAGCCCCATCGTGCCGAGCGCGTTGATCCAGACGTCCGGCCCGGCCAGCCGCCGTAGGTGCCGCATGAGGTCGTCGACGTCCTCGACACCGCCGGCCGGCGGTCCGTTCGAGATCCCCGACAGATACAGCAGGAAGGGCTGTCGGGGCAGTCGGTCGAGGCCGTAGAGCAGCGGTTGCTCCGACCCGAGGGACGACAGCTGGCCGAACCCTCCGAGCGAGGCGTTGTAGACGCAGAGGGCGTACTCCTCGCCCAGCTCTTGCGGCTCCTCGGTGCCGAGCAGGTCGAGGACGGCGGCGGCCAGCCGGGCACCCTCCCCGCGCATGCCGCGCAGCCACCAGTAGAACGACAGGGCCGCGACCAGCCC
The DNA here is from genome assembly GCF_011927785.1 of Micromonospora profundi. Lineage (NCBI taxonomy): Bacteria > Bacillati > Actinomycetota > Actinomycetes > Micromonosporales > Micromonosporaceae > Micromonospora > Micromonospora profundi. Next base: position 6,427,952 of record NZ_JAATJK010000001.1, on the reverse strand, counting down.
GGCCGCCTCGGCCGTGTCACCGGCAGCTGTGGCACGACGCAGCGCCGTGTGCAGGTTGTCCCGTTCGGCGTCGAGCCGTCGCAGCCAGCGCACCTGGTCCGGCCCACGCAGGTGGTCACTGGCGGTCCAGGCGAACTCCAGGAAGTACGCGGTGTGCGCGCGCCGCAGCTGATCGGCCTCACCGGCCTCGGCGAGCCGTTCGGCGCAGAACGCGCGCACGGTTTCGAGCATCCGGTAGCGGCCGCCGGTCAGCTCCACGAAGGACTTGTCGGCAAGACCGGTCAGCGCGTCGACAAGCTCGGCGGTGGGCAGGCCGGAGACCCGCCCGGCCGCCTCCAGCGTGGCACCGCCGGCGAAGACAGCCAGCCGGCGGGCCAGCCTCCGTTCGTCGTCGTCGAGCAGGTCCCAGCTCCACTCGACAACCGCGCGCAGCGTCCGGTGTCGCGGCGGGGCGGCCCGGCTGCCCACCGACAGCAGCCGGAACCGGTCGTCGAGGCGGACGGCCACCTCGGCGACGGGCAGCGCCCGCAGCCGCGCGGCGGCCAGCTCGATGGCCAACGGCAGGCCGTCGAGGGTGCGGCAGATGCACAGCACCGCCTCGGCGTTTGCCGAGGTGACGGCGAAGCCGGGTACGACGTCGGCGGCCCGCTGGGCGAACAGCCGCACCGCCGCGTAGTCGTCGACGGCCAGCGCCGGGACGTCGGGCGGCGGCACTGTGAGCCCGGACAGCGGGCACAACGCCTCGCCGGCCAGCCCGAGCGGTTCACGGCTGGTGGCCAGGACGCGCAGCGACGGGCTGGCGCTCAGCATCCGTGCGGCAAGCCGGGCCACGTCGGCGACGACGTGCTCGCAGTTGTCGAGTACGAGCAGCAGCCGCCGCTGCGCCAGCGCCTCGACCAGCCGATCGGTCGGATGTCGGCCGTGCTCGGCCGGGGCGCGCAGGCCCGCGTCGCGCAGGCCGAGCGCACTCAACACCGCCTGCGGTACGTCCGACCCGTCGGTCAGCCCGGCCAGCTCGACGAAACGGACCTCCCCGCCGGCCCGGCCCGCCGCCTCGATCGCCAACCGCGTCTTGCCGGCTCCCCCGGGGCCGGTGAGGGTGACAAGTCTCCGCTCGCTGAGCAGGTCACCAACGCGCTTCAGCTCCTCTTCCCGCCCGACGAAGGTGGTGAGCTGGCTCGGGAGCGCCTGCTCGGTCGCCGGGCGTTCCTCACCGCGCAGCACCGCCAGATGGATCGCGGCAAGCTCCACCGAAGGATCGACGCCGAGCTGCTCGGCGAGCGTGCGCCGCGCGTCCTCGAACTCGGCGAGCGCCTCGGCCGGCCTGCCCAGCCCGGACAGGACGCGCATGAGCTGACCTCGCGCCCGTTCCCGCAGCGGATGCGCGACGACGAGCTCCCGCAGCTCCGCGACCAGCGCGCTGTGCCCGCCCAACGCCAGCTCCGCCTCGATCCGATCCTCGACGGCGGCCAGCCGCAGCTCGTCCAGCCGTGCCGCCTGCGCTGGCGCGTTCAGCACATCGGCCAGAGCAGGGCCGTGCCACAACTCCGACGCCTCGCGCAACACAGCCGCCGCGTGGGACCAGTCACCAGCGGCGAGCGCGCGGCGCCCCGACTCGGCGAGGCGCTCGAACCGGTACGCGTCGACGTCCTCGGGATCCACCGCCAGGCGGTAGCCGGCCTGGTGAAACTCAACCAGGGCGTCCTCTGCGGGCAGGGCCTGACGCAGCCGCGACACCTGGGATTGGAGCGCGTTGGCCGGTCCATGGGGTGGGTGCTCGCCGTACAGGCCGTCGATCAGCCGCTCGGCGGGAACGATGCGGCCCGCATTGAGCAGGAGGAGCGCCAGGAGCGCGCGCAACCGAGGACCGCCCACGGGAAGCTCTCGCCCGTCGGCAAGCAGCACCCTGGTCGGCCCGAGGACGCGGAAACGCATGCCATGGATTGTCGCTCAGTGTCGGCCGGTTCCTGCGGATCGGTCAGCCGCTCAGCGCCCGGCGGAGATCCTTCATCAGCAGCAGCAGGTGCATGGGGTCGGTGGGGCTGGCCTCGAACTTGGCCAGCCGCTGGTAGAAGTCGCGGGCAGCGTCTGTCTCACAGTGAATGAGCACGGCGCGTACGCCGATGACCTCGGCGGCGGAGGCGATACGCCGCAGGGCGTCGACCACAAGCGCTCGACCAAGACCGACGCCCTGGGCGCTGCGGTCGACTCCGAGCCGAGTCAGGATCACCACCGGTTGGTGGTAGCGGCCGGCCCCCTGCTGTAGGCGAGGCGAGGCATCGGCGGGAGCGACACTACCGGCAGCCAGCGCGTAGTAGCCGGCCACTCGCTGATCCGGGTGCTCGTTGTCACGCACCACGTACACCCGGGACAAGCCCGCTCGGTGGCTTTGTAGGGCATGCTCGACCAGCCACACCGACTGTGCGCGGGAGCCGCAGTCGAACCCGGTCACTGCGGACTCGGCCGACAGCGGCTCGACGGCCGAGAAGCGGGATCTCACCGCGACGCACCATCTGCCGGCGGGTCGAGCACCGTTGGACCGGTCAACAGCTCCCGCAGCCCGGCGACGTCCTGCGCCGGCTCCTGCAACGCCTCATCGAAGACGCGCCAGGCGTCCTCGTCCAGCACGAACACCCGCCGGTCGGCGAGCACATCCGCCGCGGCTTCGGTCGCCGCCTTCAACACGAACGTCGACACGCTGTCCCCGGACGCCTGACTCGCCGCCTCCAGCAACGCCTTCTGCTGCTGGTCGACCCGCAGGTGCAGTCGCTCTGCCTTAGCACTCACAGCCCGAGTGTACGCACAATGTACGCCATCGCAAGTCGAGTAGCTGGACAACGTCGGCCCGGGCTCACCGGGCGCCGTCAGTTCACCTCGCCGGTCCCGTCATGTCGACGGGCCACCTCGGGTTCGTCAGGTAGACCGCCGTTGGTCGTCGAGGGCAGATCTCCGGCCGGATGAACGGGGTGCGTCGTGTCGACCCCCGCACCTGCCTGGCCCGGCACCACGGGGGCCGTCGCCGCTGGGCTGTGCACTCCGCCATGGACCGACTCAGTCGGCCGGGAGACCGGGGCCGGCGGGGCGCACTGACCGGTCAGCCAGTCCAGGCCGCGTCGGCGGGCGACCACTGTGAGCCGGTCACCCGCGAAGATCACCTGTCGGGGGTCGAGGTCCTTCCACCAGATCGTCCTGCCCCCACCGGCCGGAGTCCGGGCGATGAGGCGGACCTGCCCGTCCCGGCTGACCGAGCTCAGGGGGCGGCCGTCCAACTCGGAGCCTGCGGCGACAGGCACCTCGGCGACCGGCAGCGCGTGCCGGTCGACAGGGATCGTGGTGATGACAGCGCGTTCGGTGAGGGCACCGATGAAGGCCGGCGCGGCCAGGTAGGAGACCGATCGGGACACGCCGAGGGCAAGGGTCTCCTCGACCCGCGCGGCGAAGTCGCCGTCGAGGAGGCGCAGCACCACCCGCAGGTCGTCGCGGAGGTCCCGGGCGGTCAGTGCCGCCTCCAGGTTCGCCACATCGTCTGTGGACGCCACCACAAGCGCCTGGCAGTCGGCCACCGACGCGGAGATGAGCGTCTCGGGCAGGGCGGCGTCGCCGACGATCAGCGGCACCTCCAGTTGCCGGGCGAGGGCACCGCCGCGCGGCTCCGGGTCCTTGTCGATGGCGACCACCTCGACGTCGTACTCGCGCAGGCGTGCCATCACCCGGGTACCGACGTTGCCCAGGCCGATCACCACCACGTGCCCCGCCCGGGCCGGCTGCTGCCGGCCGGTGTGCAGGGCCAGCCGTGCGTTGACGATGCCGTCGACCACCACGGCGGTGATCAGCGGGATCAGCGCCAGGCCGGCCAGGTTGAGCACCACCTGCATGATCTGCGCGTCGGGTGGCTTGCCGGTGTCCGGGTCGGCGCCGCTGAGCGTTGTGACAAGCGTCAGGTACAGCGCCTCCGCCGGGGAGACGCCCTCGGCGCGGGAGATCAGTGCCCCCAGTACCGCGATCACAGCGAGCACCAGCATCACGGCCACGCCGATCTTGCGGGTGGCGAAGCCGCGTACCGCACGCATCAGCACCGCCACCGGGCGACGCCGCCGCCGGGCGCGGACCAGCCGCCGGGCGGCGACCTCCGTGCCCGGCGGCTGACCGGTGGCCTCGGCCAACACCAGGTCCGCGCCGGCCTGCTCGGCAGGCAGCAGCTCGACACCCTGCTCCTCACTGACGTGGGCCAGCGCGCACACCACGTCCTGCGGGCGGACGTCGGCCCGCCGGGCCACCCGCAGCGTCTTGTCCCGATGCTGGAAGGAGCTGGGGTCGACCTCGCCGAGCGCGGCGGCCACGAAGGCCGGCGCGGCCATCTCGGCGTCGGAGAGCACCTCGACGGGCGCCTTGAGCAGTTTGCGTACGCCGTCGGCGAGGGTGCCGTTGAACATGCGCAGCACCTGGCGGACCCGCTGGTCGACGGCCTGTGCGCACAGCGCGGCATGCAGGTTGCCCACGTCGTCCTGGTGCAGCAGGGCCAGCCCGGTGGCACCGGCAAGCCCGGCGGTCTCGAAGGTGGCCACGTCCAGCCGGTCGGAACGGACCACCCGGACCCCGCGCAACGCTGCCACGTCAGCTGCGTTGCGGGGATAACGCTCCGGCACCACGACTGTCACCCGGGCTCCGCCGACGGGCAGCTCGGATTCGAGGATCGCGCGGGCGACGTAGTAGGCGAGCGCGTCCCGGCCGCAGATCACGTAGTGCGGGCGGGGATCCCCGGCGGCCCGTAGTCGCCAGTTCCACTCGACCGCCCGTCGCGCCCGGTCCCGCCACGGCTCAGCCATGCCCGGATCGTAGTCAGCACTACCACGCTGGGCGACCCCGTCCGGATCATCCCTGGCCAGGCATGCCAGCCCCCCGTGCCGGGTAGAGCCCTGCCATGCAGACCTTCCTCCCGTATCCGGACTTTCTGGCCAGCGCCCGCACGCTGGACCAGAGGCGGCTGGGCAAGCAGCGGGTGGAGGCCATCCAGGTGCTGCGCGGGCTGACCCGCCCCGGGTACGGCTGGCGCAACCACCCCGCTGTGAAGATGTGGGCCGGGTACGAGGAGGCGCTAACCCGCTACGGACTGGACATGTGCGCGGTCTGGACCGAGCCGGGCCGGGCCGACACGTGTGCCGCCACGCTGGCCGTGGACCTCGCCGCCGCCTGCGGCCCCGGGGTGATCCGTACCCAGGATGAGTTGACCCGGGCCGGTGAGCTGCCGCCCTGGCTGGGCCGCGACGACCTGCACCTCAGCCACCGCTCGTCGCTGCTGCGCAAGGACCCGGAGCACTACGGCCCGATCTTCGGCCCGGACGTGCCGACGGACCTGGAGTACGTCTGGCCGGCCTCCGACAGAGCGCGCCACTGCCTGCCTTAGGGGAGACTGGCGGGAGAGGGAGGTGCCCGTGGCACTGTCGCGAGTGGTGGGTCGGCTCATCGGCGTACGTCAGCACGTGGTGGACCCGGGCGGCGATGGCGCGGACCGCGTACCGCGACAGGTGTCGGCGGTGGTGGTGGGTGGCGGGATCGCCGGCATGTCGGCGGCGGTCGTGCTGGCCGAGCGGGGTGTGGCGGTGACGGTGCTGGAGGCCGCGCCGACAGTGGGTGGCCGGCTCGGCGCGTGGCCGGAGGCGCTCGCCGACGGCAGCCAGCAGAACGAGCACGGCTTCCACGCGTTCTTCCGGCAGTACTACAACTGGCGGTCCATCCTCCGCCGCATCGACACGGACCTGAGGTTTCTCAAGCCCATTCCGGGCTATCCGATCCTCAGTGCAGAGTGGCCGACGGAGGAGTTCGGCAAGCTGCCGCCGGCACCGCCGGCCAACCTTCTGGCGTTGCTGCTGCGCAGCCCAAGCCTGCGCCTGTCCGACCTGCGGTCGATGGACCGCGACGCCGCGCTGCCGCTGCTCAGCTACGACCCGGTACGCACCTACGCCGAACTGGACGACCGCACCGCCGACGAGTTGCTGGCGTCACTGCGGCTGCCGGACCGGGCGCGGGCCATGCTGTTCGAGGTCTTCTCGCACTCGTTCTTCAACCACGAGGCGGAGATGTCGGCAGCCGAGATGGTCGCCCAGTTCCACTTCTATCTGCTCGGCAACCCGGAAGGGCTGGCGTTCGACTGCCCCGACGAGGATTACGCCACGGCGATCTGGGAGCCGCTGACCCGGCACGTGGAGAAGCACGGCGGCCAGGTGCGCGTCAGCTCCGGCGCGACAGGTGTGCACCGTGACGCCGACGGCTGGCGGGTGAACACCACCGACGGCGGCAGTCACTCGGCCGCCCACGTGGTGCTCGCGGTGGACCCGCCGGCCCTGGCCGCGCTGGTGGCGGCCTCTCCCGACCTGGTCGAGCAGGCACCGGAGCTGGCGGAGCGGATGCCCGCGTTCGGCACGCCCGGCCCGCCGTACGCGGTGGCACGGTACTGGTGCGACGGGGACGTGTCCGACGAGCGGGCGGTCTTCAGCGGTGTGTCCCGTCAGCCCACACTGAACTCGGTGACGCTCTACCACCGGCTGGAGAACGAGTCGCGCCGCTGGGCGCGGCAGACCGGCGGGTCGGTCGTCGAGCTGCACGCGTACGCCTGCGAACCCGACGTACCTGCCGACGAGCTGGCCGAACGGATGCGCCGCGAGCTGGTGACGCTCTGGCCGGAGGCCGCCGATCTGCGGGTCCGCGAGCTGCGCGCCCGGGTGGAGGCGCAGGCGCCGGCATTCACGCCGGGCAGCCACGCATGGCGTCCAGGGGTACGCACCGAGGCCACAGGCGTCTACCTGGCCGGCGACGGCATCGCCACGGACTTCCCGAGCGCTCTCATGGAACGCTCCGCGGCCACCGGGATCATCGCGGCGAACCACATCCTGCGCGCCGAGGGCGCTGCTGCCGAGCCGGTGCGGTCGATCCGGCCCCGAGGGCTGCTCGCCGGGCGGCCCACTCCAAACCGACAAAAACCAATATAAGCGACAGAGTGCTGCCGTACGCTCGAATGATCATCCGTCGATCGGTCGGGCGGGAGGGCAGCGGCGATGTCACCACTGCACCGCGCCGGCGACCTCCCGCTGGCCGAGGACACCGGCCGGGACGACGCGTACCCGCTGCTCCGCGACGAGCGCGCCTGCGTCGTCACCGCCCTGCGGCTGGGCTGGTGGATGGCCGACGCGTACCACCACGGCCAGCACGCCGAGCCCTCCCCTGCCGTCGCCACCCACCCGCCGGCCAAGCTCTCCAACCTGACCGAGATGTCGACACCGCGCCGAATGCGGATGTACCTGGACGGGGTCGACGTCGCGCTGGCCCAGATCGCCGCGCTCACCCGGCACGCCGGGCAACTGCCCGACACGTCCGCCGCCCGCGCCCGGCTCCCCGAGCTGGACCGGCTGCCCGACCTGGACCAACCCGGACTTCTCGACCTCGAATCGCTACTGCTCGCCCTGGACGACCTCAACGTGGAGGTGCTGCGGTGGGCGATGGCCACCAACCTCCGGATCGGGCTGGCCTACCGTCTCGGCCGGTCGCTGGCCGACACCGTCCGGCCCGGCGACGCCACCCAGTTGCTGCGCCGCTTCAACGGCCGCCAGATCCAGCTCAGCCGCTGGCTGGACGAGCTGGCCAGCGTCCTGCCGCCGTACTCGGCCGCAGTGGTACGCCGTTCGCTGTCCGCGTGGGCGGTCGTGGTGGAGCGGGCCGGGCGGGGTGACCCGACCGAGCCCGACGCCGCCGAGCTGAGTCGCGAGCTGCGCAACCAGGGTGACCTGTGGCGCGGCGTACTCACCGGTGGCCTGCATCCCCGCGACCTGCTCGACGAGGAGGACTACGCGGTGGTCGCCCGCAACCTGATCATCCGCGACCGGCGGCTGGTGGCCCAGGCCGCCCGGGGCATCTTCTGGCCGGTGCTGGTGCCCCTGCTTGTGGTCCTCTTCGCCGTGGTCGGGGTGAGCGCCGCCGCGGCGGCCGGTTCGCCCACCACCAGGGCCGCCGTCGCCCTGCTCGGCCTCGGCGCCGGCCTGGCCGCGATCTGGCGTTCCGTCTCCGGCCCGGCCCTGGCTGTCGCCGCCGAGGTCAACCGGCCCCTGCTGGACAGCGAACTCACCGCGCGGATGGCACTCCGGCTGGACCGGCCGCTGGCCATCGCCCGCCGCTCGGTGGGAACCGCTCCCCGGACCCGTCGTCAGCGACGTCCCGAGTCGCCGGAGGGCCGATCGAAATACGTTGCCCCTCTGTCCCCCGCCGACCTACCGTGATCGCGCAAGGTCAACCACCACCGCGGGAGCAGATCATGACGATGTGGCACGTCACCACCGTGTCGTCGTCGGTGCTGCCCGTCGGCGGTTGCCGAGCGGAAGGTCCCCGGGCAGGCCGGCCCGACTGACGCGTACCCGAACGCGCTGAGCCGCCCCGTCCGACAGCAGGACCGGGCGGCTCTTCGCTGTCCGGATCAGTACGCCTCTGAAAGGAGATCCCGGTGGACGCCGTCCTCGTCATCAACGCCGACCTCGGCCCGCTGCACCGGGTCACCGTTCAACACGCCGTACGGATGCTCTGCCGCCGGGTGGCCGAGATCCACGAGGCCGAGCCGGACCAGGTCATCGGTGTCTTCCCGATGCCCCGGGTGGTGCGGCTGGTCCGCTACGTGGTCACCCGGTGGCGGTTCGGCGCCGGGCCAGCCTGGTCCCGCGCCGGGGTGCTGCGCCGCGACAACCGCTGCTGCGCGTACTGCGGCGGTCCCGCGTCGACCATCGACCACATCCTGCCCCGCTCGCGCGGCGGCCGGAACACCTGGCGCAACACGACCGCCGCCTGCTACGCCTGCAACCAGCGCAAGGGCGACCGGACTCCGGCGGAGGCGGCCATGCCGCTGCGCCGGGAGCCGGTGAACCCGGGCTGGTCGGCGCTGGCCGCGCGGTGACCGACCGGGCCGGCGGGAACGGGGGGCCGCATCGAGGTACGTCCTCGGCGCGGCACCCGCCGGCCCCTGGTCCAGGGGCGTGCCGTCGCTGCAAACGCCCGCGAGGGATGCGATCTCGTCTAGGAGGCGCGTTCCTTGACCGTCGGTTTCGGACGGCCGTTGGGGCAGCGCGCCCGGACTTCGCTGCGGTTCCCGGCGGACTCCAACTCGATCCGGACCTGCCTGGCCGGTCCCGGGTCGTACGTCTCCGCCCGGTAGCCGGATGCTGGCGTCACCGCGAGCACCTCGACCAGCTTTCCGACACAGCGAACGGTTACCGTCCCGCCACGCGCCTCCACCGGTACGCCAGAGGACGAGGTGGGCGGGGAGGCGGCCCCTGTCGGTGCGGGCCCTGGGATGGTGACGGACGGGCTCGGTGCGGCGGTCGGGCTCGGGGCGGCCGTCCGTCCCGGTCTGCTCGGAGGGCCGGGCCGGGGGACGGGCGAGGTGCTACTGGCCGACGGAACGGCGGACGGTCGTGGGTCTGTGGCAACGGCCGATTCGGCGGTGCCTGGAAACCCCACCGATGTGGTGCCCGGGCCGGCGCCTGTCGGCGGCGCGCCCCGCCCCTGTCGACGATTGTGCGAGTCGCCAAGGGACCCGGCCATCGCCACGGCCGCGATCAGCGCGCCGCCGACAGCCACGATGGCCCGCCGCCGACGCCACAGCCCCTGCCGCCCGCTCGCCCCGGCAAGCCCGCTCGGCTCGGCCTGCTCGGTCGGATCGGCTGCCGCAACTCGCTTCGGCTCGGCGGGCTCGCCGCCCTGGGCGACAGTGGCCGACGCCGGCTCGGCGGCGCTGACAGCCGTCCCGACCTCACCGCTGACGGCATCCGCCGCTCGGGAGGCGACAAGCAGGATGCGGGCCGCCTCGGCGGCCGGCGGCCGGTCGGTCGGGTCGTGGGCCAGGCACCAGCGGTACAGCCGCTGGACCTCGGCCGGCACCGCATCGATATCGGGCAGCGGGTCCGGCTCGACGTGCTCGGACGCGCGCAGCATCCCGACCTGCGCTTCGTCGGCCCAGGGCAGCCGACCGGTGAGCACCCGGTGCAGGAGCAGGCCGAGGGCGTACACGTCGGAGGCCGGCAGCACCTCGCCTGCGGCCAACCGCTCCGGGGCGAGGTAGGCCGGCGTACCGAGCAGCCGCCCTTCGAAGTCGATCTCCGGGTCGCCGACGGCGGCCGCGATGCCGAAATCGAGCATTTTCGCCCCGGCGGGGGTGAGCATCACGTTGCCCGGCTTGATGTCGCGGTGCACCAGCCCTTGGGCGTGCGCGGCCGCGAGCGCCGACGCCACCTCGGCGCAGACCCGCAATCCGGCGCGGGGCGGGAGCGGCCCGGCATCCAGCCGTTGTTCGAGGGTGTGGCCGTCGAGCAGCTCAAGCACCACGAACGGGACCAGGGCACCGTCGAGCGACGACTCCCCGTAGTCGTAGACGTTTGTGACGTGCGGATGCGACAGCCGGGCCGCCGCCTTGGCCTCGGCCCGGATCCGACGCCTGCCGTCGGTGCCCGAGACGACCAGTACCTTGACCGCCACGTCGCGTTCGAGCACCTCGTCGTACGCCCGGTGCACCGCGGACATGCCGCCACTGCCGAGACGCTCCAGGAGCCGGTAGCGGCCCGCAAGCAACCGATCACGCTGCACGACCGACAGCCTGCCGCACAGGCCCGAGCCGACACCACCCAGGATCGAGGTTTCGCAATACGTGAAATCGACGGCGGCCGTCGGGCGGTCAGGTCTGGCAGAACTCGCGGAAAGGCTCCGGCGGCCCGGCAGGTGCCCACTCCGTCCAGCACCCGCCGCCGCAGCCGAGACGCTCAGTTGTCGGTCGGGGCATGCCAGGCGAAGCGGGGCGTCCGGCGTTCGGCGACCGCCGCCACGCCCTCCCGGGCCTCGCCGGTGGTCACGACCTTCCGGTGCCACCAGGCGATCCGCGCCGGTCCGGCCCGGTCGTCGACGATCTCCTTGGCTGCTGCGACGCTCAGCGGCGAGCGCTGGGCGATCGTGGCCGTGAGTTCGTCCACCCGCGCGGCGAGCTGGCCGGCGGGCAGTACCTCGTCGACCAGGCCGATCCGCAGGGCACGTTCGGCGTCGACGAGGTCGGCGGTGAACAGGAGGTGCTTGGCGGCGGATGGGCCGACCAGCCGGGCCAGCCGGCGGGTGGTGGGGGCCGGATAGACCAGGCCGAGCCGGGCCGGCGGTACGCCGAACCGGGCGTCGTCCGCCGCTATCCGCAGGTCGCAGGCCACCGCGAGCTGGGCGCCACCTCCGACGCAGGCACCCCGGATGGCCGCCACCGTCGGCTTGGCGAAACTGGCCAGGCGTTCCTCGGCTGTCACCGCGATGCTAGCGTCGCCCGCGTCCAGCAGTTCGGCCAGGTCACCGAGGTCGGCGCCGGCGCAGAAGGCGTCGCCCGCGCCGGTGAGCACCAGCGTGCGTACGTCGGGGTCGGGCTCCAACCGGTCGAGCAGCTCGGGCAACTGCCGCCACATGGCCGCCGTCATCGCGTTACGGCGAGCCGGGTTGTGGATCACCACGGTCGCCACCGGACCGGTCACCTCGACTGTCAACTCCGCGTCCGACACGTCCACCCCTTCCGCGTCAGCCGTCCGGGGGCGTACGCCGCCGATCCGACCCGCCGGCACACGGCGGTGCGGCGACCATAACGGCGCGGACCCGGCGACCACCCGTGAGGGGTGGCCGCCGGGCCCTTGCGTGTCAGCTCAGGTCAGGAGACGTTGAGCGCCGTGTCGTCGACCACGAAGGACGTCTGCAGCGAGGAGTCCTCGATGCCGGTGAACTTCAGGCTGACGGTCTGGCCGGCGTACGCGGCCAGGGAGAAGGACTTCTGGCTGTAACTGGTGCCCTTGTTCAGGTTCGAGTAGGTCGCCAGGGTGGCCAGAACGGTTCCGCTCGAGTTGAGCACCTGCACGTTGAGCTTGTCGTAAGCCACGCTGGTGGTGGTCTCGGCGGAGCTGATGCGCAGCCAGAAGCTGAACGCGTACGACGAGCAACCGGCCGGCAGGCTCACCGACTGGGCGAGCGTCTCGGTGCGGGTGCTGCCGTACCCGTTCAGCCACGCCTTGTACGACCCGGTGCGGGCCGCCTGACTGCTGGAGTTGGTGATGACGCCGGAGCTGGCCGTCCAGCCGGTCGCGCCGGACTCGAAGCCCGGGTTGGCCAGCTTCTGGCCCGGCGCGGTGCAGCCGCCACCGGTGCCGTTCACTGTCAGCGAGTACGTGGCGCTGCGGGTGACAGCCCCGGCACCGTTGACGGTGATCGAGTAGGTGCCGGGTGAGGTGCTCGCCGAGGTGCTGATGGTGAGGGTGGACGAGGCGCCCGAGGTCACCGAGGCGGGGCTGAACGCGGCGGTCGCCCCGCTGGGCAGGCCCGACGCGGAGAACGTCACGGTCTGCGCCGTACCGCTGGTGGTGGCGGTCGCCACGGTGGTGGAGACCGAGCTGCCCGGGTTGACCGAGCCGGCGGTCGGCGAGAGCGACACCGAGAAGTCGTTTCCGGTCGAGCAGTTCGAGTCGCTGCCGGCCACGTTCACCGCGGTCCAGGCGGCCTGCACGGCCTTGTACTCGGTGGAGCAGCTGCCGTACAGGTCGGTGGCCGCCCGCAGGCTGTAGGCGCGGGCGGTGTTCGCCGGGTTGCTGGTGTTGACGTACGACGTGTTGGAGGTGAAGTAGACGTCCAGCGCCCGGTACCAGATCTTCTCGGCCTTGACCCGGCCGATGCCTGTCACCGCGGGAGCGGAGCCGCAGACGGGAGAGGTGCCGTACGACGTGGCGCCCGTGCCCTCTGCGAGGTTGAAGAAGAAGTGGTTGGCGACGCCGGAGGAGTAGTGCACGTCCTTGTTCTTCGTGCTGGTGGACCAGCAGCTGTCGGACGAGCCGTCCAGCGACGGGTTGTACATGTAGCGCAGCGGCGTACCGTTGCCATTGATGTTGATCTTCTCACCGACCTGGTAGTCGCCCGGGTCGCTCGGCGCGGCGGCGTAGAACTCCACCATGTTGCCGAAGATGTCGCTTGTGGCCTCGTTGAGGCCACCGGACTCGCCGGAGTAGACCAGGCCGGCCAGCGCCTCGGTGACGCCGTGGCTCATCTCGTGCCCGGCCACGTCCAGCGAGACGAGCGGCCGGGAGTTGCCCGAGCCGTCGCCGTAGGTCATCTGGGCGCCGTCCCAGAAGGCGTTGACGTAGTTGTTGCCGTAGTGCACCCGGCTCGGCACGCCGTTGCCGTTGCCGAAGATGCCGTTGCGGCCGTGCACGTTCTTGAAGTAGTCGAACGTCTTGGCTGCGCCGAAGTGCGCGTCAACAGCGGCAGACTGCCGGTTGGAGGCGGCACCGGTGCCCCACGCGTTGTCGGCGTCGGTAAGTGTGGTGCAGGAGGACGTGCCGTTGTTCATGTCGCAGGTACGGCCGTTGCCGTGCGACGGGTCGATCATCTGGTACGTGCTGCCGGAGAGCGTCGTGTCGATGCTGACCGAGCCGCTGTAGATGCCCTGGCCACTGCCGACCACCGACTCGATCTCGTCGTACGACCCCACTGCCGCGCCGGTGACGGCGTCGGTGATGACGTGCAGCCGGGACGGGGTCTGCCCGTCGGGCTGCCAGCCGCTGACCACAGTCTCCCAGGCGAGTCGACCCTTGCCGGAGCTGGCGTCGACGAACAGCTCGGGTGCGCCTACCGCTTCCGCCTTGCCGGTGAATTCGGCGCGGGCGGCCTTCTTTGCCGCGTCGGCGGTGACCTTGGCCGTGGTGGCGACGGTCAGCGGTGCGGCGAGTCCGACGGAACTGCCGGCGTAGGTGCCGTTGGGTGCGGTGTGGATGACGAAGTCACCGCCGTACACCCGAAGGCCCTGGTAGGTCCGGGTGTAACGGGTGTGCGCCGCGCCGGAGGCGTCCACCTTGGTGCTCTGCACCTGGTAGGACTCGGCGCTCGAACCCTGGACTGCGCCGGGGTTCGTTCGCAGGACGCTCGCCGCCTGGGCCGCGGCGGAGGCGCCCGGCGCGGGGGCGGTGGGTGGAGCCGCTTGTGCCGCGGTGGCGACACAGGTCAGCAGGCCGCTGGTGAGCAGCGCTGCGCTGACGGCGGCGACGGATCTTTTCACGTGCCCTCCTGGAAGGAGAAAGAGTGTGACGGGGGTAGTCACGCATGTAGATATAGCCATGTGTCGACGAAAAGAGAAGAGCTGAACCGTTCTCAGACATCGACACTGGCCGAACGGATGAGTGCCTTGACAAGGGAACCAACGACCCACCTCGCGCGTCCGACGGACATGAGACCCGCCTCGACAGCCGGTGCCACGATCGCGCTCCTGGCCGCTTTCCTGGTCGGCTGCACCAGCACCGACCAGGCCGACACCCCCCAGGCTCAGCCGTCGACCACCGCCGACGGCACCACGGCCACGGCCGTTCCGCCGTCCGCTGTCCCCGCCACCGCGGCACCCACACCGACCGCCTCCGGTGCCACCGACAGCTCGCCCGCGCGCGTGCTGCTGTTCCGCTCCGGCGGCTTCGCCGGTCGCGGCGACCAGGTGACAGTCGAGCCGGACGGCCGGTGGACGGCTGTGGACCGGGCCGGCAGCCGGCGTACCGGCCAACTCGCCCCCGCCGACCTCGGTCGCCTACGCGGGCTCGCCGCCGACCCCCGGCTCACCACCGAGGCCCGCCAGGGCACGAGCACGACAAGCTGCGCCGACGCCTTCAGCTACCGGTTGACCGTCGGCACCATCGAGACCGGGTACGTCGACTGCCCCGCCGACCCCGCACCACCGCCGGCAACCCGCGCGCTCGTCGAACTGCTGCTGCGCGCCACCGACACTCAGACCAGGTAGTCCGCCGGCAGGCCGGTGCCCCGCAACTCCAGAGGCAGGTGCGCCACGTCGTTGACGGCGACCAGGCTCGGCGGCCCCGCAGGGCCGTACCGGATCACTGTCAGACCCGCGTTGTGCAGGTTCAAACCCAGCCACCGGCGCTCCGGCGCGTCGAGGGCGTGCCGCACCAGCCAGGCGATCAGGAAGTTGTGCGTCACGACCAGCTCACGAACCGGCTCGTCCCCGGCGGCCTGCGCGCTGACCGGGCCGGCGAACCGCCGCACCGCCGCCGCCGTCACCCGCGGCCCGTCGGCCCTCTCGGCCGCCGAGAACCCGGCAAGGAATTCGGCGTACGCCTGCGGCAGGCCAGCCGGATCCGTGTCGTGCGGCAGGTGGTCACCGGCCAGCTCCGTGGCGTACACCGGGACCTCGGGCAGCGACTGCGCGACCAGCTCGGCGGTCTGGGCGGCCCGGAGCAGCGGCCCGTGGTGGACGGCGGCGAACGAGCGGCCCCGCAGCCGCTCGCCGAGCAACGCGGCCTGCCGCCGACCGCGCTCCGACAGGCCGGTGTCCGGCTCGCCCGGCCCGGTCAGATCCTGCTCGCCGTGTCGGGTCAGGTACAGCAGCCGTGTCCGCATACCCCACACCCCAACACAGCGGAGGGCGCGGGATCGCCCCGCGCCCTCCGCTGTGGCTCGCCCCTACGACCGGGGGAACATCTGGCCGATGCGGATCCGGTTGCCGAACGGATCCCGGATACCGAAGTCGATCCCGTACGGACGCTCGGTCGGCTCGTCGGTGATCTCGACACCCTTCGCCACGAGATCCTCGTGCGTCTTGCGGGCGTCGTCAGTGGTCATGAAGAGGTATCCGCCCAGGGCGCCCTTGGTGAGCAGCTCCCGGACCTGCTCGGCGGTGGCCGGGTCCAGTGCCGGCGGGCCCGGCTTCTCCAGCAGGATCTCCCGCTCGGGGTCGCCGGGCAGGTTGACGGTCAACCACCGCATGAACCCGAGGTCCTGGTCGGTGTTGACCTCCATGCCGAGCTTGTTCACGTAGAAGTCGAGTGCCTCGTCCTGGTCCAGGACGTAGATCTGGGAGCGGCTGATCGCGTTCATCGTCATGCCCATGACGTTAGAGGTCGCCCCTGAGCTGCTGCTTATCCAAAACTGACAGGTCTGGTCCACGCCTTGGTGAAGCAGGACGGCACATTGGTCGGTGTCGCCCGTTGACGGAAGCTCGTGGGTGACTCCCCGACGATCTGCCGGAACGTGCGGCTGAACGTGCCCAGGCTGCTGAAGCCGACCGCGTAACAGATGTCGGTGACGTCCCGGTCGGTCTCCACGAGCAGCGACATCGCCCGCTCCACCCGACGACGTTGCAGATAGCGGTGCGGCGTCTCGCCGAAGGTGGTCCGGAACGTACGGATGAAGTGGGCCTCGGAGACGTGCGCGATCCGGGCCAACGCCGGGATGTCCAACGGCTGGGCGTACGCCCGGTCCATCGCGTCCCGGGCACGCAGCATCGCCCGGTTCGACTGCTCCACCGCGCGACTCATCGGACCCCCGTCCCGCTCGGCTCGTTGCCCGACCCCAGGCTACCGGCAGGACTGCACAACTCGGTCAGCTGAACTGGGACTGCGGCGGTCGGCGCTGCTGCGCGTACGCGCCGGCGGCGACCCAGTCCGGTGAAGCCAGCGGCGATGACCATCAGAGCGACGACGCCTAGCAGGGCGCCGAGCAGCACCGTGTTGTGCACGCCGTGGCTCGGCAGCGCGAGGCCTGCGACCAGGGCGCCACCGGTGATGCCGACGTTCACAGCGGCAGAGACGGTGGCGGCCGCGAGGTCGGAGCGCCCGGGCGCCACCTGGAGGACGACGCCACCGAGCACAGCTGTGAACGCCGCGAACGCCAGTCCGGCCAGAGCGAGCAGGCCCACGGCAGCCGTTGGGCGGTGGCCGATCGCGTACAGCCCGAGCAGTGCCACCGACTGAAGCGCGACGGTCGCGACCAGGGCGAGCCACGGGCTGCGGTCCACCACCGCTCCGACAGCGAGGATCCCGAGCACGCTGGCGACACC
Source organism: Micromonospora profundi (assembly GCF_011927785.1). Classification (NCBI taxonomy): domain Bacteria; kingdom Bacillati; phylum Actinomycetota; class Actinomycetes; order Micromonosporales; family Micromonosporaceae; genus Micromonospora; species Micromonospora profundi. The sequence goes on along the minus strand of NZ_JAATJK010000001.1, from coordinate 6,411,082 downwards.
GCGCGCCAGCAGGATGACCCCGACCGCCGAGGCGGGGAACCCGCTGACCTCGGTGACGAAGAGGGCGACATAGGTGTAGGCCGCGATGGCACCTGCGGTCGTCAGGATCGCCACAGCGACCAGCAGCCAGAAGCGGTGGACGTCGGGTGTAGCGCCCCGGGCGGCGTGCCCCTGATCGGGCGGCGCGGAGGGCAGGAGCGACGCCACCGCGACGAGCACGACCGCGCCGAGCCCGGCGACCGACAGGAACGACACCCGCCAGCCCGCGCGTTCACCAAGCCAGGTGCCCGCAGGCACCCCCATGACCAGAGCGACGCTGCCGCCGGCGAACACGATCGCCACCACCCGACCGCGTAGCCCGGGTCGGAACAACTCGGCCGCGGCCGGCACCACAACGGCCCAGAACAACGCATGCGTCGCCGCTGTTGCCATCCTGGCCGCCAGCAGCAGCGCGAACGTACTCGCGAACACAGTGATCGCGGTGCTGACGACGAAGCCGGCCAGGAGCGCCGACAGAAGTCGTCGACGCGGAATCCTCCTGGCCAGGGCCGTCAACGGAATCGAGGCGACAACCACCACCGCGCCGTACGCGGTGACGAGCATGCCCACTTGCGACGGTGCGACAGCGAGGTCCGCGGCCATCGGGAGCAGCAGGCCGATCGGCAGCGCCTCGGCGGTGGTGTAGAGGAACGTCCCGCCGGACAAGCCGATCAGCGCTCCGACTGCTCGCCAGTGGACCATCCACCCCTCCAACTGTTACCGGCTAAATTGCTTACGCGAGAAACAAGCTAGCGAGGCCTTCGATGAGGGTCAACTGGTAAAGTTGGTTTTGATGGAAACAGCCGAGGACGTGACGCGGATGCACCTGGTGGGCGGCAACCTCGCCCTGGACTTCGTCAACACCCGCACCGGCCCACCCGTCGGCCCCTCGGACGACGACGTACTCACGGGCTATCCGGAGCTGGTCGCCTGGGGCGTGCACGGGGGCACCCTCACCGAAACCGAGGCGACGGCGCTACGCCGACTGTCGCGAAACGACCCAGACGGTGCCCACGCCGCCTTTTCACGAGCGCTGAGCACCCGCGACTACCTCGACGAGATATTCCGGCCGCTGGCCGCCGGAGGCGCGCCGAGCACGGCCGCGCTGGCGCGGCTGCGAGACGACGAAGCGGACGCTCTCGGCCACGCGCAGCTCGAAGGCGGGAGCACGTTCGCGTGGGTATGGCGAGATGACCAGACGCTTGCCCGGCCCCTACGGCCAGTGGTGCACGCGGCGGTCCAACTCCTCACCGCGGGAGCACTGGACCGGATCAAGGGATGCGGAGGCTGTCGCTTCCTCTTCCACGATGAGAGCAAGAACCGCAGTCGCCGCTGGTGCAGCATGGACGACTGCGGCACTGCCGAGAAGATGCGCCGCTACGTCGCCGCGCGGCGACGTAGGTCGGAAAAAGCCTGATGGAATTGGAGCCCCGGCCGGGATCGAACCGGCGACATCTCGCTTACAAGTTCTGGGCGCTTTGTGCGGTTGGGTAGGCGTCCGTCTTCGAACGCGGGCGTCAGCAGCCGCGGACCCCTCGTCATCGCCGACGTCCGCGCGGATCGCGGCATGTCAGTGCGTTCAGCCGAGGGTGGGCCCGCCCTCGGCGATCTGTTCTTCCACCGGACGACCGGACCAGGACAGCCATGGGGCCGCGCCGGACTTGGGCACAACCGCAGGCCCGTTGCCGACCAGCGCGTCGGAGATGCGGCCTGACTCGATGAAGGCGCGGGACTGGTAGCTCACGGACCATGCGGTCTCGTGCTCCTCCGCGCCGCTGATCACCCACTCACCAGTGCGGAACTCTTCAATGCGGTCAGCGAGGAAGCCAGACGCGATCCCGCGAGCCTCTTCATCGGTCGTGCTCGCGACCCTAACGCCGGGACGACAGTTGGCGGCACACCCCGACAGTCCGGCCGCTGCCTTCGCTGCGGTGGCTGCGCGGTTGCGTCAACCCGGTTGCTGTCAGCGTTGCTGTCGATCACCGCGCTCCCGGTCCTGCGGTCCGGGAAGCGCCTGGTGGATATGGAGCCCCCGGCCGGGATCGAACCGGCGACATCTCGCTTACAAGGCGAGTGCTCTGGCCAGCTGAGCTACAGGGGCGCGTGCGTCGAGGTCAGCATAGCGACTGGCGTCCGGATATCCCGCTCGCGAGGGCTCCCGAGCACGGGAAACGTCAACAACCCGACGTCCGTACGTCTCCAGTGGGCCGATCGGACGTGTCGATTGATGTCCTACCGTGCCCGAGTGACCGGAATGCCTGATCGCTGACTCACTTCCGACGACCCCTCACCTTGGCAGCGGGATGAAACACGTTTACGGTGCAGTGACACGGATGACGATCAGCCGCCCTCGTGGCGACCCGACGTCCGCTGACCGGTACGGCTTCGTACCGGTCGCTCCTTCACTCGGATCGTCCGGCACGTTCCTGCCGGTGAAAGGAAGCGCTTCACCATGGCTACGGTCACCTATTCCAAGGCGTCCCGGATTTACCCGGGCACCGAGCGTCCCGCCGTCAACGAGCTGGACCTCGAAATCGGCGACGGCGAGTTCCTCGTCCTCGTCGGCCCGTCCGGTTGTGGCAAGTCCACCAGCCTGCGCATGCTCGCCGGTCTTGAGGACGTCGACGCCGGCTCGATCTACATCGACCAGCGCGACGTCACCCACCTCCCCCCGAAGGCCCGCGACATCGCGATGGTCTTCCAGAACTACGCTCTCTACCCGCACATGACGGTGTACGAGAACATGGCGTTCGCCCTGAAGCTGCGCAAGACCTCCAAGTCGGAGATCGACCGTCGGGTCAAGGAGGCCGCCGGGCTGCTCCAGCTGGAGGAGTACCTGAGCCGTAAGCCGAAGGCGCTCTCCGGTGGTCAGCGTCAGCGTGTCGCGATGGGCCGGGCGATCGTCCGCGAGCCGCAGGTCTTCCTCATGGACGAGCCGCTGTCGAACCTCGACGCCAAGCTGCGCGTGCAGACCCGTACCCAGATCGCGTCGTTGCAGGCCAAGCTGGGCGTCACCACCGTGTACGTGACGCACGACCAGGTCGAGGCCATGACCATGGGTCACCGGGTGGCGGTGCTGCTCGACGGTGTTCTCCAGCAGGTGGACACCCCTCGGGCGCTGTACGACACCCCGGCGAACGTGTTCGTCGCCGGCTTCATGGGCTCCCCCGCCATGAACATCAAGACCGTTCCGCTGAACGAGCAGGGCGCGGAGTTCGCTGAGCTGCACATCCCGCTGACCCGCGAGCAGGTCGCCGCGGCCCGCGCCGAGGGCGGCGATGGCAAGGTGACAGTGGGCTTCCGCCCGGAGGACTGCGACCTGGTCAGCCCGACCGAGGGCGGCATGCCGGTCGTGGTCGAGCTTGTCGAGGACCTCGGGTCGGACGCCAACGTCTACGGGCACGCCGCGCTGGGTGGCAGCTCGGAGCGCTTCGTCGTCCGCACCGACCGGCGCACCATGCCGAACATGGGTGACACCGTGTTCGTCAAGCCGCGCACCGGCCGCAGCCACGTCTTCCACGCCGCCACCGGCAGCCGGATCTGACGTAACGCCGTACCGATGGGGGCGGTCCGCTGCGGCGGGCCGCCCCTTTCGTCGTACCGACGCCTGAACCCACCGGAACCGAACATGCGACGAGGCTCCTCCCGGCGGACCGGGAGGAGCCTCGTCGGCGTTGTTACAGCTCGACCGAGCGGCGGCGGGCCACCTCGGCGAGGGTGACCGCGGCGGCCACGCTGGCGTTGAGCGACTCCACCTCGGAGATCATCGGGATGCTGACGGTCAGGTCGCAGGTCTCCCCGACGAGGCGGGACAACCCGCGCCCTTCGGAGCCGACCACGACCACCAGCGGGCCGACGGCGGCCTCCAGGTCGTACAGGTCGGTGTCGCCGTCGGCGTCCAGGCCGACCACCATGAAGCCGGCGTCCCGGCACGCCTTCAGCGACCGGGTCAGGTTGGTGACCTGGGCCACCGGCACCCGCGCGGCCGCGCCGGCGCTGGTTCGCCAGGCGGTCGCCGTGATCCCGGCTGCCCGCCGCTCGGGTACGAAGACACCCTGCGCGCCGAACGCGGCGGCCGAGCGGATCACCGCACCCAGGTTGCGCGGGTCGGTGACCCCGTCCAGCGCGACCAGCAGCGGCGCCGGCTGCTCCAGGGACGCGACGACCATGTCCTCGAAAGACTGGTACGCGAACGGCGGCACCTGCAACCCGACGCCCTGGTGCAGCACCCCGCCGGTCATCCGGTCCAGCTCGGCCCGGCTGATGTCCAGGATGGCGATGCCCCGGTCGGCGGCCGTCCGGAGGATCTCGTTGATCCGGTCGTCCGTGTCGATGCCCTGGGCCGTGTAGAGAGCCGTCGCCGGCACCTGTGCGCGCAGCGCCTCCAGCACCGGGTTGCGACCGACAAGCAGCTCCGGCGTGTCCTTGGATGGGTTGGACTTACGCCCCGGCGCGACCCGGGGGCCAGACCGACCGGGAGCGCCACCACGACCGGCAGCACCACCTCGGCCGGCGGCACCGCCCCGACCGCCCGGCACGCCACGACCGCCGCCCTTGCCCCAGGTGGTGTCCTTGCTGCCCGGCTGGCCGATCTTCGGGGCACGCCCCTCCTCGGCCGCCACCCGACGCTCCTTGTCCTGCTTCCAGGCGGTGCGCTGCGGCAGCTTCTCGGTGCCCGAATAGCCCTTGTGCCAGGGTCGCTCGTCGGCGGGCAGGGTGCGACCCCGCCCGGCCAGGGAATCCTTGTTCTTGCCGCCGGAGCCCTTGGGGGCACCCGCCTTCGGCGTCAGTCGCCGGCCACGGCGCTGCGAGTTGCCGGCCATCAGTCCTGCTCTCCAATAGTCCAACGGGGGCCCTGGGGGGTGTCCTCGACCGCCACGCCGGCCAGCTTGAGCTGGTCGCGTACCGCGTCGGCGGCGGCCCAGTCCTTGCGGCCCCGGGCCTGCGCGCGCTGCTCCAGGGCCAGCGCGATCAGGGAATCCACCACGGCGCGCAGATCGTTCGAGCTGCCGCCACCGGTCCACGCGGGGTCGAAGGGGTCGATGCCGAGGATATCCAGCATCGCCCGTACATCGGCCAGCGTGGTGCGGACGGTCACATCATCGCCGACGCTCAGCGCGGTGTTGCCGTCCCGGAGGTGCTGCTGCAACACCGCCAGCGCGGCGGAGGTGTTGAGGTCGTCGTCCATGGCCGCGACGAAGCCGGCCGGAAGTCCGCCGGGCTGCCCGGCGCCCACCCGCTCGGCGGCCCGCTGCACGAAACCCTCGATCCGCCGGTACGCGGTGGCAGCCTCGCGCAGCGAATCCTCCGAGTAGTCGATCACCGAGCGGTAGTGGGCGGCGGCGTAGTAGTACCGCAGCTCGACCGGCCGCACCCCGAGCGACTCCACGTACGCCAGGCCCAGCGCGTTGCCGGCGGACTTGCCCATCTTGGCTCCGCCGATGCTGAGCAGCCCGTGGTGCACCCAGTAACGGGCGAACGGCAGCCCGGCCGCCTTGGACTGGGCGATCTCGTTCTCGTGGTGCGGGAACGTCAGGTCCAGGCCACCGCCGTGGATGTCGAACTCCGGGCCGAGGTAGCGCCAGCACATCGCCGAGCACTCGATGTGCCAGCCCGGACGGCCCAGCCCCCACGGCGACGGCCAGTAGGCGTCCGCAGGCTCGTCCGGCTTGGCGCCCTTCCAGAGCGCGAAGTCACGCGGGTCCCGCTTACCTCGATCGGGGGCGTCACCGGCCGACTGCATCGCGTCCGGGGACTGACCCGACAGCGACCCGTACGTCGGCCAGGACGCCACGTCGAAGTAGACGTCGCCGGAGCCGTCGGTCGCCGGGTACGCGTGCCCGTCAGCGATCAACTTCATGATCAGCTCGTGCATCTCGGGGATGTGCCCCGTGGCGCGCGGCTCGTAGGTGGGCGCCAGCACGTTCAACGCGCGGTACGACTCGGCGAGGATCAGCTCGTTCGCGTACGCGATCGACCAGAACGGCCGACCCTGCTCCCCCGCCTTGACCAGGATCTTGTCGTCGATGTCGGTCACATTGCGGATGAACGTGACCTCGTAACCGGCCGACAGCAGCCAACGGCGCAGCACGTCGTAGTTGACGCCGGAGCGAAGGTGGCCGATGTGCGGCGGAGCCTGAAGAGTGAGACCACACAGGTAGACCCCCACCTTGCCGGCTTCCCGCGGGACGAAGTCCCGCACCGATCGGGTGGCGGTGTCATACAGGCGTAGCGTCACCGTACAAGGGTAGCCGTCCGTGTCTGTCCGGGTCCGCCGGTGCCGGGTCGTACGCTGCCTGCGTGGATCCGACCGCACACCCCGGTGAGCCACCCGCCACCTCCACCAGCCCTGGGCAGGCCGAGGCAGTCGCCGGGCGTGCCGGCGCGGTCGCGGGGCGGGGCGGGGAGACGGCGCAGACGCTGGACCGTGGGCTGCGGCTGCTGTACCTGGTCGCCGACGCGCCAGGCGGACTGACCGTTACCGAGGCGGCGACCCGGCTCGGCATCGGAAGGGCGGCCGTCTACCGGCTGGTGGCTCCGCTCATCGATCACGGAATGCTGCGGCGCGACAGCGACGGCAAGCTCCGGCTCGGTGTCGGCGTACTGCACCTTGCCCGCCGCGCTCAACCACTGCTCGCCGAGGGTGCGCTACCCGCCCTGCGCCGGCTTGCCGAGCAGGCTGGGGCAACCGCGCACCTGACAGTGGTCGAGGGCGGAGACGGAGTCGCCCTGGCCGTGGTCGAGCCGAGCTGGACGTCGTTCCACGTGGCGTACCGGACTGGGGCACGGCATCCACTGGACCGGGGTGCTGCGGGTCGGGCGATCCTCGCGGGCCGGGCAGGAATGAGTGAGCCGGTGAGCAGCAGTGGTGAGTTGCAGTCCGGGGCGTACGGGGTGGCGGCACCGGTACTCGGCGTACCAGGCCTGGAGGCGAGCGTCGGCGTGGTCGCGCTCGCCCCGCTGGACGTCGACACGGTCGGCCCTCAGGTGCTCGCCGCCGCCATCGCCGTCTCCACCGCCCTGCGCTGACGGCCGCCGGTTGATCGACGGCCATAACACGGCCGGCGCTCGACGTGGCGGCTGTCCACAGGGGTCGGCCGGGCGGCCTGGCGAGGTTATCCACAGGGGTATCCGCCGGCGTTGGGCGGTCGGCAGGCTGCTCGTCATGCCACCACGTCCACATCGACCCGAGGCCCTAGCTTGGCAGGTCTTCCGCGGCTCCGACGCTGTCCGGGACGGCCTGCTCACCGAACATCAACTGCGCAGCGCCGCCTGGGTGCGGGTGCGCCACGACGTGTACGCAGACGCACGACTGGACCGCGACCACGCCCTTGCCTGTCGCGCCGTTCTCCTCCGGCTACCTCCCGGGGTGATCGTTGGTGGCCCCTCGGCCGCCTACCTGCACGGTGTCGAACACGCCGCCGCCTTCACCGACGACGTCCACGTCCTCGTGCCCCGACCGCTGCGGGTCGGTGCCCAGCGCGGTCTCCGCGTGCACGTCGACGTCGGCGTTCCGTCCCCCGAAACCAGTGCCGATGAGCGATCCGGAACCACACCTGGCAGCGCGGCGCGGGTCAGCTCAGGCAACACGCGGGCAACCGGGCCGGGCGACGGGCGGATGAGCGTCGCCAGGTTGGAGCCCGTCCGCATGCCGGACACCTCGGTCGCCAGCTCCGCACCGGGGCGGGAGTTCCGGGAGCAGCGAGGTTCGATTCCCCGCTCCGACCCGGGGCGGGCCGCCTGGGAGACGGCAGTATGGCTCGATCCGATCCGGGCGGTGACCATCGTCGACACGATGCTCGGGCAGGGCCTGACCGACAGCGACACGCTGGCCGAGATGGCTGCCCGCAACGCGGACAGTTTCGGTGCACGTCGGGCGCGCTGGATCTTCGGCCTGGCCGACGGCGGCGCTCAATCCCCGCCAGAATCGCAACTTCGAGTCCGCCTGGTGCTGGGCGGGTTGCCGCGACCGGCCGTTCAACATCCGGTACGCCTGCCCAAGGGGATCGTCCTGCATCCCAACCTGGCCTGGCCGGAATACCGGGTAGCTGTCGAGTACGACGGGCAGTGGCATGCGGACGCGGAACAGTTGCACCGCGACCGCCGCCGGCTGAACCTGCTCGTCGGGGCGGGCTGGCTGGTACTGCACGTGACCAGCCGACGGTTGCACGTCGAGTTCCCCGCGGTGCTCCGTGAGGTACGCGCTGCGCTGGTCGCCCGCGGGTGGCGCCGGTGAGCCACCACCCCGGCCGCCCCCGACCGGCTCGACCGGCTCGACCGGCTCGACCGGCCAAGAGCATCTCGGGTTCCTGGAAACCGGGCTATCCCACTCGCCTCGACACCCCGATTTCCAGGAACCCGAGTCGATCAAGCCTTGGCCGCCGCGGACAACCGCGGCACGGGCTGGACAATCCCGGGCCACGGGCCGGACAACGCCGGACACACGCCGGGACAGAAGCCGGAACACGCCGGGACGCGGGTCGGGGCCCGGTGACAGGTGTCTCCGGGCCCCGACGTGGTGCGTTACGGGCGGGCGTTCGGCTTGAGCGGGGTCTTCACCGCCGCGTAGGCGTCGACGATCCCGTAGCCGTAGAAGCCGTTGAAGTTGACCCCACCGGCGCAGTACGCGTCGTAGGTCTCGTCCCGGCCCTCGTTGCGGTACTGCTGGAGGCGCGGCTCGGGGCAGGCGTGCTCCGCAGCCGTCCGGTAGAGGTGCTGCTCGACCAGGTTCGGCGACATGCCGAAGCCACCGCGACGCTCCGGCTTGCCGTGCCGGCTGACGATCAGCGCGGCGACGCCGGCGGCGTGCGGGGACGCCATCGAGGTGCCCTGGAGGTAGGTGTAGTAGCCGCACTCGCCGTTGGCCTTGCACTGCTTGAAGACCGACTCTTCGAAACCGGCGACGATGTTGCCGTCGGCGTCGACCGAGCCTTCCTCCTGGAGCACGTGCTTCGGGTACGTCGAGAGGATCATGTTGGCGTCGGTGCGGAACGTGTCGGTGCCGAAGCCGTCCCGGAACCAGCCACCCGGCGCCGCCACGGAGATCTGCTCGGTGCCGTAGTTGGAGAAGTCCGACTTCTTACCGGACGGGCCGACCGCCGACACCCCGATGACGTGCGGGCCTTCGACGGGCAGGTCCCAGCAACTGTTGTTGTCGATCGGCCGGGGGTACGGGGCGGTGCCACCGTAGTTCGGGCTGCTGGTGTCCGTGCGCGGCGCACCCAGGTCCATGTTGCTGTTGCCGAGCGCGCCGACAAGGGTGACGCCGTTGTTGTGGGCGAAGTTCAAGGCCCGCTTCATGGCCTTGATGGTGGCCCGCTGCGCCGCCTGGTTCTCCGGTGAGTCGGCCGGGTTTGCGGTGCAGTTGAAGAGCCACGGGTCGACGTAGAACGACATGTTGACCACGTCGATACCGGACCGGCCGGCGTGCACCAGAGCGTTGACAACCGGGTCCAGGAAGAAGTAGCCGGAGTCCTGGCCACCCTTGAGCTCGACCAGCGAGACCTTCGGCGCGACACCGGAGAGACCGAAGCCGTTCGCGGCGGCGCCGATGGTGCCGGCCACGTGGGTGCCGTGCCCGCCGTCGTCGGTGCCGACCGGGTCGAGGCAGCTCGCCACCTCACAGGGGCCGTCGATGTCGACCAGGTCCGGTGCGAAGTTGCGCGACAGCGCCCAGTTGAAGTTCGGCGCGATGTCCGGGTTGCTGGCGTCGACGCCGGTGTCCAGTACGCCGACGGTCACCCGACGGTCACCCGGCTCGATCTTGCGGGCCTTGTCGGCCCCGATCATCTTGAGGCCCCAGAGCTTATCGTCGAGCGGGTCCAGCTTGGCGCCCTTCTTGGCCGCCTTACCGGCGGCGGCCCTGGTGGCGCTGGTCAGGTGCTCCTGCTCGACGCGGTCCAGCTTCGGCTTGCGGCCGATCGCCTTCTGCTCGGCGGCGCCGATCAGCGCGGGGGCGGCGGTCGCCTTGGCCGCGAAGTCGGCCCGGTCGCTGGTCACCTGGAACATCCCGACCTCGTCGGACCGGGACACGACAGTGCCACCGGCTGCCTTGATGGCGGCGACGGCCGTCTCGGCCGCGACACCGTCCTCGGCGACGACGGTGAAGGTTCGGGAGCTGGTAGGCGCGGCACTGGCTGGTACACCCAGTCCCGCTGCCGTGAGCGCCAGCACTGCCGCGGTTGCGACAGCGCCGACGGTGAAGCGCTTGCTCACCACATCGGATCCTCTCGTTGAGGGACGTGGCGTCATCACACAACACCTAGCGGGATTCCGCCAGACGAGCGTCCATCATGACGGTGATTCTCTGCCGGATCCGGCCAGGTCGGCAGCCACCCCACCCGGATCGACCGGCACCGCTGGATGATCGGCGAGCGCCGCCGGCTGGCACCGACAGCGCAGGTCAACCAGCCGGCAGCGCAGGCAGACCACCCGACACCGCCGGCAGGTCGACTAGCACCGCAGGCAGGTCGGCCATCGTTGACACTTCGGCGGCGGGCGGGAATCCGTCTGGACGAGCCTGGCCGGTCCGGTTCAGCCACACCGAGCGGAGGCCGGCACTGCGGGGTGCGACGACGTCGTGCACCCACGAGTCACCGACGTACACGATCTGACTGGCCGGGACGCCGGCCGCCGCGACCACCGCCGCGTAGAACTCCGGGGCGGGTTTCTTGGGCAGGCCGTTGTCGTGCGCGTACACCTCGAAGGCGAACTCGCCGGCGAGCCCGCAGCGTTCGGCGCGGCTGTTGCCGTTTGTGGCGAAGCCCAGCGTGTACCGGGCGCGGAGCGTGGCCAGCGCCGGCAGTACGTCCGGGTAGGGACGGGTGAGGGCGAACCGGCGGGCGAAGAAGAGGTCGGCGATCTCGTCCAGGTGGTCGTCAAGCCCGGCGCGGGCCAGCGATCGGGTCAACGCCGCACGGCGGATCTCCGTCACCGGGGCGGCGCTGAGTTCGCCGAAGACCGCACCCCAGTCGGATTCCAACTCGGCGAGTGTCACGTCGGCGGCGGCCGGGGTCCGTCGCCGCATGTCGTCGAGGACGGCCATCAGCCCGCCGGTCACCGCCGGTCTCAGGTCCAGCAGTGTTTCGTCGGCGTCGAACACCACGGTGGTCAGCACGCTGCCCACTGTCTCACCGCCATCGGAGGCCAGGCGCGACAGGCGCGACCCACTGTCTCACCGCCCGTCGACGGCCAGCGCGGGCTTGGGCGGTACGGGCATGGCCGGCGTTGCGCGCATCTCGTCGAGGCGGACCAGCGCGACTCCGGCGATGATCAGCGTGCCGCCGAACAACTGCCAGGCGGTCGGCAGTTCGTTGAGGAACAGCCACGCGATCAGCACGGCGAAGAGCACCTCGGTCAGCCCGACAAATGAGGCCAGGCGGGCACCGAGGATGCGGGCGGCGGCGACTCCGGTGAGGTACGCGACGACGGCGGCGATCAGTGACAGCCCGGCGATGGGCAGCAGCCAACTGGTGCGCTGCCCGGCGAAGGTGACCTCGCCGAACGTGGCGTGCAGGGGCAGCAGGCCGGTCAGCCCGACAAGCAGCAGCGCGACGGCGCCGACGGCCATTCCGCCGCTGGCCAGGGCCACGGAGGGCAGCCGGGGGTCGGCGCGGCCGGCGAGTACGAAGTAGCCGGCCAGACCCACTGCGGCACCCAGCCCCCAGAGCACGCCCACGGGGTGGAAGCTGCCGGTGCCGGTGACGTCCAGCACGAATGCCAGGCCGCACAGGGCTGCCACCGAGCCGATCACTGTGAGCTGGCGGGGACGCTGCCCGTGCCGCAGCCACATCCACGCGACGACGAGGACGATGCCGAGGTACTCCAGCATGAGCGCGACGCCGACCGGCAGGTAGCGCACGGCGTTGAAGAAGCACACCTGGGCTACCGCGACCCCGAGCAGGCCGAACATCCCGACCGCCGTGAGGTTGCTGCGCAGCACGTGCCATTTGCCCCGCAGCGACAGCACCGCGGGGATCGCGAGCACGAGGGCGGCGATGCCGACCCGGCAGACCACTGCGGCCTCGGCCGACCAGCCGGCGTCGATGAGCGAACGTGCGAAGGTGCCCGAGGTGGCGAAGGTGACCGCGGAGAGCACCGCCAGCATGGCGCCTGCGGCGGGTCGTTGGTGCATTTCGCTCTCCTCGGGACGGCAAAGATGTCATGAGCAAACTACCCTTGCGCTGATGACGCTAGGTGGCACCTGTGACAGGAGTCAAGTTGCTATTCGCTCATGACACGGAACACTCGCTGATCTCCGCCGCGGCACTTGTCAACACCGCTGGGCGGGAGGGCGAACTCCTGCCCGACGTGGCCGCGCTCAACAACTACTTCGACCGGCACGCCTACACCGGGCGGCACGAGTGCGACGACGCCGAGTTGCAGGCCGTCCGGGACCTGCGTCCCCGGCTGCGCCGCATCTGGTACGCCGAGCCGCCCGAGGTCGTCGCCGTGGTCAACAGCCTGCTGCTGGAACACCGCGCGTTGCCGCAGCTCATCCAGCACGACGACCAGCCGTACCATCTGCACGCCGTGCCCCGCGACGCACCGCTGGCGACCCGGATGGCAGTGGAGGCGGCGATGGCGATCGCCGACCTGGTCCGGATGGGTGAGCTGAGCCGGCTGCGGATCTGTGAATACCCGGACTGCGACAACGTGGTCGTCGACCTGTCCCGCAACCGGTCGCGGCGGTTCTGCGACTCCGGCTGCGGCAACCGGGCGGCGGTGACCGCCTACCGTGCCCGTCGGGCCGCGGGCCGCCCCTGAGCCGCCGCCCACTCCTGCGCCCGCAACTCGTACTCCACCTCGCCGTGCTCGGTCCCCGGAATCGGGTCGTCCCACTGCACGTGGAAGGTCCGCACATGGCGCAGCCCCGCCTTCGCCAGCACCCGCCGCGACCGGTCGTTGACCGCCATCGTCTCGGCCCACACCCGACGCACCCCGACCACGTCGAAGGCGTGCCGCACCAGCGCCCGGGAGCCCTCGGTGGCCAGACCACGCCCCCACGTCGCGCGACGCAGCCGGTAGCCCAACTCCGCCTCGTCACCATCGGCCGACGGGTCGAGCGCGAACCACCCCACGAACTCGCCGGTCGCCCGATCGAGCCCCGCCCAGCGGCCCAGCCCTGGGTGCCGGTCGTACTGGCCCAACAGCCTCGGCAACTGCTCGTCGCGGACCGTGGCCAGCGGTGTGGCGGCGCCACCCGTCAGGAACCGCATCACCTCGGGATCGCTGTCCAACTCGACAAGCGCATCCACATCCGCCGCCGTGAACCGCCGCAACCGCAACCGCTCCGTCCCCGCAGGAACCACCAGGCCATCCCCATCCATGACCGGATCATCCCGCCGCCGCCCGACACCCGTCGAGCCGATTACCCGCGCGGGAAACTCGACCGCCGCCGCGCGGCAGGCGGTCGCGTCAGCGCGGGGTCGCCGCCACGAAGAGCCGCCAGGAGTACGCGTCGACGGCGAGCACGGGTCCGTCCGGGTCCTTGCTGTCGCGCACCCCGACCACGTCCCCCAGGTTCGTAGCCACCTCGACACACTGGTCGTTGGAACCGCTGCGGCTGCTCTTACGCCACTGGGCTCGGGTCAACTCCATGACTCCGCCACCTCCCTCAGCACCTCGATCGACTCCTGCGGTGGCAACGCCTGACCGAGGGTCGCCTCCCAGGTCCACTGTAGATGGAGTAGGTCGGCTGGGCGGTCGAGCTCCTGACCACCAATCTGGCCACCAAGGTAGGCAAGGTCGCTGTGGTCGGCAAGCGTGGCAAGTATGAACGGGCCGTTCAGGCCGGGGTACTCGTCGGCGGTGCGCGGCACGACGTGCAGCTGGACCCTCGGGTGTTCAGTCGCCAGCCGCGCTAGGTGCAGAGACTGCTCGCACATCACCTTCCGGCCTCCGACGCGCCGTCGGAGAACCGCTTCGTCGACCACAGCAACGAGGTGCGGCGGTCGGTCTTCGTAGAGGATCCGCTGACTGTCCATCCGGTCCGTCAGCCGACGCTCAACCTCGTCGGCGTCGAGCAGACGGTCGGATTCGAAGATGGCGCGGGCATAGTCCTCGGTTTGCAGCAGTCCAGGGACGTGGAGTGGGTCGAACCATCGCAGCGCACGCGCCTCCGCGAGGATCTTCCGCCAGCCACGCAGCCAGACCTGAGCCTTATCCAGGCTGACAAGCTCGGTGGACATGCGGTTGAAGAGGCCGCCCGTGTCCAAGGCGCGGTCGACGAGTTCCAGGTATTTGCCGGTGGGCGGTTGCTGGCCCAGCTCGACGGCGCTGACCATCGACGCCGAGTAGTTGACCGCCTTCGCCAGCTCGTCCTGACTCCAACCCCGTCGGGCTCGCGCCCGACGAAGCTCCGCGATCAGGAACGCCGCCGCCGTCATCTGCCCATCGGCCATGCCTGCCGCCCTCCACCCCGCCGACGATCAACTCCAGTCGGCCGCCAGTGGCGGTACCACCCGAAACAGGGCGACTACGACGACGCGACCAAACCCTTCCGACCGTAGTCGCCCGATCACCAGACTGTGAAGTGCGGCGCCGCTCCCCGTCCCCCGGGCCTGTCGGTGCCGCAGGGACCGCCCGCTCCCCCGGTCGGGCGGTCCCACCCGATTCGGCTCCAAGGAAGGCCGCACCATGACCCGGAGCGCACCGGACGACCGCTCGGCTACCCCGCGTCGACAGCACCTGCCGCTGCGCCCGCTCTGGCTCTGCCGGGTCTGCGCCGCACCCTGGCCGTGCCCGGTCGCGCGGCTCACCCTGCGCCAGGAGTACGCGCACGACCGGATCGCGTTGAGCATCTACCTGTGCGCGGTCCTGCACGACGCGGCCGCCGACCTGTACCGGCTCAACCCGCATGACGGCCCGGACCCCGCCGCGCTCTACGCCCGCTTTCTCGCCTGGGCGGCACCACGTGACGACCCGCAGGTCAGGGGTGGGTCATCCGGAGCAGGTCGAGGGCCTCGTCGAGCTGGGTCTCACTGAGCTTGCCGGAGTCGACGTGGCCTCGGGAGATCACCACCTCGCGGATTGAGGTCTGCTTGGCCAGCGCCTCCTTGGCAATCGAAGCTGCCTCGTCGTACCCCAGGTAGCGGTTGAGCGGGGTGACGATCGACGGCGACCCTTCGGCGTACGCCAGGCAGACCTCGGCGTCCGCGACCAGGCCGGCCACCAGGCGGTCGGCGAACAGCCGGCTCGCGGCTGCCAGCAGCCGGATCGACTCCAGCAGGTTGCGGCCCATCACGGGGAGCATCACGTTCAGCTCGAAGTCGCCCTGCGAGCCGGCGAAGCCGACAGTCGCGTCGTTGCCGATGACCTGGGCGCAGACCTGCCGCATGGCCTCGGCGACCACCGGGTTGACCTTGCCCGGCATGATCGACGAGCCGGGCTGGAGGTCGGGGATGCGCAGCTCCCGCAGGCCCGCCCGAGGACCGGAACCCATCCAGCGGATGTCGTTGGCGATCTTGTAGAGACCCACGGCGACAGTGCGCAACTGCCCCGACGTCTCCACAAGCGCGTCCCGGGCGCCCTGCGCCTCGAAGTGGTTGCGGGCCTCGCTCAGCGGCAGCCCTGTCGACTCGCGCAGCCTGTCGATCACGGCGGCGGCGAAGCCCAGCGGGGTGTTGATCCCGGTGCCCACTGCGGTGCCACCCAACGGCAGCTCGGCAAGCCGCGGCAGCGCCGATTCCAGCCGCTGCACGCCGTAGCGGACCTGTGCCGCGTACCCGCCGAACTCCTGCCCGAGCGTGACAGGCGTGGCGTCCATCAGGTGGGTACGGCCCGCCTTGACCACCGTCTCGAACTCGGCCGCCTTGCCCTCAAGCGTCTCGGCGAGGTGGGTCAGCGACGGCAGCAGGTCTTCCACGATGAACTGGGTGGCGGCCAGGTGGATCGAGGACGGGAACACGTCGTTGCTGGACTGCGAGGCGTTGACGTGGTCGTTCGGGTGCACCGGCGAGCCCAGCTCCCGGCTCGCCAGGGTGGCGATCACCTCGTTGGCGTTCATGTTGGACGACGTTCCGGAGCCCGTCTGGAACACGTCGATCGGGAACTGGTCGTCGTAGCCGCCGTCGGCCACGTGCGCGGCGGCGGCGGAGATCGCGGAGGCCACATTCGCGTCGATCACACCAAGCTCGCCGTTGGCCTCGGCAGCCGCGCCCTTGATCTGGGCGAGCGCCTTGATCTGCGCCGGCTCGATGCCCCGGCCGGAGATCGGGAAGTTCTGCACGGCGCGCTGGGTCTGCGCCCGCCACAGCGCCTCGGCGGGCACCTCCACCTCGCCCATCGAGTCGCGTTCGATTCGGTAGCCGGTCGCCTCTGGAGTCGTCACGCATACCATCCTGCCGCGCCACCCGCCGGTGTGCAGGGAAAGTGGCGCGGCCCTCAGCCCAGCTCGGCCAAGAGCCGCTCCACCTCGTGCCGGTCCGGCGACTCGACTTGCTGAAGCAGGGCCAGCGCCCGGAGCAGATGGGTGCGGGCCGCCGCCGGGTCGGTGCCGCGCACACAGCGGGCGATGCCCGCCAACGCCTGGGCCTGCTCGTAGCGGGCGCCCAGCCCGGTGGCGTCCGCGAGCACCCGCCGATACAGGTCGAGCGCGCTTGTCGCGTCGCCCTGTGCCAGGATCGCCCTGGCCAGCAGGTTGCGCGAGGTGCACTGCTCGATCCGGTCCCCCGCCTCGGTCATCGCGACCAGGGCCTTGCGGTGCAGGTCGGCGGCGCGCTCCGGACGGCCGGCCTCCCGTTCCATCATCGCGATCTCGTTGAGCACCTCACCCTCGCCGACCCGGGCGCCCTCCTGCCGCCTGAGGCGCAGCGCATGCCGCAGTAACCGACGCGCCGGCTCCACGTCCCCCATCCGGTGCCGGATCATGCCCAGGTGCCCCAGGGCCCTGCCGAACTGGCGCACGTCGCCGGTCTCCCGGGTCAGGAACAGGTGCCGCCGGCAGATGACCAGCGCCTCGTCCAACTGGCCGTGAAACAGCAGGGTGATCGACAGGTTGTTGAGCCCGCTCGTGAGCTCCCCCAACGCCTGTAGGCGTCGCGCCAGCGCCAAGGATTCGTCATAGCACTCACGGCTACGGCGGTAGTCACCGTTCAGGCCGTACACGGCGCCCAGATTGCCCAGGGCGTTGCACACCTCGCGACGCAGCCCGAGTCTGCGGTACACGCCGACCGCCTGCTCCATGAGGCGGATCGACTCCGACAGGCGGCCCATCCGGAAGTAGCCCGACGCGAGGTAGTTCAGCATCATTCTCGTGCCCGCGTCGTCGCCCAGTTCCTCGGCGGCGCTCAGGCCGAGGGTGTGCGTCTCGATCAACTCCTCCAGGTGGCCGCCATCGTACTGAGCGTGCCAGCAGGCCCGGGCAAGCTGCCAACAGTGGCTGCGGAAACCCTCGGCGTACGCCAGCCGGACCAGGGCGGTCAGATCGGCCACGTTCTCGTCGAACCAGGCTCGGCCCTGCTCGGCGGCCAAACCGACCAGGTCGGCACGGGTCGGCTCGGGCAGCAGCGTCAGGTTCCATCTGCTGGAGACTTCCCTCTTCCGGGCGATCACCGCGCCGACCTGCAGGTGATGGTCGAGCAGACGTTCGATGCCGTCCCGCCGCTCGACCGCGCGTTCCGGCGCGGCGACCAACGTCCGCGCGTACTCCCGCATCAGGTCGTGCAGTCGGTACCGGCCGGGCCCCCCCTCATCAACCAGATTCGCGTCGACGAGTTCGTCCAGCAGGCCCTGCGCATCGGATACCGACAGCTCCAGAAGAGCGGCGGCGACCACGCTGTCGAACCGCACGCCCGGGTGCACGCCCAGCAGCCGGAACGCGCGCTGCGCGGCGGACGACACCTGCGCGTACGACAGGGCGAAGGCGCGGCCGACGGACCGATCGCCCGCCTCGAACTCGGCCAACGGATCCGGCCGCGAGGTCAGTCGCTCGGCCAGGTCGGCGATCCGCCAACGAGGGCGGTGGGCCAGCCGGGCACCGGCCAGCCGGATGGCCAAGGGCAGGTGACCGCAGCGGCGGACCACCTCGATGGCGGCCTCCGGCTCTGCCGCGACCCGCTCCACGCCGACCACCCGCCCGAGCAGTTCGACCGCCTCGTCGGGGTCGAGCACCGGAAGCGACGACGGCCGCCCCTCGTCCACCCCGACGAGTCGACGGCGGCTGGTGATCAGCGTCAGGCACTGCGAGCTGTTGGGCAGCAGCGGTGTCACCTGATCGGCGGTGGCGGCGTTGTCCAACACCACGAGCGCACGCCGGTCAGCCAACTCGGTACGCCAGAGCGCCAACCGGTCCTCCGGGTTCCCCGGCACCCGATCCGCGGGCACACCGAGCTGCCGTAGGAGCGTGGCCACCGCCGCAGGCGGCGTCAACGGGGTGCGTTCGCTGTGCCCGTGCAGGTCGATGTAGAGCTGGGCGTCGGGATAGTCATCCGCGAGGGCGGTGGCGAGGTGCACCGCGAGGGTGGTCTTACCGCTGCCGGCCATCCCGTCGATGAGCTGGATCCGGGCGCCTTCCCGCACCTCCTTCACGAGGCGGGCCACCGTCTCCTGCCGGCCGGTGAAGTCGCCGATCGCCCGGGGCAACGAGCGGAGGGGGCCGACCAGCCGAGGGGACTGCCCGGCCAGGGCCAGGTCACCGGCGAGTACGCGCTGGTGCAGCGCCTGCAACTCGGCGCCCGGCTCGATGCCCAGCTCCTCGGCGCAGAACCGCCGCCCCTCCCGGTAGACCGCCAGCGCCTCGGCCTGCCGCCCCACCGAGGACAGGGCGAGCATCAGTTGGCCACGCAGTCGTTCCCGCAGCGGGTGCTGATCGGTGCTCTCGGTGAGTTCGTCGATCAGCTCCAGGGCCCGCCCGAGGCGCAGCTCGACGTCGACGCGCTCCTCCAGCGCGGTCAGGCGCTGCTCGTCGAGCGTCTGCGCGCGGCGGCGGACGCTGCGGCACGGGATTCCGGCGAGCGCCGGCCCTCGCCAGAGCGCCAGGGCCGCGCGGAACCGCTCGGCCGCTTCGCTCAACCGGCCGGCTGCGGCGGCGGCGCGGGCGGACTCGACGCCTCGGGCGAAGACCTCGGCGTCCAGGTCGTCCGGGGCAAGGCGGATGCGGTAGCCGTCTGGGTCGGTGGCGATGATTTCTGGCGCCAGCCCCAGCTCCGCGAAGCGCCCCCGCAGCCGCGACACGCAGGTCTGCAACTGGGCTCGGGCGGTGGCCGGCGGGTACTCCTCCCAGACCGCGTCGACCAACTCCTCGCCCGGCACCAGCCGACCGGGGCGCAGCAGCAACATGGCGAGCACGATCCGGTCGCGACCGGCGGTGACGGTGGTCGCGCCGCCACCGACGTGCAGCGGTCCCAGGATGCCGAACCGGATCTGCCCTCCCGCGTCCGGCGCCTGGTCGATGATCTGCGTGGGGGGCGAGATGGTGCGAGGTTCGCCGGGCGGGCCCGCCGGGAGATCCAGATCGGGGTCTTCGCGGATTATCGCCACCTCGAGGTCGCGCAGCTCGGGGGCGGGATCAAGGCCCAGATCCCGGGTGATCGACGTCCGGTGCTGACGGAATGCGGCCAGGGCGTCCTGTCGACGCCCGGACCGGTACAGCGCCAGCATGAGCAACTTGATCAGCTGCTCGTTGAGCGGCTGAGACTCGGTCACCTTTGTCAGTTCGACCACCACCTGTTCGTGGCGGCCCATCTGCAGGTCGGCCGCGACGCACAGTTCGAGAAGCTGCCGATGGATCTCGATCAACGGCCTGCCGACCCGGCGTCGCAGTTCGTCCGAGGCGACGTCCGCCAGCGGGTCGTCCCGCCACAGTGCCAGGGCTTCCCGCCCGTGCCTGGCACGCTCGGCCGGTTGCTGCTCGTGGCGGGCGCGGTCCGCCAGAGTCCGAAAACGCTGGGCGTCGATCTGCTCGGGCTGGGTCAGCAGTGCGTAGCTCTGCCCCTCCCGGACCAGCTGGGCTGCCGACCCGGCCGCTGCCAGGCAGCCGCGTAGCCGGGCGGCGGCGGTCTGCACGGTGCCCCTCGGGTTCGAAACCTGCCGGTCCGCCGTGAGGAGTTGGGCCAGCCGGTCCACCGGAATCGGCTGGCACGGTTCGAGGAGCAGGAGACCGAGCAGCAGTCGGACCTGTCGCCGCGGCAGGTCCACTTCCTGTCCGTCCACAAAGGCCCGCACCGGTCCCAGGACCAGAAATTGCACGTCCACAGGTCGTTCCCATCGCCATGAAGCCGGTCGATCAAGTCAGTACCAGGTCATTCGAGGTGCGACAACGGAAAGTCCGTCGCGTTCTGGCAACACCCGAGCGGGGCGGCGCGTCGATGACCTCGCCGAACCGACCCGTCCACGGCTGCGATAGTGACGTGAGAGCGAATCGAGGGCGGGCTGTCGGACGATCGTCGGGTCGATGTTGACGGGGACCGACGGGGGCGGTGCGCGGGTCCGACCCGAGCGGGCTGCGCGCACCGATGTCGGTGGGGCGCCGACGACGAAGGGGGCGCCGGGCCGTTGCCCGGCACCCCCTTTGCGCGTACGCGTCGTCAGCGGCGGCCGACGGTGAGCACCGGCTTGGTGACCTCGGCGAAGAAGTCGTTGCCCTTGTCGTCGACCACGATGAAGGCGGGGAAGTCCTCCACCTCGATCTTCCAGACCGCCTCCATGCCGAGCTCGGCGTATTCGAGCACCTCGACGTGCCGGATGCAGTCCTGAGCGAGGCGGGCCGCCGGCCCACCGATCGAGCCGAGATAGAAGCCACCGTGCTCCTGGCAGGAGCGGGTCACCTGACCCGACCGGTTGCCCTTGGCCAGCATCACCTGTGAACCGCCTGCGGCCTGGAACTTCTCCACGTAGGCGTCCATCCGGCCGGCGGTGGTCGGGCCGAACGAGCCGGACGCGTACCCCTCGGGGGTCTTCGCCGGGCCCGCGTAGTAGACCGCGTGGTCGCGCAGGTACTGCGGCATCGGCTCGCCCGCGTCCAGCCGCTCGGCGATCTTGGCGTGCGCGATGTCGCGGGCCACCACCAGCGGGCCCGACAGGGACAGCCGGGTCTTCACCGGGTACTTGGACAGCTCGGCGCGGATCTCGTCCATCGGCCGGTTCAGGTCGACCCGGACGACCGTCTCGGAGTCGAGCGTCTCCTCGGTGACGTCGGGCAGGAAACGCGCCGGGTCGGTCTCCAGGCGCTCCAGCCAGACACCCGACGGAGTGATCTTGGCGACAGCCTGGCGGTCCGCCGAGCAGGAGACGGCGATCGCCACCGGGCAGGAAGCACCGTGTCGGGGCAGCCGGACCACCCGTACGTCGTGGCAGAAGTACCGGCCGCCGAACTGCGCGCCGATGCCGAAGTTGCGTGTCAACTCCAGCACCTCCGCCTCCAGCTCCAGGTCGCGGAAGCCGTGCGCGCTCATCGACCCGGAGGTGGGCAGCGCGTCGAGGTACTTGGCGCTGGCGTACTTGGCGGTCTTCAGCGCGTACTCGGCGGAGGTGCCGCCGATGACGACGGCCAGGTGGTACGGCGGGCACGCCGCCGTGCCGATGAGCCGCAGCTTCTCCTCCAGGAACTGCATCATCCGCGTGGGGTTGAGCAGCGCCTTCGTCTCCTGGTAGAGGTACGACTTGTTGGCCGAGCCACCCCCCTTGGCCATGAACAGGAACTTGTACGCGTCGGCGTGTCCGTCCGGGTCCTCGGCGTACAGCTCGACCTGCGCGGGCAGGTTGCTGCCGGTGTTGCGCTCGTCCCACATGGTCAGCGGGGCCAACTGCGAATAGCGCAGATTCAGTCGGGTGTACGCCTGGTAGACGCCCCTGGAGATGGCCTCGGCGTCGGTCCCGTCGGTAAGCACGTGCCGGCCGCGCTTGCCCATCACGATGGCGGTGCCGGTGTCCTGGCACATCGGCAGGACGCCACCGGCGGCGATGTTGGCGTTGCGCAGCAGGTCCAGCGCGACGAACCGGTCGTTCGGCGACGCGGCCGGATCGTCGATGATGGCGCGGAGCTGCGCCAGGTGCGCCGGGCGTAGGAAGTGTGCGATGTCGTGCATCGCCTCGGCGGTCAGCGCGGTGAGCGCGGCCGGCTCCACGGTGAGGAACCGGCGGCCTCCCGGGCCGTGCACGACGTCCACGCCCTCGTCGGTGATCAGGCGGTAGTCCGTCTGGTCGGGGCCGGTCGGCAGGAGGGGGGCGTACGAGAATCCGGCGGCACTGCTCATGAGCGGCAAGCCTAGGGCAGACCGGTCGATCATTCCCACCCGCCGGGCTGCTGCTGGGACGGTGCTCTCATCCGCCGCGCCGGCCGGGCTCCGACGACGTCCGGTCATACCGCCCTTCACCACGCCTTAACGCCCGGTCGGCGGGCCTGGCTCAGCCGTCCTTGCTGCCTTCGGGGCAGAGTTCCCTCTTCGGACCGCAGGTGCTGTCGTCGCCCGGCCCCCCGGGACCGGTGCCACCTGGGCCGGTGCCACCCGGGCCGGGGACGCCGCCGTCGCCGGGGCGTGGATCGGGGGCGCCGCCGGTGGCGCCGAAGCGGACGTACCCGATCTCCCGACCCTCACCGATGACCATGCCTTGCGGGCCGACCGCGAGGGCGTTCGCGGAGGTACGCAGGACTGCCAACTCCCGACCGCTGCGGGGGTCCACCGCGACCAGGCGGGACGGCTTCTCGTCGCCGAGCACCGCCGCGTACGGGGTGAGCGCCGCGCCGGCCTTGGCGCTGGCCGAGCGGGTCCACAGCACCCGGTCGGTGCCCAGCTCACGGGACACCACCGAGCGCTTGTCGGCACTGCGGAACACCGCGTAGCGGTCGTCGACAGCGACCAGCTTCGTGGCAGAGTCGCCGACCCAGAGCAGCCGCCCGTCGTACCCGTCGATGACCGCCTCGCGGCCGTCCGCGCCGACCCCGATCAGTACGTTCCGGGCCCCCTGCGGGTCCTCGCGCTGCACGCAGCCGGCGGAGTCGGCGGTCCGCAGGTTGACCCCAGCCCGTTGCCACGCCTCCTGCCCGGTCGCCGGGTCGCGGGCGGAGATGGCGTAGTAGCAGGTGCCGTCCTGGGATCGGGCGGCGATCCGCAGCATCCGGCCGCCCACCACGGAGAGCCGCTCCTCCCGACCCGGCTCGACGTTCTGGAGCACCCGTCCGGTGGCGGTGTCCACGACGTGCACGCGGCCGTCGACAGGGAAGCCGAGCAGCGGTGGCACCGGCTCGGGACCGGCCACCCCGTCGTCGATGCGGGTGGCGGTCAGCCGGCGGGTGCCCCGCAGGCCCGGGTTGTCGGCGAGCAGACCGCTGTGCACCCCGGGCAGGAAAGCCGTCCACAGTGGCTTGGTGCCGCGCGGGTCCCAGGCGCTCAGGGTGCAGTCGGTGGCATCCGTGCAGCGGGCGTCAAGCAGCAGGTTGCGGTACGTCCACACGGCCACCGCGTCGTCGTCGCGCCGCCGGGTCGCGCCGGTGGTCGGGTCGAGCAGCTCGTACCCCTTGACCAGGAGCTTGCCCACGGCGACGACAGGGTCCCGGTCACCGCCGGCGACCGCCGACCAGTCCGCCTTGCGCTCCCAGAGCTGGGTGCCGGTGGCGAGGCTGCGGGCCTCGACCCGGGTACGCTGCTCGACCACGACGGCGTCGCCGGCGATTGTCACGCTGCGCGGGGTGCCACCGACCCGCTGCTGCCAGACGACGTCTGGCTCGGAGATGGGCTCGCTGCGGTCCACCCAGTCCCAGATGGCCGGAAACGGGTTCCACACGCCGGTGGCGGCGAGGGCGACGACCACGGCGAGGCCGACAAGCAGCCCACCGCGCACGCTCCCCTTCGCCACACCGCACACCGTAGCCACGATCACGGATCTTCCGTACGCCCGCGCCGCCGTGTCGCCGCGCTTTCTGGGCCCGGAGGTGTTACGCGGTGGATCGTCCCTCGGTGCGGACGGCGCTGCGTACCAGCGGAAGCGTGCGGTAGGGAATCTGCTCGGCCAGCGCGATGATCGTCGAGGCGCGGGTTATCCCGGCGGAGGACACGATCTGGTCGATGACCCGCTGGAGGTCCGTGTTGGAGCGGGCCACGATCCGGCACAGCAGGTCGCTGGAGCCGGTGATGGTGTGCGCCTCCAACACCTCGGGGATCGCCGCGAGGTGCGCGGTGACCGGGTCGTGGCCGTGCCGCTGGCTGATCTCCAGGGTGACGAAACTGGTCACCCCGAACCCGATCGCCGCCGGTGAGATCTCGGGACCGAAGCCGCCGATGACGGCCCGGTCGACGAGCTTGTCGAGCCGTGCCTGCACGGTGCCCCGGGCGACGCCGAGTCGGCGGGAGCACTCCAGCACGCCGATCCGCGGCTCCTCGGTGAGCAATTCGATCAACCGAACGTCGAGCACGTCGAGCTGTACATTCTGCTCACCATTCATGGGTCGACACCATACCGAATGCGCAACCTGACCAGCATTTATCGCAACGGTTGCCCAGCCATGGCCCACACCGCGATCCTCGCCACAAGACAGAGACCACGGCGGCCCACGAGGCCGGCCGGTACGCGAGGGAGGCCACCATGACCCAGGCGATCGACCGACCCCAGTCAACCGAGGACGTCGACATCGACCAGCTCGTCGGCGCTGTCGACCACGACATCAGCCACGACCCGTTCCCGGTGCGTGGTTTGGACCACGTGCACTTCCTGGTCGGCAACGCCAAGCAGGCCGCGCACTACTACTCCACGGCGTTCGGCATGACCTGCGTGGCGTACCGCGGCCCCGAGCAGGGCTACCGGGACCACGCCCAGTACGTGCTTACCAGCGGCTCGGCCCGGTTCGTGCTTACCGGCGCGGTGCGTCCCGACGCCGACGGCGCCGAGCACGTGGCCCGGCACAGCGACGGGGTCAGCGACATCGCGCTGGAGGTGCCGGACGTCGACGCCGCGTACGCGCACGCCGTCGCGCAGGGGGCCACCGGCCTCGTCGAGCCGCACGAGGTGAGCGACGAGCACGGCACCGTCCGGATGGCCTCCATCGGCGCGTACGGCGACACCCGGCACACGCTCGTCGACCGGTCCCGCTACACCGGCCCGTTCCTGCCCGGCTTCGTGGCCCGCGGCCCGATCGTGGACCGCCAGCCGATGATCGCCGCTGGCATCCAGCCGAAGCGCTTCTTCCAGGCCGTCGACCATGTGGTCGGCAACGTGGAGCTGGGCCGGATGGACGAGTGGGTGGAGTTCTACAAGCGGGTCATGGGCTTCTCCAACATGGCGGAGTTCATCGGCGACGACATCGCCACCGACTACTCGGCGCTGATGAGCAAGGTCGTGGCCAACGGCACCCGCAAGGTGAAGTTCCCGCTCAACGAGCCGGCCATCGCCCGCAAGAAGTCGCAGATCGACGAGTACCTGGAGTTCTACCAGGGCCCCGGCGCCCAGCACATCGCCGTCGCCACCAACGACATCCTGGCCAGCGTCGACGCGATGCGGGCCGCAGGTGTGGAGTTCCTGGACACCCCGGACTCGTACTACGAGGACCCGGAGCTGCGGGCCCGCATCGGCAACGTCCGGGTGCCGATCGAGGAGCTGAAGGCCCGCAAGATCCTGGTCGACCGCGACGAGGACGGCTATCTGCTGCAGATCTTCACCAAGCCGGTGCAGGACCGCCCGACTGTCTTCTTCGAGCTGATCGAGCGGCACGGCTCGCTCGGCTTCGGCAAGGGCAACTTCAAGGCGCTCTTCCAGGCAATCGAGCGGGAGCAGGAAGCGCGCGGCAACCTGTAACACTTGCG
This sequence comes from Micromonospora profundi, assembly GCF_011927785.1. Lineage (NCBI taxonomy): Bacteria > Bacillati > Actinomycetota > Actinomycetes > Micromonosporales > Micromonosporaceae > Micromonospora > Micromonospora profundi. Next base: position 6,385,310 of record NZ_JAATJK010000001.1, on the reverse strand, counting down.
AGCGTGACGCAGCCTCCGACGTACCCGACGCCGCCGGCCGGTGGGCCCCCGCCCGCCGCCGGCGGCTTCGCGCCGCCGCCTGGACAGATCCCCCACAGGTACGCCGTGCCGCCGCAGTACGCCCCGCCCGGGTACCCGCAGCCGCAGTGGCCGGTCGCCCCTCCGGCGCTCAGCCCGGCCGGGCAGCCGCTGGCCAGCTTCGGCGACCGGCTGATCGCCTGGATCATCGACACGGCGCTGGTGAGTGTCGTGGCGATGGTGCTGTTCATGCCGGCCTTCCTGGCTCTCTGGTGGTGGATATTCGCCGAGATGACCCGGGTAAACCCGGACGGCACCTTCGTGGAGCCCACTCCTTTCACATTCCTCACCGACTTCCTCGTTCCGATCCTGCTGCTGCAGCTGGTGCTGCTCGTCCTGATGCTCGGGATCTACTGGCTCTACCACGTGGAGTACCTCAAGCGCGGCGGCGAGACGCTCGGCAAGAAGATCATGAAGCTGCGTGTGGTGCCGCTCGATCCGAACGGCACGCTCGACCGGCGGATGGCCGGCCGGCGGTGGCTCGTGCAGTACCTGGCGGCCACGATGATCCCGGGCGTGAGCTACGCCGACGGGTTCTGGCAGCTCTGGGACAAGCCCTGGCAGCAGTGCCTCCACGACAAGTTCGCCGGAACCGTCGTCGTTAAGGTTGCCTCGTGAGTAAGCACAGCGAGCGACCCATCAGGCTCAGTAGCGTGGCGCCTACCTCCGGCGCGCGACGAAGCGGAGCGGCGGCGTGAGCGTGCAGCCCGGCTGGTACGTCGACCCCGCCGACCCCGAAACCAGGCGGTACTGGGACGGCGAGGGTTGGCTCGGCGCGCCCATCCCCGTCGACGCCACCCCGCCGGACGGGCCGCCCCCGGTCGAGCCGCCTCCCGTGCCGGCCACCCAGGGCGCGCCCGCCGCGACCAACGAGGTGACCGGCGCGCAGGGCTGGCCGCCGCAGTCCGGCACGACATCACAGCCCGGCGCGACACCGCAGCCGGGCGCGACACCGCAGCCGGGGCACGACCCGCAGGCCGGCCAGGGCTCAAGCTGGACGCCACCGTCCGGCCCGCCCGGCTGGACGCCGCAGGCCGGCCCGTCGGGGTGGACACCCCAGGCCGGCCCTCCCGGCTGGACACCTCCGCAGGCTGGCCCCCCGGGCTGGACGCCGGCAGGCCCGCCGCCCGGTTGGACGCCGCAGGCCGGCCCTCCCGGTTGGGCGCCGACCGGTGCGCCGCCCGGCTGGAACGGCCGGCCACCCGAGCCGCGTCCGCACGGGCTGCCGCTGGCCGGCTACGGCCGCCGGTTCACCGCCCGGCTGATCGACTTCGGCATCGTCTTCGCCTTGAACGCGGTGGTCAACGGCTGGTTCGTCTGGCGGTGGCTCAGCGAGATGCTGCCGTACTGGCGGGAGGCGTTCCGGCGCGGCCTGGAAGGCAACACCTCCACCGAGGGGATGCCGCCGATCAGCGAGCAGACCGGGCTCCTCCAGTTGGTGATCGTCATGATCGCCGCGGCGCTCTGGCTGGCGTACGAGGTGCCATCGATGGCCGCCAACGGGCAGACCTTCGGCAAGCGCGTCATGCGGATCCGCGCGGTGCCGCTCGCCGCCGACCAACCGCTGGGCCTCGGTCGGGCGTTCAGCCGGTGGAGCACGATGGGCCTGCCCACCCTGCTCTGGTACTGCGCCGGCCTCGGCCTGGTGCTGCAACTGGTCGGCGCGCTCTCCCCGCTCTTCGACCATCCGCTCCGCCAGGCGCTGCACGACAAGCGCGCGCAGACGGTGGTCGTTCAAGTCCCCGACCCCACCGACTCCGCCACCCCTGACGACGACCCCCAGCCCTCGGGAGACACCCCATGACCGATCCCGGACGCCACGAGCCGGCGCTGCGCCTGACCCGCGCCGACCTGGACGCGCTGCCCAACTACGTTCCCGGGCGCAGCCCCGCCGACCTGGCTCGCGAACTGGGCCTGCCGGAGGCGATCAAGCTGGCCAGCAACGAGGTGCCATACGGGCCGCTGCCCGGCGTCGTCGAGGCGGTCACCGAGGCGATCACCGCTTCGCACCGCTACCCGGACATGGGCGTCGTGGCACTGCGCGACGCGCTCGCCGAGCGGTACGGGGTGGACGCCGACCGGATCGCCACCGGCTGCGGGTCGGTGGCGCTCGCCGAGCACCTCGTCCGGGCCACCTGCCTGCCCGGCGACGAGGTGCTCTACTCGTGGCGGTCGTTCGAGGCGTACCCGATCATCGCGGCGACCAGCGGCGCGACAAGCGTGCGGGTGCCCAACGACGCCGGGCACGGGCACGACCTGGCGGCCATGGCGGCGGCGGTGACCGACCGGACCCGGATGGTCCTGGTCTGCAACCCGAACAACCCCACGGGCACTGCGGTACGCCGGGCCGAGCTGGGCCGGTTCCTCGACGCGATGCCAGACGACGTGCTGGTGGTCATCGACGAGGCGTACCGGGAGTTCGTCACCGACCCCGAGGTGCCGGACGGCCTCGACTACCTGGACCGGCCGAATGTCGCGGTGCTGCGCACGCTGTCGAAGGCGTGGGGCCTGGCCGGGCTGCGGATCGGCTGGCTGGTCGCCCAGCCGGCGGTGGCATCGGCGATCCGCAAGGTGGCGACCCCCTTCTCCACAAGCACTGCCGCCCAGGCCGGGGCGCTCGCCGCGCTGACCCAGGTCAGCGAGATGGAGCGCCGCTGCGCGCTGGTCATCGCCGAACGGGACCGGGTCACCGAGGCGCTGCGCAAGTTCGTGCCGGACGTGCCGGCCAGCCAGGCCAACTTCGTCTGGCTGCCGCTGGGCGACCGGGCCGTGGCGTTCGGCAAGTCGTGCGAGGCGCGCGGCGTGATCGTCCGACCGTTCCCCGGCGACGGGGTCCGGGTCACCATCGGCACGCCGGCCGAGAACGATGCCTTCCTCGCGGTCGCGGAGACGGCACTGGCCTGACCAACTGACCGATATGCGACATAAGCGTTGTTTGCGAGGGTCTGCGTAGTTTCTGCCCTAACTTCCGAAGTAAGCCGGTCGTGCCGAGGACGCAGGCCGGCTCACTTCGAGAAACGGGGTAACGAACAGTGCGTACAGCCAAGACCTGTCTCGCCGCAGCGGCCGCCGCCGCGATGGTGGGCTTCCTCGCCGCGCCGGCCGCCGCCGCGCCCGACGACACCACGACGACCACCTTCGAGGTACTCGCCGGCACGCTCGACGTCGTTGCGCCCACCACCGCCGATCTGGGCTCCGGCGCCCCCGGTGGCACCATCACCAGCCAGCTCGGCGACGTGACGGTCACCGACTCCCGGGCCTCCGACGACGCCTCCTGGACCGCCTCGGTGACGGCCACGGTCTTCCAGGCCGGCGGCGGCTCCCCAGCCGAGACGGTCCTCCCCGAGGAGATCGACTACTGGTCTGGCGCCGCGACGGCGACGAGCGGCAACGGCACCTTCACACCTGGGCAGGCCACCGCCGGCGACGCAGCAGCGCTGTCCAGCGGCACCCAGCTCACCGCGTTCACCCACTCCGGCGGGACCGGCGGCAACAGCGCCACCTGGAACCCCACCCTCGTGGTCAACGTCCCGCTGGACAGCATCGCGGGCGTCTACACCGGCACGGTGACACATTCGGTGGCGTAGTCGCCGGGGGCGGTCGACCATCGCGGTCGCGCTCGCCCTGTTCTGCCTCGCCGGTCCGGGTCAGTGGACCCGGGCCGGCGCGGCCGAGCCGGCGTCGGACGAGGGCAGCATCGGGATCCGGTTACTGGAGGCCCCGACCGACCGTCGCACCGACCCCCGGGCGCTGCGCTACATCGTCGACCACCTACCGCCGGGAACGACAATCAAACGGCAACTGCTGATCGTCAACCGAACAGCCGGAACCCGCCACATCGACGTGTACCCGGCCGCGGCGACCCTGAACGATTCGGCCTTCCAGTTCGGCGGAGACCGCGAAGCCAACGAGCTGACCTCCTGGATCACCCTCGACCGCGCCGCGTTCACGCTGGAGCCCTGGGGTCAAGCTCGGGTCCGAGCGACAATCACTGTGCCGCCGGACGCCTCACCCGGCGAGCGGTACGGCGTGCTCTGGGCGGCCACCGCCTCCGCGCCCAGAGCCACCGCCTCCGCGTCCAGTGCCACCGGCGAGATCAAGCAGGTCCACCGGGTCGGCGTCCGGATGTATCTGGACATCGGCCCCGGCGGCGAACCGGCCTCCGACTTCACGATCGGCGACATACACCCGGCCCGTGGCCCGGAGGGCGAACCGTCGATCACCGCCCAGGTCACCAACACCGGCGGTCGCGCCGTCGACCTCACCGGCACGGTCACCCTGACCGACGGGCCGGCCGGCAGCCAGGCCGGACCGTTCCCGATCCAGCAGGGCGTCACGCTGGCGCCGGGGCACTCCGGGCAGGTCATCGCCCGGTTGCCGGTCGAGCTGCCGAACGGCCCGTGGAAGGCCGAGGTGAACCTGGAGAGCGGCCTGGTGAAGCGCAGCGTCACAGTGCAGGTCCAGTTCCCCGACCCCGGTCAGGTCGGCACACGCGCCAGCGTCGTGTCCCGGGTGGTGTCGGCCTGGAGCATCGGTGCGGGCATCGTGGTCGTACTGCTGAGCGCCGGTCTCGTGCTGGCGTTCCGCCTCCGCCGGCACCCTGCCGGGCAGCGCCGGGAACGCGTCGCGGCCGGGCGGTGAAAGCGCCGCGAGCAGGTCGATGCGTCTTTCTCGGACAGAGCGCGGGAAGGTTCGGTTATCAAGGGCGAGTGGCTGCCAGGATCACAGCCTCGGCCGTCAGGTAGTAGCGCTGGTCGTCGCCCTCCGGATCGACCGGCTTCCGGAGCCGCTCCACGGCGACGTAGCCGTCCTCGGCGAACACCGCACCGGGCGCCCAGCCCGTGCCATCGGAGCCGACGTTCATCGAAAAACGGGACAGCTGCCTGCCGGTCACCGGATCCAGTGTCACCAGGTCGTTCGCCTCGGTCAGCAGGTGCACCAGGCCGGGCTGCGCCGCGAGCACCCGCGCCGGTCCGAGCGCCGGCGACCGCCACAACTCGATGCCGTCGCGCGCCGAGCGACCCACCGCCACGCCGTCGTCGACAATTGTGACGGCCTGCTCGCCGACAAGCGTGGCACCAGCCGGGTCCAGCGCGGGAGCCGCAAGCGGCTCGCCAGCGCCCAGCAGCCAGCCCCGACCTCCCGCGTCCCCGGGCCCGGCAGTGCGCAGCCCCGAACAGTCCGAACGGCCGGTACGGCAACCGAGCGGAGTCGCCACCAACTCGTCCGAGCCGCCCGGCGGGCGCCAGCGCGTACCCACCGCGCCCGTCGCCGCGTCCCGGAACTCGACTGTGGCCGGGCCGGCGCAGCCGTCCAGACCGATCAACTGCCCGGACGCGGTGGTGCCGATGTCACGACGGCAACTGCCGGGCAGGTCGACCCGCCACAGTTCCCGTCCGCCGTTCACCTCCACGGCGCCGGCCTGGGTGTCGCCGGTGGCCACCAGCACCGTACGGCCGTCTGCGAGGTCGGTGAGGTAGAGCCCGCGCGGCTCCCAGACGGTGGCGGCTCCGGTCCGCCGCACCACCGCCGTGCTCTTGGCGGGCACCGGACCGTCGGCCCGCCACAGCACCCGCCCGGTGGGTGCGTCCAGCGCGACCAGTTGGCCGTCCGACCAGCGGCTGACCACCGTGCCGCCGCTGGCCACCACCCCGGTGAGTTCCGCGGGCCACCGCCGGTACGACCAGTAGGGGCTGGTGCGGTGCCGCCCGTCGACCGGCCGATCGGCATAGACCTGGCGGTGTGCGGCGTACACCCGCAGTCTTTCGTCCACGATCAGCGGGGCGACCGGCAGCCGACCGATCACGCCGACGGCCGGTTGGGTCGCGGCCGGATATTCACCCCTCGCCACAGTGCTCACCTCGGCCGGCGCGAGCACCCGGTGGACGATGACCGCGGTGGCCGCCGTGGCGAGCAACGCCACCACCGCCAACGCGAACCGTCGCCGACCTCTCGGGAACCCCATGCCGCACCTCCGCCCGGCACCCTACCCAGCGGAACCTGCCAAACCCCGGTCAGGTCGCACGGTCACGCCGATCACGGGCGGTGCCGGCTCTCGGCTGCCAGGCCGGCCTTCGGCTGCCGGAGACCGACCGCCGGCTGCCGGTCAGCGGTCAGGCGGCTTCGGCCGAGCCTGTCGCACGTGCCGCCACGGCCAGGTCGGCGAGGTCACGCCGGAGGGCCACCTCCACCGCCCGAGCGGCGAGCCCGCCGAGCAGCAGCGCCACCACCCGGCCGTACGGGTCGGTCGGCACCGCCTCCTGGGTGATGGTGACCGCGGTACGAGTCCGGCGGCGACGGCGGACCGGCCGCAGAGTCCAGGTGATGCGGTAGTCGGCACCGGCGCCGGAGGAGCAGAGCACCAGTCGCTGCGGGGCGAGCGCCTCCACCACCAGGAACTCCTCGATGAGCGTGCCGCCGCCCGGCTGGGCGCGCTCCTCACGCCAGGCGGTGCCCGGCCCGAACGGACCCGGGGTGAGCAGCTCGACCGGCCCGGCAACCGTCGGCCGCGCCGCCCGGCCGGGCAGGTCGGTCAGCAGGCGCCAGACATCGACAGCGTGCGCCTCGATGAGCCCGGAAACCGTCACCGTCGACATGCCACCCTCCCGTGTCGTCGACGGTACGCGCGGTGAGGGCCGGACGAGGCCCCCGGGACGGAATTTCCACCGCCCGGAGGCCGCGCTGTCCGTTTCGGCATTCACCGGGTACCGGTCGTCGACCGGTGCCGGCGCGCCGGTCAGCGGTCGAAGCGACCGTCTCGGATGCCGCCGATGAACGCTGTCCACCCCGGCGGGCTGACGGCCAGTGTGGGACCGGACTGGTCCTTGGAGTCGCGAACCCCGACTACGCCGAGGGCGTCGACCAGGTTGTCCGCCACCTCCACGCAGAGTCCCTGGTCATTTGAGCGGCTGCTGGTACGCCAGATCGCTCCCGCAAGATCGTGCATCGTCGTTACCTCCGTGTGCGATGGGTTGCCCCACCGCCGGCGAAAGGGCGGAGACCCGATGCGTACCGGTCGGCGGGGCGACATGATCCGCGTCAACCAACGGGGTAACGACGCTTGGTGATCGCACATCCGGTGCGATCACGAGTCGCATCGGTGAGACGGCCCGATGGGCGGGGGATCGGACCACCGCCAGGGCGGGAAGAAGGCCCTACTCACCCACCTTTGCTCTGCTTCAACGGACGCGACAGAAAGGGGCCGCAAGCGTTGCGTGGAGTGCAGCAGAGCAAAGGAGCCGAGGCAGGTTGATGGGGGAGCTTGGCGGACAGGCCCGAGCCACACGCCCAGCGCGCCAGACAGCAGCGCGCCAGCCATCAGGGCAACGGGCCGAGGCGGCAGGGCGGCGGGGCCGAGGGCGCGGAGCCGAGGCGGCGGAACGGCGGGGCCGAGGGCGCGAAGGCGCGGCTGCCGGGGCCGCTCAGCGGGCCGGGTGGATCGTTCCGGTGACCTCGCCGAGAGCGATCGTGGTGCCGTCCGGGCCGGGTGCCGTGGCCGTGATGGTCACCGTGTCGCCGTCGGCGAGGAAGGTGCGGCTCTCGGCGCCGACCTTCGCCGGTTCCGCCCCACCCCAGGTCAGCTCCAGGAACGAGCCGACCTGCGTACGGTCGGGGCCGGAGACGGTGCCCGAGGCGTACAGGTCGCCGGTGCGCACTGACGCGCCGTTGACGGTGAGGTGCGCCAACTGCTGTGCCGGCGTCCAGTACATGCCTGCGAACGGCGGCTCGCTTACCCGTTCCCCATTCCACTCGACGGCCAGGCGAAGGTCCAGGCCCAGGTGCGGTACGTCGCGCAGGTAGGCGGCCACCGGCGGGTCCTGGTCGGGGGCCGGCACGAAAGCTTCGGACAGCGCGTCCAGCGGCGTCACCCAGGCCGAGACGGAGGTGGCGAACGACTTGCCGAGGAACGGGCCGAGAGGCTGGTACTCCCACGCCTGGATGTCCCGGGCCGACCAGTCGTTGACAAGCACCACACCGAACACGTGGTCGGCGAAGTCGTCGACGGAGACCCGCGCGCCCAGGTCGCTGGGTACGCCGACCACGAAGCCGACCTCGGCCTCGATGTCGAGGCGTACCGACGGGCCGGTGATCGGGCCCTCGGCGGACGCGCGCTGACCTGTCGGACGGGTCACCGGCGTGCCGGAGACGACGACGGTGCCGGCGCGCCCGTGGTAGCCGATCGGCAGGTGCTTCCAGTTGGGCAGCAGCGGTGGCTGGCCGGGACGGAAGATCTGCCCGACGTTCGAGGCGTGGTGCTCGGAGGAGTAGAAGTCGACGTAGTCGGCGACCTCGAACGGGAGCAGCATCTCCACGTCGTCCAGGGGCACCAGCAGCGGCTCCACGGCGGCGCGGTGCTCCGGGTCGGTCAGCAGCTCGGTGATCCGCTGCCGCACCGATGTCCACTGGGGACGACCGAGCGCCATGAAGTCGTTGAGTGTGGGTCGACCTAGCGCTCCGGCGGCCAGCACCAGCTCGGCGGCTTCCGCTGCGGCCAGGTCGAACACCCACGACCCGATCCGTACGCCGATGCGCGCCTGCCCCCCGTCGGTTCGGAACACCCCGTACGGCAGGTTCGTCACCCCGTACGGCGAACCGTCAACGCCTGTCACCCAGGTCATGCGTCGTAGCCCCCGTTCACCAGCCCCAGCCGGATCAGATCGGTAAGTGGTTCAAGGATGCTGCACGAGCCGAAGCCGACCCAGAGCGGACGCGGCGCGTCCAGCCCCACGGTGGCACGCTCCAGCAGCGGGCGCGGGTCGAGCACTGTCAGCAGCTCGGCGACCGTACCGACGCTCTCCCCGGCGGCGGCCGCCAGCGTCGCGGCCAGCACGTTGGCGTAGCCGTGGTGGGTGAAGCCGGTCTGCGGGTCGAGGTGCCGGACGGCCTGGTGCAGCCCCGCGGTGAGCTTGAACGGTAGCTCCCGGTCCCGGCAGGCGCAGATCACGGCGGCCAGCTCGGCGGGGGTGGGGAAGAGCTCGGCTGCCAGGCCGCCGGTGCGGAACTTGGCGGCGATGGGCACCCCGTCGGCGCGGGCGGCGGCCAGTGCGTCGAGCGCGCCCATCAGTCCGAAGGTCAGCGGCAGTTCGGCGTAGACGGCCTCCACGCCCGGCAGATCGTCGGTCAGCCGCAGCAACTCGGCGACGCCGGGCAGCGGATCCTCACCGCGCTTGGCGACCGCCACCTCGACCTGACGGGCCGTGACACCGTCCGGTGCCAGGAACGAGAGCGCGAACGGCAGGGCCCCGATCCCGGTGTCACCGATCAGGCCGATCACCAGCCCCTCGCCCGGGTCGACGAGACCGCTCAGCTCACCGGCCGCGACTGTCGAGGCGGGGACGAGCAGTGGGCCGACCATGTCCGCGTACCAGGCGGCGCGGTGCCGGCGGTGGGCGGTCAGCGCGTCGTGAAGCTCGGCGCTGCCCGGTGGGAAGACGGCAGCGTCGTCCACCAGGCCGTCGAGGAGTGCGGGCACCTGCGTTGACACGGAACAAGAATGTACGGGACGCTACAAGGAACGGACAACAGCGTCCGATTATCGGACGCCTTCGGCCGATGGACGGGGCATATCGGGAGGCGAAGATGCCGTACTACCGCAGCGTCGGCGAAGTGCCGCGTAAGCGCCACACCCAGTTCCGCCAGCCCGACGGCAGCCTCTACGCCGAGGAGCTGATGGGTCAGGAGGGCTTCTCCTCCGACTCGTCCCTGCTCTACCACCGGTACGCGCCCACAGCGATCCTGGCCGCCGACGAGTTCACCCCGCCCGCATTCACCCGGGCGCCCAACCTGCCACTCAAGCCCCGCCACCTGCGCACCCACAAGCTCGACGCCGGCAGCACCGACCCGGTCCTCGGCCGGCAGTACCTGCTCGCCAACGACGACGTCCGCATCGGGTACGTCCTCGCCGACCGCCCGTCGCCGCTGTTCCGCGATGCCACAGGCGACCACTGCCTCTACGTCGAGGCGGGCACGCTGCGGGTCGAGTCCCCGTTCGGGGTGCTGGAGGCGGTGGCCGGCGACTACGTCGTCATCCCCACGTCGACCATCCACCGGCTGGTGCCCACCGGCGAGCAGCCCGTTCGACTGCTCGCCGTCGAGGCGTCCGGTCACATCGGCCCGCCCAAGCGCTACCTCTCCGTTCGCGGGCAGTTCCTGGAGCACTCGCCGTACTGCGAGCGTGACGTCCGCGGCCCGGACACGCCCTTGCTCGTCGACGGCGAGGAGGTCGAGGTGCTTGTCCGCCACCGGCGCGGTTGGACCCGCTACGTCTACGCCAACCACCCCTTCGACGTGGTCGGCTGGGACGGGCACCTCTACCCGTGGGCGTTCTCCATCCACGACTTCGAGCCGATCACCGGGCGCATCCATCAGCCGCCACCCGTGCACCAGACCTTCCAGGGCCCCAACTTCGTCATCTGCTCGTTCGTGCCCCGCAAGGTCGACTACCACCCCGACTCGATCCCGGTGCCCTACAACCACCACAACGTCGACTCCGACGAGATGCTCTTCTACACCGGTGGCAACTACGAGGCGCGGCGCGGCTCCGGCATCGAGCAGGGCTCGATCTCGCTGCACCCGTCCGGGTTCACCCACGGCCCCCAGCCGGGTGCGGCCGAGCGGTCCATCGGCGCGGACTACTTCGACGAGTTGGCCGTCATGGTCGACACGTTCCGCCCGCTGGACCTCTGCGATGCGGCCCGCAACTGCGAGGACGACGGCTACGCCTGGACCTGGGCGCGTCGCGGCTAGTCACCGGATCGCGGTGCGGGTGAACACTGCGAACTCGGCGATCGTGGTGACGGCGATGGCCAGCACCAGCGGCCACGGCGAGCCGACCATCGCGTACACCAGCAGCAGCACCGGCGCGGCGGCCACCGCGTAGACCGCCAGGGCGAGCGTCCGGTCCGAATGCAGCAGGGTGGGCAGGATGGTCCGGGTCAGACCCGGCAGTCGCGCCGCGAGCTGCCAGACCACGACGCCGCCGGTGAGCGCGGCGAGGACCGCGACGATGCGCGAGAACCCGCCGTTCGCGGCGGCCGCAAACGCCACCACCACCGCCGCGATGAGCGACCAGCCGGCACCGTAGAGCACCAGCCGGTGCAGGCCCTGGGCGACGGTGCGGCCCGAATCCATCCGGCTGGGACCGACCGGTATCGCCTCGGCGACCTGCTCCAACGCCTGCGCCCAGCGGCGCTGCTCCAACCGGAGGACTCCGACGTCCTGGCGGACGTCGGCGAGACGCGGGTCCAGCCGCAGCGCCTCCCCGTAGGCGCGCTCGGCCAGGTCGAACAACCCCAGCCGGGCAGCCACCAGGCTGAGCACCAGATGCGCCTGCGGCTCCTGGGGCGCCAACTCGACCCCCCGCCAGGCCGCGTTCAGCGCCGGCTGGCCGTTGCGTGCGTCGGCCAGGATCGCCGCCGCGCTGCGCTGGGCGTACGCGTCGGCCGGGCCGAGCGCCAACAGCCGGTCGGCTGCCGCTGCCGACTCGGCGTAGCGCTCCAGGTCGGCAAGCGCCATGGCCCGGACCACCAACGGTGGCAGCGCCTCCGGGGCGGCAGCCACGGCAGCGTCGGCGGCGGTGAGCGCGTCCGCAGGACGACCGGCGGCCAGGTGCACGCGGGCCAGCATTGTGAGCGCCTCCGGATCGGCCGGCTTCAGGGCAAGCCCATAGGTCAGCTCGGTGGCGGCCTCGTCGTGGCGGCCGAGTTCGGCGAGAAGCTGGGCCCGATCGAGGTAACCGTCGGAGGCGGATCGGTCGGAGGCGGGGTCGCTGGACATCGCGGCGAGCTTAGGCGGCTGGCGCGTCGTACACCAGGGCCACCGCGATGCCGGTCAGCCCTTCTTCACGGCCGGTGAAACCGAGCCCGTCGGTGGTCGCGGCCGAGAGGGTGACGGGGGCGCCGACAGCGGCGGAGAGCACCTGCTCGGCCTCCACCCGACGCCGACCGATCTTGGGCCGGTTGCCGATGACCTGCACGGACACGTTGCCGATCTCCAGGCCGGTGGCGCGCACCCGGCGGGCGGTCTCCGTCAGCAGCGCAACGCCGGACGCGCCGGCCCATTCGGGCTCGCCCACCCCGAAGGCGGAGCCGAGATCACCGAGACCGGCGGCGGAAAGCAGGGCGTTGCAGGCGGCGTGCGCGGCGACGTCCGCGTCCGAGTGCCCGGCGAGACCGTCCTGGTCGGGCCAGAGCAGACCCGCCACCCAGCAGGGCCGGCCGGGCTCGAACGCATGTACATCAGTCCCGATGGCAACCCGAGGAACGATCATGATCCGAGGGTACGCGTCAACCGCCGGCGGCAAGCAGATGCTCCGCGAGCGCAAGGTCGAACGGGCGGGTGATCTTCAGGGCGTACTCCGAACCGGGCACGCAGCTCACAGCGACGCCCTGCTTCTCGACGAGCCCCGCATCGTCGGTGAGCGCGTCGCCGCCCACGGCGTGCGCGGCGGTCAGCACGGCCCGGCGGAAGCCCTGCGGGGTCTGCACCGCACGGAGGGCGGACCTGTCGACGGTGCCGAGCACCACCTCGCCGGCGCCGACCTCCTTGATCGTGTCGACGACCGGCAGGACGGGGATCACAGCGTCCCGACCGCCGCGGACGGCCGCCGCGACGGACTCGACAAGCTCCGGTGGGGTCAACGCGCGGGCGGCGTCGTGCACAAGGACGATCGTCGGACCGTCGGGCACCGCCGCCAGCGCGGCTGCCACCGACGCCTGCCGCTCGGCGCCGCCGGGCACCACGATCACCGGTGCCACCGGGGCCAACAGGCCACGGACGGCCGCCACCTCGGCGGGCGGCGCGGCCACCACGATCGTGTGCACCGACGCGGCGGCAGCCAGCCGACGCACGGCGTGCACCAGCAGCGGCTCGCCAGCGAGCAGGCGCAGCGCCTTGGGTCGGCCGGGGCCGAGCCGTACGCCAGCGCCTGCCGCAGGCACGAGGACCGCGACGTCACCGCGCGGATTGAGCTGCGCGGTCACGTCGCGGTCCTCGGTGGTTTCTTCGCTACGAAGTGGGTACGACGATGCTGTTGACTAGGCCTCGGTGAGCACCTTGTCGAGCAGCGTCTCCGCCTCGTCCTTGGTGCTCTTCTCCGCCAGCGCGACCTCGCCGACGAGAATGTCGCGGGCCTTGGCGAGCATCCGCTTCTCGCCCGCGGAAAGGCCCCGCTCCCGCTCCCGGCGCCACAGGTCGCGCACGACCTCGGCGACCTTCAGCGGGTTTCCGGAGGCCAGCTTTTCCAGGTTGGCCTTGTAACGCCGCGACCAGTTGGTCGGCTCCTCGGTGTGCGGAGCCCGGAGAACGTCGAAGACCTTACCGAGGCCCTCTTCGCCAACCACCTCGCGGACACCCACGATCTCGGCGTTCTCGGCCGGCACCCGGACCGTCAGGTCACCCTGCGCGACCCTCAGGACGAGATATTGCTTAGGCTCGCCCTTGATGACCCGAGTCTCGATTGCCTCGATGAGTGCGGCCCCGTGGTGGGGGTAGACAACGGTCTCGCCGACACTGAAAACCATAGGTTCGAAACCCCTTTCGCTGTGTCTAGGGTAACACGCTCAGGCAACGATGTCTCACCGATGTCCTGACCGTTGGCGCAGCTCAGGGGCCCTGTGAGAGGTCTTTCTTCAGCTTGACAGGCAGTCAAGCTGATGGTTCGAACACTCTCCGTAACCGTGGGATAACCTCCCGGTACGGGTGAACGGAACGCTGAGATCAAGGGCTATGCGCTCCTCCCATGGTATCCCGCCCGGCGGGACTCCGCCCAGATGTAGCGGGAGGTGCCCCCGGTGCGGGACCCTTGAGTACGAGCCACACTCCGCTCTCGAGACGCTTCCAGGGGGTCCGATGGGCAAGCCGGATGCAGAGGGCCACGGGTCGTCCGACGGGCTGCCCGACCTGCCACCCGAGTGGGGCCGCATCGTGGTACCCGACGACGCGTCGGCACTCGCCGGCGAGGCAGCCCAGATCCGCCGCGAGTTGCGCCGGGCCGCCGGCCAGCACGCCGGGCAGCCAGCCTTCGCCCTCCCACTACTGGTGCTGTTCGTGGCGGTGCTCACCACGCTTGCCGGCCTCCTGGCCGTGACCTGGCCGCGCGCCACCCGGGGCACCGCCGACCGACCAGCCCCGAGCCCGTACGTGCCACCCGCGACCGTCACCGGGCAGGCGTTGCCCGCACTTGATCTCGTCGACGCCGCCCAGGCACCCGTGGCGCTGCGCGGCCTGCTCCCTGCCATGATCATTCTGGTGGACGGCTGCCCCTGCCCCGAACGGGTGGCCCGGGCTGCGGCTGCCGCCCCCGACGGGGTCGCCGTGATCACCGTGGCCGGGCGTTCGGTCACTGCCACACCACCGGCCGGCGGATCAGTCCGGACGTTGGCCGACCCCGCTGGCGGGCTGCGCTCGTTCCTGGGTCAGCCGGTGCGCCCCGGCGCGCTCACCGCGTTACTCGTCGACCGCACGGGCGTGGTGACCCAGGTGCTGCCCGACCTCGGGCCGGCCGAGACGTACCGGGATGAGCTGGCCGCCCTCGCCCCGTGACCTGAACCTCGCTCAGGGCACCGTGACGAGTTGCGCCTGGACGTCAACGGGCTGCCCGGCCGTCGACACCAGCGACACCCGGATCCGCCCGCCGTCGGGAAGCACCACGGCAGTGGCGATCGTGCCGTCGCAGTCGATGCGGGGCGAGCCGGCCAGCCGAGCGCCGGTGACCTTCACGGCCAGGGAACCGAGCCTGGTGCACCGGACCTGGAGCAGGTGGCGGGCGCCATTGTCGGCGGACTGCCGGATCACGGCCTCCCCCGGGGTGAGTTCCCGCCGTTCCCGCCAGACCGTCTCCTTGAAGAGCGGCAGGTCACCCGTGCCGAAGCTGTCGCCCGGCGGGCCATCGATGTCAACGATCATGCCGGTCGCCGGGTCGATCACCACCCTCGACCTGGTCTGCGCCTCGCTGACCTCGCCCGTCTCGGGATCGATCCGCACCCGCACCGGCCCGTCGGCCATCCCGGAGGCCACGACACGTTCCATGACGGTGCTGACGGACGGCTCCGCGCTCGGCTCGGCCGTCGGGCGAGCCGGACCGGCCGTTGGCTCCGGAGCGGTGGCCCGCCACCACCAGCCACCGACCACCAGGGCGGCCACGGCCACCCCGGCCAGCACCGCCGACCCCAGCCGATCGTCTGCCCCCGCATCCATGCGGGTGAGCGTACCGGCCGGGTCGTGGGCGGTCAGCCCTGTCGGTCGAGCAGGGCGGCGTACAGGGTGAGGCCGGGACCGAACGCCAGCATGACGACACGCCTCGCCGGAGGCGCCGCGCGCGCCAGCCGGTCCAGGATCAGCAGCACCGTCGGCGAGGAGCAGTTGCCGTGCTCGTCGAGCGTCGCCCGGGACGCCGCCAGCGCCTCCGGCGGCAGGGCCAGCTCCCGCTCGACCACGTTGAGGATCCGCGGACCGCCCGGGTGCACGGCCCAACCATCCACGTCGGAGATGGTGCCGCCGTGCCGGGCCAGCAGGTCGGCCACCAGAGTGCGTACGTGCCGGGAGAGCACCTGCGGCACCTTCGGCGACAGCCCCATCCGAAAGCCCGCGTCGGTGACGTCCCAGGTCATGTGGTCGGCCGTCGAGGTGTCGGTGACCGAGGCGACCTCGCGTAACGCGTACCCCGGACCACCCGGCACCACCACGGCGGCCACCGCGGCGTCCGAGAAGAGCGCGTGCGAGACGATCTGCTGGGTGTCCACCCGGGCGCTGGACGGCTGGATGTGCAGGCTGGTCAGCTCCGCGCAGAGCAGCAGCGCCGGGCGGCCCCGTGCGGTGACGAAGTCACTCGCCGCGCCCAGGCCCGGCAGCGCCGCGTAGCAGCCCATGTGGCCCACGAACATCCGCTGGGTGTCCGGCGCCATGCCGAGGTCCCGGGCGAGCAGGATGTCCAGGCCCGGAGTGGCGTACCCGGTGCAGGAGCAGACGATGAACATGCCCACGTCGCCAGCGCCCATCCCGGCGGCCGTCAACGCCCGCCCGACCGCCTCCTTGCCCAGCGGCAGCGCCTCCACCTGGTAGCGACGCATCCGGCGCTCGGTCGGCCAGTCCGAGACGTCCTCCAGCAGGGGGTTGACCGCGGCCTGGCGCCGGGTCACACCCGAGTTCGCGAAGATCCGCTGGGCCAACGACCGGGTGGTGCCGGAGAAGTGCCGGGAGAAGAAGCCCTCCCACAACTCGGCCTGCGATGCGGACGGCGGGTGCGCCGTCCCGAGCCCCGCGATCACTGGTACGGGCACGATCCCCACCTCTCCTCAGACGCTGTCCTCCCCCTTGCCGTCCCACCGGCCCCCTCGGCCGGCCCATCCCCCGCGCCGAACCCGCACAGCCGGCTCACCAACGTGGCGCCGATCCGTCACGGTCCGGGTCGCCGCCCAACGCGGCGATGCCCAACCAGTCGGCGCAGACGTCCGACGTGGCCGGGTGCAGCGAGCCGCAGCGGGCGTCCCGGTAGAGCCGCTCCAACGGATGGCCGCGCCGTGTCGCCGAGGTGCCTGCCGCCTCCAGCATCGACGCGGCCACCTCGGCAGCCGTGGTGCCCGCCAGCAGCTTCGCCCGCCACACCCAGCGGTTGGTCTCCGCGTCGCCCGGCGCGTCGTCCACCCGGCGGGCCGCCTCGGCCACCACCAACTCGGCCGCCGCCGTCGCCGCGTCCGCCCGGCCCAGCCGCGCGCGTACCGCCGGCAGGCCGGCCAGGTTGCGGGCGTTGAGGTGCTCGGCAGCCGCGTCGATCGCCGCGCGGGCCACCCCCACGTAGACGGCGGCGTAGCTGGCCACCAGCCAGTGCGGCATCAACTGGGCGACCACCAGGGCCAACCCCTCCACCCCGCCCAGCAACCGGTCGGCCGGCACCGCGACGTCCAGGTGCAGGTCGTGCGAGGAGGTGGCGCGCATGCCGAGCGCGTCCCAGGTCGGCTCGACGGTCAGACCATCGCCGGCCGGCACCAGGAACTGCGAGACCACCGACTGGGCGGCAGAGCTGCGCGCGGCCACCAGATAGCCGTCGGCGTGCCCGGCGCCGGAGCAGAAGGTCTTGCTGCCCTTGAGGTGCCAACCGTCGTCGGTCGCCTCGTAGACGGTGCTCAGCTGGGACAGCCGGGCCCCAGCGCCACGCTCGCTCATCGCCACCGCGTACCAGGAGCCCTGCGCCGCGGCCTCGAGGAGCCGGTCCCGGGCGGCCAACGCCTCGTCGGGCACACCGAGCGCCTCGGCCAACTCCTCCGTCACCGCTCCAAGCGCGCCGGTCACCGAGGCGTGCATGTTGAACACCAGGGCGGTCGCGCCGTTGCCCCGGGCAAGCTCCGTGGCCACTGCCGCGTACTCGGCGAAGGTGGCACCCATGCCACCGAGCGCGGGCGGCACCATCAAGCCGAACAGGCCGGCCTCCCGCAGGTCACGGAAGTCCTCGACCGGAAAGGAGCCGTCCCGGTCGTGCTCCGCCGCCCGCGCGGCGAACCGCGGCGCCAACCGGCGGGCCGCCTCAAGCGCGTGCACCGTCATATCGCCCCCTCCTGGCGTCCATTACCCCCGCCACGACCTGACTATCCGTTACGGACACCCCAGCCCTGGTACAACACGGCCGTCGACCGGATCGGCACGATGCGCGGGGCACGGCCGCCAGGCGCCACACCTCCCGTTCGGGTAGCCCGGACGCGGCGCCACAACCAGGCGACCAGGCCCCCGACCTGCGGCCGGACGCCCTGCACGCGCAACTGAACGCCGTACCGGGCGCACTCGGCGACCAGCTCGCGAGCGTCCACGAACAACCGTGGATCGTGGATGCCGCGCGGAACGGTCGGCAGCCGCTCGCCGATCCGTACCGCGACCAGCCGGGCCAGCGCCGTGTCGTTGAGGGTGTCCAGCACCAGCAGGCCACCCGGCCGCAACAGCCGACATGCCTCGGCCACAACCTGTCGCCAGGCCGGCACATGCTCCAGCAGCTCACCCGCCGAGACCACGTCGGCACAGCCGTCGGGGAGCGGCACCGCAGTGGCGTCGCCCTGCACCACCCGTACGCCGTGCTCGGCGGCCTGCACCAGCGCCGAGCGGGTCAGGTCGACACCGATGTGCCGGTAGCCCTTGCCGGCCAGGTGCGGGGCGAGCAGGCCGGCGCCGCAGCCCAGGTCGACGAGGACCGCGTCCGGACGGTCCGCCGGTGGCACCAGCGCCGCGCGAGCCTCGGCCAACCAGTGCAGCATCGCGAACGCGCCATCCGGCCGCCACCACTCGTCGACCAGGTCGTCGTACTGGCGCGGATCGTTGGGCGGCAGCACCCGGGAGCCGGTGGACGCCGCGGCCGCAGCCACGTCTCGCATGGGACCGAGCGTGGCACGACTGCTCGGTAACGACCAGACTTCCCTTATGTCGTCGAGGGTGTTAGGGCTGGTCAGAGCGAGCCATCCGGAGCCGGCCGCCGCGGTGACCACGGTGGCCGGTCTGCTCGCCTGGGGAGTTGGTCACCGGCCGGCCGGAATCGTCTCGGTGGTGCTCGCCGTACTCGCCAGCCAGCTCGCCGTCGGCTGGACCAACGACGCGCTGGACGCCGAGCGGGACGCCACTGTGGGACGTACCGACAAGCCTGTCGCCGCCGGCGCGGTCGGCCGGCGCGCCACGGCCTGGGCTGCGGCGGTGGCCGCGGTGGCCTGCCCGCTGCTGGCGCTGACCACGAACCCCACGGCGGCGTTCTGGCTCACTGTCGCGCTGGTCTCCGCGCTGCTCTACGACTGGCCGCTGAAGGCCACCGCCTTCTCCGTGGTGCCCTACGCCGTCTCCTTCGGCGCGCTGCCGGCCTTCGTGGTGCTGGGGCTGCCCGGCCAGCCCACCCCGCCGGCCTGGCTGCTGGTGGCGGCTGCGTGCCTGGGGGCCGGCGCGCACTTCGCCAACGTGCTGCCCGACCTGGCCGACGACGCCCGGACCGGGGTACGCGGCCTGCCGCACCGGCTCGGCGCGGCAGGCAGCCGGGCAGCAGCGGCGGGCCTCCTCCTCGCCGCGACCGCGGCGCTGGTGCTGGGGCCACCCGGGCCGCCGTCGCTGGTCGGCCTGGCGGCGATCGCCACGGCCGCCGTGGTGCCACCCCTGAGCTGGTACGCCGGGCGCTCGGCGGCCCGCGCCGGCAGGCGGCCGGTGTCCGCGTTCCGAGCGGTGATGCTCGTGGCCCTCATCGACGTGGTTCTCCTGGTGGCGAGCGGCCGGGTGGTGTGAGGGGCACCCCGGAAGGTGGCATTGCCGGGTCCGTGTGCGGGCCTCGATCAGCTCCAACTACCCTGGAGCGCGGTCTGCGCGGGTATGGCCACCGTGCCCGGCGTGCGGCCGGGTGGGATCGCAACGAGGAGGACCGACGTGACGCGCTCGATCAGGGGATCCCGGCGGGCGGCCCTGTTGCTGTCCGGTATTGCGGCTGCCAGCCTGCTGGTGTCCGGATGCGGCACCGGTCAGATCGCCGAGACGGCCGAGAAGGAACCGTCGGTCCAGGGCGTCAGCCTCACGACCGCCAACGGCGCGTACGCGGTTCGTGGCCTGCTTGTCGACTACCCGGGCACCGAGGGCTACCAGGCCGGCCAGGACGCCCTGCTCAACGCCGTGATCTACAACGACTCGAAGAGCACCGTGACGGTCACGATCACCACCGAGAGCGCACGCGAGGTGGTGATCTCGAGCGGCTCGGCGAGCGCCACGCCGTCGGCCGAGGCTTCGGCCTCCGCCAGCCCGTCGGCAACCGAATCCAGCACTGCCAGCCCGTCGGCCACCCCCTCCGCCACCGGGTCGGCCTCGGCCGCCCCGTCCACCCCTTCCGCCCCGGAGTCGGCGCGGGCGTCCGGTTCCGCCAGCCCCGCCGCGCCCGGTCAGCCGGCGCGGATCGAGCTGGCACCGCAGAGCTACCTCCAGCTCAACTCCGAGGCGACCAGCCAGCTCCGGCTGGTCGGCCTGAAGGAGGCGCTGCGCAGCGGGCAGAACGTCTTCGTGACGTTCGACTTCGGCAACGGCAACACGGTGACCGGCCCCGCCCCGATCGCTGTGCCGTTCACCGCCCCGCCGGTTCCCTCGCCGATCATCGAGCGCGAGGGTGGTTACGAAGAGGGCGGCACCTCCCACGAGTGACCCGGCTTGACATCGACGAACACCCCGGCGTGGGAACCACCACGCCGGGGTGTTTTCGTCGCACCGGGCGGCTAGCGTCCTGATGTGACCACCTCCCGATCGACCCCACCGCGCGGCGGCACGGCAGGTGCCGCCCGCGGTCGGTCCGCCGCCCGCGAGCCGCGCCCGGCGTACGAGTGCGACGCCTGCGGGCACCAGCCCCCCAAGTGGGTGGGACGCTGCCCGGAATGCGGCGAGTGGGGCTCGGTGGTCGAGTCCACGGTGACCGGCCCGACCGTCTCCGGCCGGGTGGTCAGCTCCCGGCTACCGGCCGAGCCGGCCCGGCCGATCGCGACAATCAGCGCCGCCCCTGCCCGCGCCCGGCCCACCGGCGTGAGCGAGCTCGACAGGGTGCTCGGCGGCGGCCTGGTCCCCGGCGCGGTGGTGCTGCTCGCCGGGGAGCCCGGCGTGGGCAAGTCGACCCTCCTGCTCGATGTGGCGCAGCAGTGGGCGGTCGGCTCCGGCAGCCCCTCGCTCGTGGTCAGCGGCGAGGAGTCGGTCAGTCAGGTGCGGCTGCGCGCCGAGCGGATGGGCACCCTGCACGACCAGCTCTACCTGGCGGCTGAGAGTGACCTGGCCTCGGTGCTCGGGCACCTCGACGCGGTCAAACCGGGCCTGCTGGTGCTCGACTCGGTGCAGACCATCTCCACCACCGGCACCGAGGGCGTGCCCGGTGGGGTGACGCAGGTCCGCGCTGTCACCGCCGCGCTGGTCTCGGTCGCCAAGGAGCGGGGCATCGCCACGGTGCTGGTCGGCCACGTCACCAAGGACGGCCAGGTCGCCGGGCCGCGGGTGCTGGAGCACCTTGTCGACGTGGTGCTGCACTTCGAGGGCGACAAGCACTCCTCGCTGCGGCTGGTGCGCGGCGTCAAGAACCGATTCGGTGCTGCCGACGAGGTCGGCTGCTTCGAGATGCACGAGGGCGGCATCAGCAGCCTTGCCGACCCTTCCGGCCTGTTCCTGACCCGCTACTCGGAGCCCGTCCCCGGCACCTGCGTCACAGTGGCCATGGAAGGGCGGCGGGCGCTTGTCACCGAGGTGCAGGCACTGATCGGCGCGACGGTGGCCGGCTCGCCCCGTCGTACGGTCTCCGGCCTCGACTCGGCCCGCCTGGCCATGGTGCTAGCGGTGCTGCAACGGCGCACCGAGCGGTTGACGCTGCACGACAGGGAGGTCTTCGCGGCCACCGTCGGCGGCATCCGGGTGGTGGAGCCGGCGGCCGACCTGGCCATCGCGTTGGCTGTGGCGTCCGGTGGGCTCAACCTGGCCATCGCGCCGCACCTCGTGGCGATCGGCGAGGTGGGCCTGACCGGCGAGGTGCGCCGGGTGGGGGCGGTGCCGCGCCGGCTGGCCGAGGCGGCGCGGCTCGGGTTCAAGGTCGCCCTGGTGCCGCCAGGTTGCGGCCCGGCCAGCACCGGCGCCGGGCCCGAGCAGATGCGCGTGACCGAGGTCACTGACGTGCGCTCGGCGCTGCACCACGCGGCCCGCGCGTCCGCCGAGTGACAGACCGTGTCGGCGCGGACGGCTATATCGGACAGGGACGGTGCAAGCGGAAATGCGTGGAAGGGGCAGCATCGTGACACATCACAGTAACCACGACAGCACCCACCGCACGGCAGTCCGTAGACTGTGCCCGTGCCGATCGACCGCGATACCACCAAGCCTGCCGGGCCACCGCCCCAGGCCCGCACCGGCGCCATGGGCTCACCAGCCCGCCCGATCAGCGTGAGCGTGTCCGCCGCTGCCGGGGGCGCCGGGGATCCGCTGCGCGCCAACCTCGCTCTGATGGCACCCGGCACCGCGCTGCGGGACGGGCTGGAGCGCATCCTGCGCGGGCGTACGGGCGCGCTCATCGTGCTCGGTTACGACAAGGTCGTCGAGGGTCTCTGCACCGGCGGCTTCCCGCTTGACGTGGAGTTCTCCGCGACCCGGGTCCGCGAGCTGTGCAAGATGGACGGTGCCGTGGTGCTCTCCAGCGACGGCACACGCATCGTCCGGGCGGCCGTGCACCTGATGCCCGACCCGTCCATCCCCACCGAGGAGTCGGGCACCCGGCACCGCACCGCGGAGCGGGTCGCGCGGCAGACCGGCTACCCGGTCATCTCGGTAAGCCAGTCGATGCGGATCATCAGCCTCTACGTCAACGGTCAGCGGCACGTGCTCGACGACTCGGCGGCGATCCTGTCCCGGGCCAACCAGGCGCTTGCCACCCTGGAGCGCTACAAGCTTCGGCTGGACGAGGTCTCCGGCACCCTGTCCGCGCTCGAAATCGAGGACCTGGTCACCGTGCGGGACGCGGTGGCTGTGGTGCAGCGACTGGAGATGGTTCGCCGGATCGCCGACGAGATCGCCGGCTACGTGGTCGAGCTGGGCACCGACGGCCGCCTGCTCGCACTCCAGCTCGACGAGCTGATGGCAGGCGTGGACGCCGACCGGACGCTCGTCATCAGGGACTACCTGCCCGTCGGCCGCAAGTCCCGCACGCTGGACGAGGCGCTTGTCGAGTTGGATCTGCTCGGCGCCACCGAGCTTATCGATCTGGTGTCGGTCGCCAAGGCGATCGGCTATCCGGCCGCCTCGGACGCGCTGGACGCCGCCGTCAGCCCGCGTGGCTTCCGGTTGCTGGCCAAGGTGCCCCGCCTGCCGGTGGCCGTGGTCGACCGCCTGGTGCTGCACTTCGGCAGCCTCCAGCGGCTGCTGGGTGCCACCGTGGAGGACCTGCAGGCCGTCGAAGGCGTGGGCGACGCCCGCGCCCGGGGCGTCCGCGAAGGCCTGTCCCGGCTCGCCGAGGCGTCCATCCTGGAGCGGTACGTCTGATCCGGCTCAGCCGGTGATGGTGAGCTTCACAGGTGCGCTGAGCTTGGTGCCGACCCTGGCGAACACCTGGTACGTCCCGACCGGCGGGAATGGCCCGGCGGCCAGCCCGCTGCCGTCGCACCTGGTGGTGTCCCGCCCGTTCCAACCCACCTGGTAGGAACGCTCGAACCCGGGCGTGAAGGACTGCACGTCCGACCCCTGCGCCTTGCCGCAGGTGTCCGACGACCACACCTTCTCGGCACCGGACTTGATGAAGATCTCCTGAAGGTCGGCACCGACGTTGCGGCTGCACGTCCGGTCCGACGTGTTCTTGATCTTCAGCTGGAGATCGACGACCGTTCCGCGCTGCACCGAGGTCGACCGCACCACCGAGCTCACGCTAATCTCCGCGTCCGTGCAGGTGCCGTCGTCCGACGACCCGCCCGAGTTCGGTGGCGGGTTGTTGCTGGTGATCTCGGGGGTCGGCTGCGTGGCCTCCGGAGCGGCCGACCCGGACGCCGGCGGCACCCCCGTCTGCGGGGTCAGCACCGGACCGGCCGGCCCTGGACTCTCGGCCGACGGGCTCGCTGTCGACGTCGGGGTCGCCCCCGCCTCCGGTTGTCGACCGCCGGAGCGACCCGAGCCGGTGCAGGAATAGAGCAGGACAATCAGGAAGAGAAGCCCCGCTCCGAGTACGACGGCGCGACGCCGCCAGTACACGGCGGGTGGCAGGGGGCCGACCGTCAGACGCATGATGCCCCCCACCGTAGCCGCGCCGCGCCCACCAGCCCGACGCGACGCGCCGGAACGTCATCCCGACGACCCACGGACACTCCACTAGGGACGGACACCCCGGTCTCCGACGTCCCGCTCAGAGGTAGACCTTTCGCTGGTAGACGGCATGCGCACCAGCCACCCGGTCCAGGAAGAGCAGACCCGCGCAGTGGTCGATCTCGTGCTGCAACGCCCGCGCCTCGAAACCGTCCGTCACCAACCGCACCGCCGCGCCGCTGCCCGGCAGCTCACCCTCCACGACCAGTCGACTGGCCCGCTTCACGTCCCCGGTCAGGTCGGGCACCGACATGCACCCCTCCCGGCCCGCCTTCCACCGGGTCGCCTCGACGACCCGGGCGTTGCAGAGCACGAACGTGCCGTGCACGGTGACCGCCTTCGGATGCCCCGTCACATCGACGGCGAACACCCGGGCACCCACACCCACCTGCGGCGCCGCCAGGCCCACACAGCCCGGCGAGACCCGCATCGTGGCGACCAGGTCGGCGGCCAACCGGACGGTCTCCTCGGCCGTCGGATCGACTTCACCCCCGGCCTGGCTCAACACCGGGTGCGGCGCGGACACCACGGCCCGCACCTCACCCGGCACCGCCAACGACTCCGGTGTCCAACCACCAAGGCCGGCGTACGCCTCGTCGACGTCCGGGCCGGTGACCGGCCCCTGCTCGCCGCTCACAACAGGTCCGGGTCCGCCGGCCGGAGCGTGACCTCCACGCCCAACTCGACGGCCGTCCGTTGCAGCCGCTCGACAAGCGTGTCGGCGACACCAGCCGGCAGCTCGACCTCAGCCAGCACCACGTAGAGCGAACCCGCCAACCGGGTGCTCAGATCCGTGACGTTGCCACCGGCGTCCACAAGCACCCGGGTCATGGCCGCGACGATGCCCATCCGGTCCGACCCGTGCACCGCCATCACGTGCGGCTCCCCCACCGGTGCGACCTCGGCGTCGGGCGTGACAGCGCGTACGGTCGCCAGCAGCTGGCCCTCGGCGGTCAGCGCCACCAACGCCGCCTCGACCTCGGCGGCGGCCGGCCCGGTGCAGATGAGGGTCATCGCGAAATGCCCCCGAAGCCGGGTCATCGTGCTGTCGGTGAGGTTCGCGCCCAGACGGGCCAGGACCTCGGCGACGTCGGCCACGATGCCAGGCCGGTCCCGGCCGATGACGGTGATCGCGAGCTCGTTCATCCGCGCATTCTGCCCGATCCGCCCGCCGCCTCGACGACACCCCGCCCAAGCCGCCCATCCAGCGGGAATACATCGCGTGACATCATCGACGGCGCCATGACTCAACCCGATTTCGCCGCTCTGGTCAGCCGATGGTTCCAGCAGCACGCCCGTGACCTGCCGTGGCGCCACGCCGACGTCACCCCGTGGGCCATCCTCGTCAGCGAGGTGATGCTCCAGCAGACCCCGGTGGTCCGTGTCGTGCCGGCCTGGCACGCCTGGCTGGCCCGCTGGCCGGAGCCCGCCGCGCTCGCTGCGGACACACCGGCCGAGGCCATCCGGATGTGGGGACGCCTCGGCTACCCCCGTCGGGCCGTACGGCTGCGGGAATGCGCGGTCGCGATCGTGGAGCGGCACGGCGGCCAGGTGCCGGACCGACTGGACCAACTGCTGGCGCTGCCCGGCGTGGGCACGTACACGGCGCGGGCCGTCGCCGCCTTCGCGTACGGCCAACGGCATCCGGTTGTCGACACCAACGTACGGCGGGTGGTCTGCCGGGCCGTTGCCGGCGAACCGGACGCCGGACCGGTCACCCGCCCGGCCGACCTGGTCGCCACCGAGGAGCTGCTGCCAGCGGAGCCTGCCGCGGCGGCCCTCGCCAGCGCCGCGTTCATGGAGCTGGGCGCGGTGATCTGCACCGCCCGGTCGCCGCGCTGCCCGGCCTGCCCTGTCGAGTCGATCTGCGCGTGGCGTGCCTCCGGGCAGGAGCAACCGGCCGGGCCAACCCGCCGCCCCCAGCGGTACGCGGGCACCGACAGGCAGGTACGCGGACTGCTGCTCGGGGTGCTCCGGGAGGCCACCGGGCCGGTACCGCACCAGCGCCTGGACCAGGTCTGGACCGACGACGTGCAGCGCGCCCGCGCCCTGGCCGGACTCGTGCAGGACGGACTTGTCGAACCGGTCGACGCGGACTCCTTCCGCCTCGTCGGCGACGGCCCACCCCTCCCGACCACCCCGATCGTCACCTGACCACCTCGCGCGCTCCTGACCCTGCACCTCGTACCTCTGACCGCCCCGCGCTGCCCCGCGCCTCGCGCCCCGCGCCGAAGTTCGTGCTCGATCCTGGGTGTGGTGGCCTCGATCTGCCCGGATACCACTAGATCCAGGATGTTGCGCGATCTTGAGGACGCGACAGCCGGGCAGAGGCGCGGGCGGCAGACCGGTGGTGGCGCCGGGTTTGCGAGGTGTGGCTCGTGGGGGTACGGAAAAGGCGGGGCCCCGGTGGCTTTCGCCACCGGGGCCCCGCCCCTTGCTGCTGGTTCTACTACTCGTCCGCGCCTGCGGCGGCGGTGCCACCGAGGTCGGCCGGCACGGCGTCCGGAACCTCGACCGGCTTCTCCGCGCCCCGGAAGACGAGCTTGGACTTGTCGATGTCGTTCGGGTCGCCTTCGCAGTCGACCACCACGATCTGACCGGGGGTCAGCTCGTTGAACAGGATGCGCTCGGAGAGGTTGTCCTCGATGTCGCGCTGGATCGTGCGACGAAGCGGACGGGCACCGAGCACCGGGTCGAAGCCCTTCGCGGCCAGGTACTTCTTGGCGTTGTCGGTCAGCTCCAGACCCATGTCCTTGTTGTGCAGCTGGTTCTCGATCCGCCGGATCATGATGTCCACGATCGAGAGGATCTCGGTCTGACGCAGCTGGTGGAAGACGATGGTGTCGTCGATCCGGTTGAGGAACTCAGGCCGGAAGTGCTGCTTGAGCTCGTCGTTGACCTTCTGCTTCATCCGGTCGTAGGTCGACTCGGAGTCCTCCGACTGCTGGAAGCCCAGCGACACGGCCTTCGCCACGTCACGGGTGCCCAGGTTGGTGGTCAGGATGATGACCGTGTTCTTGAAGTCCACGATCCGACCCTGACCGTCGGTGAGCCGACCGTCTTCCAGGATCTGCAGGAGCGTGTTGAACACGTCCGGGTGGGCCTTCTCGATCTCGTCGAACAGGACCACCGAGAACGGCCGACGCCGCACCTTCTCGGTCAGCTGCCCGCCCTCGTCGTAGCCGACGTAGCCGGGAGGGGCACCCACCAGCCGAGAGACCGTGTACCGGTCGTGGAACTCGGACATGTCCAGCTGGATGAGGGCGTCCTCGCTGCCGAAGAGGAACTCGGCCAGCGCCTTGGACAGCTCGGTCTTACCGACACCGGACGGGCCGGCGAAGATGAACGAGCCCGACGGGCGCTTCGGGTCCTTCAGGCCGGCCCGGGTACGCCGGATCGCCTTCGAGACGGCCTTGACCGCGTCCTCCTGGCCGATGACGCGCTTGTGCAGCTCGTCCTCCATGCGCAGCAGGCGCGAGGTCTCCTCCTCGGTCAGCTTGTAGACCGGGATGCCGGTCCAGTTGCCGAGCACCTCGGCGATCTGCTCGTCGTCAACCTCGCTGACGACGTCCAGGTCACCGGCCTTCCACTCCTTCTCCCGCTGCGCCTTCTGACCGAGGAGCTGCTTCTCCTTGTCACGCAGCTGGGCGGCGCGCTCGAAGTCCTGCGCGTCGATCGCGGACTCCTTGTCGCGACGCACCTGGGCGATGCGCTCGTCGAAGTCACGCAGGTCTGGCGGCGCGGTCATCCGACGGATCCGCATCCGGGCGCCGGCCTCGTCGATCAGGTCGATCGCCTTGTCCGGAAGGAAGCGGTCGGAGATGTACCTATCGGCCAGGGTGGCGGCGGCCACGAGGGCGGCGTCGGTGATGCTGACGCGGTGGTGCGCCTCGTAGCGGTCGCGCAGGCCCTTGAGGATCTCGATGGTGTGCGCCAGCGACGGCTCACCCACCTGGATCGGCTGGAAACGACGCTCAAGCGCGGCGTCCTTCTCCAGGTGCTTGCGGTATTCGTCAAGCGTCGTGGCGCCGATGGTCTGCAGCTCACCACGGGCCAGCATCGGCTTGAGGATGCTCGCCGCGTCGATCGCGCCCTCGGCGGCACCCGCACCCACCAGGGTGTGGATCTCGTCGATGAACAGGATGATGTCGCCGCGCGTGCGGATCTCCTTGAGCACCTTCTTGAGGCGCTCCTCGAAGTCACCGCGGTAGCGGGAACCGGCGACCAGCGCACCGAGGTCGAGCGTGTAGAGCTGCTTGTCCTTCAGAGTCTCGGGCACCTCGCCCTTGATGATCTTCTGAGACAGGCCCTCCACCACGGCGGTCTTGCCGACGCCGGGCTCACCGATCAGGACCGGGTTGTTCTTGGTGCGGCGGGACAGCACCTGCATGACCCGCTCGATTTCCTTCTCGCGCCCGATAACCGGGTCGAGCTTGCCCTCCCGGGCGGCCTGGGTCAGGTTACGGCCGAACTGGTCCAGCACCAGGCTGGTCGACGGCGCGGCCTCACCCGGCGCGGCGCCAGCGGCAGCCGGCTCCTTGCCCTGGTAGCCCGACAGCAGCTGGATCACCTGCTGGCGGACCCGGTTGAGGTCGGCGCCGAGCTTCACCAGCACCTGGGCGGCGACGCCCTCGCCCTCACGGATCAGCCCGAGCAGGATGTGCTCAGTGCCGATGTAGTTGTGCCCCAGCTGAAGCGCCTCGCGCAGCGACAGCTCCAGCACCTTCTTGGCCCGCGGCGTGAACGGGATGTGCCCGCTCGGCGCCTGCTGACCCTGGCCGATGATCTCCTCGACCTGCTGACGGACGCCCTCCAGGGAGATGCCGAGGCTCTCCAGGGCCTTGGCTGCCACGCCTTCACCTTCGTGGATCAGGCCCAGCAGGATGTGTTCCGTACCGATGTAGTTGTGGTTGAGCATCCGGGCCTCTTCTTGGGCCAGGACGACAACCCGTCGCGCTCGGTCGGTGAACCGCTCGAACATGCCCTCGTGCTCCTCACGTGCCGTGCGCCTTGATGGTCAAGATCTTGGCGGGGCCGGTGCGCGAACGTCCAGGACGGGCGTCCGTGCCTCCTTACTCTATCGTCGCTGACCGACTCAGCTGAGGTCGTGTGTCTCTGGTCTGGGTCAGTTCCACGTCGTTTTGCACAACCGTGCGCGCTCAGGAGGTGTTCCGGTACCCCTGTCGCTACGCGCAGAGCGAAATCCGACCGGCGCGACGGAAGCCTTCTCCCGGCCCTCGGAGGGTCTCCGGGGCCCGTGGAGGGCGGGCCGGCGCCGGCGACGAACGCCGCGCGCGGCCCTGCGGGGGGTCGTCCACAGGCTGTGGATATCTTCTCCACCGGCTGTGGACAACGCCGGCCCGGCCCGAAAGCTTCCCGGTCTCAGGGACATCGCGCCGCCCGACCGAGGGATACCGCCGCCCGCCCGCGGATACGGCGACGCCGGCCCGGAGAATCTCCGGCCCGGCGTCGGTGTCGCCCTGCGGCGGCCAGCGGCCACCGATTGCTGAACGGGTCAGCGCTTGGCGTGGTACTCGTCGACGATCTCCTGCGGGATACGACCCCGATCCGAGATGTCCTTGCCGGCCTTCTTGGCCCACTCCCGGATTGCCTTGTTCTGCTCCCGGTCAGCGGTTGCGCCACCCCTGCCGCGGGCAGCCCGACCGCCGATGACCACGCCACCGCGACCCACCTTGGTGCCGGCACCCACGTACGGCGCGAATACGTCGCGCAATTTCGCGGCGTTGGCACCGGACAGGTCGATCTCGTACTGAACGCCGTCGAGCGCGAACTTGACGGTCTCGTCAGCGTCCCCGCCGTCCAGGTCATCGACCAGCTTGTGAATGATTTGCTTGGCCACGTCCCACATTCCTTTCGAGCAGGGTCGTCCTGCTAACGAGAGCACAATAACCCGTGCGCCGCTTGGCCCGTCAATAGGATGCGGTTACGGCACGCTGAGAGCCAGCCGAGACTACTCGGGGCGCACCAACGGGAAGAGGATGGTTTCCCGAATTCCGAGGCCGGTCAGGGCCATCAACAGCCTGTCGATTCCCATTCCCATACCGCCCGCTGGCGGCATTCCGTACTCCATCGCCCGGAGAAAGTCCTCGTCGAGACGCATCGCCTCGTCGTCGCCGCGGGCGGCGAGCTGCGCCTGGGCCAGCAGCCGTTCGCGCTGCACCACCGGGTCGACAAGCTCGGAGTACGCGGTGCCCAGCTCGAAGCCGAGCACGTAAAGGTCCCACTTCTCCGCCAGGCCCGGCTCGCTGCGGTGCGCCCGGGTCAGCGGGCTGGTCTCCTCCGGGTAGTCCCGCACGAAGGTGGGTGCCTGAAGGCCAGGGACGACCAGTTCCTCGAACAGTTCCTCGGCCAGCTTGCCCGGACCCCACTTCGGGTCCACGGCCAATCCCACCTTGTCGGCGTACTCCACGAGGCGGGAGCGTTCGGTGCGGACCGTGACCTCCTCGCCGAGCGCTTCGGAAAGGACTCCGAACAGTGTCACCGAGCGCCACTCCCCGCCGAGGTCGAACTCGCGTCCGTCGGCATGGGTCACCACCGTCGAGCCGCCGACCGCGATCGCCGCCTGCTGCACGAGATTACGCGTCAACTCGGCCATCGTGTCGTAGTCGCCGTACGCCTCGTACGTCTCCAGCATCGCGAACTCCGGCGAGTGCGAAGAGTCGACACCCTCATTACGGAAGTTACGGTTGATCTCGAAGACGCGGTCGACGCCGCCGACCACTGCGCGCTTGAGAAACAGTTCCGGGGCGATTCGCAGATACAGATCGGTGCTCAACGCATTGCTGTGGGTCACGAAAGGTCGGGCCGCCGCTCCGCCATGCAACAGTTGCAGCATCGGAGTTTCCACCTCGATGAAACCCTGCCCGTGCAGTGAATCGCGGAGGCTGCGTACGGCTGCGGCACGGGTGCGGACCATCTGCCGGGCCTGCGGCCGGACGATCAGGTCGACGTAACGCTGCCGGACCCGCGCCTCCTCGGAGAGTGGCTTGTGCGCCACCGGCAGCGGGCGCAGGGCCTTGGCGGTCATTTCCCAGCTGTCGGCCAGCACGGACAGCTCGCCCCGGCGGCTGGTGATCACCTCACCGGTCACGCCGACGTGGTCACCGAGGTCGACCAGGCGCTTCCACGCCTCCAGCCGCTCCGGCCCGACCCGGTCCAGGGAGAGCATCGCCTGCAACTCGGTGCCGTCACCGTCGCGCAGGGTGGCGAAGCAGAGCTTGCCGGTGTTGCGTACGAAGATCACCCGGCCGGTGACGGAAGCCTGGTCGCCGGTCGCGGTGTCGGTCGCCAGGTCGGCGTACTTGGCGCGGATCTCGGCGAGCGTGCTGGTGCGGGGAAAACCGATGGGGTACGGCTCGACGCCCTCGGCGAGCATCCGGTCCCGCTTCTCCCGGCGGACCTTCAGCTGCTCCGGAAGGTCGTCGGCGGGGTCCACTGGCACGGCGTTCTGCTCGCTCACGGCACGCTTCCTCGTCACGAAGACTACGGGGGGTCAGGCCCGAGCGTACTCAAGCGCTCAGGTGCCCGTTAACGGATAACCTGCCCGCCATGGCGGATCACACTCAGGCACTCTCGTTCGGTATGGCCGCAGCCGACTATGACCGGTTCCGGCCCCGCTATCCGATCGAAGCCGTGCGGTGGGCGCTGGACGGACTCGAGGACTCCGCCCGGGTCGTCGATCTGGGTGCGGGAACCGGCATCCTCACTCGCGGTGTGCTCGCACTCGGCCACCGGGTGACGCCTGTGGAGCCGGACCCGGAGATGCGCGCCCGGCTGGACGCCGCCACCCCGGGCAGCACCGCGCTGGCCGGCGGCGCCGAGTCGGTGCCGCTGCCCGACGGATCCGCCGACGCCGTGGTGGTGGGGCAGGCGTACCACTGGTTCGACAGAAAGCGGGCGCACGCCGAGATCGCGCGGGTGCTGCGGCCCGGCGGGACGTTCGCCCCCATCTGGAACCTTCGGGACGATCAGGTGGGCTGGGTCGCCGAACTGGGACGGATCGCCCGCCTGGGGGACAACGCCGGCGACGTGATGGAGAAGTACACCGACTTCGGCTCCGATTTCGGAGCGATCGAGCTGGGCGAGTTCACCCACCGCGCCACGCTCACGCCGGACGAGATGGTCGCCATGCTGCACACCCGCTCGTACTGGCTCACCGCCCCGGCGGAACAGCGGGCGGCGATCGACGAGGAGCTGCGAGCCCTCTTCGCCACCCATCCGGACCTGGCCGGCCGCGCGACCGTCGACCTGCCGTACCGCACGATCGTCCTGCGCGCCCGGCGGCGCTGACCTCCGGCGGCGTCAGAGGTTGCGGTCGTAGACCATCCGCAGGCCGATCAGCGTGATCATCGGCTCGTGGTGGGTGATGCTGCGGCACTCGTTGATCACCAGGGAGGCGAGGCCACCGGTGGCGATCACGGCCTTCACCTCACCCAACTCCTCGGTCATCCGCTCGACGATCCGGTCCACCTGCCCGGCGAAGCCGAAGTACAGGCCGGACTGGAGGCACTCCACGGTGTTCTTGCCGATCACCGAGCGGGGCTTTGTCGCCTCTACCTTGCGTAGCTGGGCGGCCCGGGCGGCCAGCGCGTCGAAGGAGATCTCGATGCCCGGGGCGAACGCCCCACCGAGGAACTCGCCCCGACCGCTGATCACGTCGAAGTTGGTGGTCGTACCGAAGTCCACGACGATCGACGGCCCGCCGTAGAGGGTGTACGCGGCAAGGGTGTTCACCACCCGGTCGGCGCCCACCTCCTTCGGGTTGTCGATCGCCAACTGCACCCCGGTCCGCACGCCGGGCTCGACGATCACGCTCGGCAGGTCGGCGTAGTAGCGGCCGAGCATGGTCCGCAGCGACCGCAGCGCAGCCGGCACGGTGGAGCAGGCGGCCACGCCGGTGATCTCGACGTTGTCCCCGGCGAGCAGGCCCCGGAACTTCAGGCCCAACTCGTCCGCCGTCGAGCGGGCGTCGGTCTTGATCCGCCAGGAATGCACCAGCTTGTCACCGTCGAAGGTCGCCAGCACAGTGTTGGTGTTTCCGATGTCGATGCAGAGCAGCACGCACGCAGCCTAGACAACTACTCGGAGCGCAGGTCCAGCGCGATGTCCAGGATCGGCGACGAATGGGTGAGCGCACCCACCGACAGGAAGTCCACGCCGGTGGCCGCGTACCGGCCAGCCACCTCCAGAGTGAGCCCGCCGGTGGCCTCCAACTCCGCCCGGTCACCCACGGCGGCCACCGCCTCGGCCAGCACCTCCGGCGTCATGTTGTCGCAGAGCAGGAAGTCCGCGCCGGCCTCCACCGCCTCCACAGCCTCGGCGACGGTGGTCACCTCGACCTGCACCGGAACCTCCGGGAACGCCTCCCGCACCCGCCGGTATGCCGCGGTGATGCTTCCGGCTGCCAGCTTGTGGTTGTCCTTGATCATGGCGACGTCGTAGAGGCCCATCCGCTTGTTGGTGCCCCCGCCGGCCCGCACCGCGTACTTCTCCAGCGCCCGCAGGCCCGGCGTCGTCTTGCGGGTGTCCAGGACCATCGCCTTCGTGCCGGCCAGGGCGTCCGCCCAGGCGCGGGTGTGGGTGGCCACCCCGGACATCCGGCAGAGCAGGTTGAGCGCCGTCCGCTCGGCCGTCAACAGCAGCCGGGTCGGACCGGTCACCGTCGCCAGCACGTCGCCGCGCGCCACCCGCTCACCGTCGCGGGCCAGCTCCGACACCTCGACGGTACGCCCGAAGCCGCTCACCTCGCCCACCAGCTCGAACACCGCGGTGGCCACGGCCAGCCCGGCCAGCACACCGTCCGCTCGGGCCACCAGGTCGGCCGTGTCGCTCTGTTCCGCCGGGATGGT
The DNA here is from genome assembly GCF_011927785.1 of Micromonospora profundi. Classification (NCBI taxonomy): domain Bacteria; kingdom Bacillati; phylum Actinomycetota; class Actinomycetes; order Micromonosporales; family Micromonosporaceae; genus Micromonospora; species Micromonospora profundi. The sequence goes on along the minus strand of NZ_JAATJK010000001.1, from coordinate 6,351,561 downwards.
CGCCACGCTCGTGACGTCGAGGAAATCCGGTCCCAGATCCTCCACCAGCGCGTTCTCGATCACCCGCCGCACCTGCGCCGGATCCAGTCCGGCCGCCCGCAACGCCGCCTGCGTCGACTCCGTCATGAACGTCCCTCCCATTGCTGCGTCAACCCGCCCTGCCTCCCGACCGAGCCGACCAGGTGGCCCAGCCACCGCTCGTCGACAGTCGGGAAGTCCTCCCGCCAGTGACATCCCCGCGTCTCGGGGCGCGCGTACGCGGCGGCCACCAGCGCCGACGCCACAGTGAGCAGATTCGTCGCCTCCCAGTCGGCGGTCCTCGGCCGACCGCGGGCGGTGCCCAGCTCGGTGAGCGTCCCCGCAGTGCCGGCCAGCGTCGCGGCCGAACGGAGCACCCCGGCACCCCGTGTCATGGCCCGTTGCAGGTCCGGTGTCGCCTGGGCCGGCAGCAGCCAGCCCGAGCTGCCGCGCCACGCGCCGACGTTCGCCGGTTGCGCCTGCTCGGGCAGTCCGGCGGCGATGTCGTCGGCGATCCGCCGGGAGAAGACCAGCCCTTCCAGCAGCGAGTTGCTGGCCAGCCGGTTCGCACCGTGCACACCAGTGCAGGCGACCTCGCCGCAGGCGTACAGGCCGGGGATGGAGGTGCGGCCGCGCAGGTCCGTGCGGACGCCGCCGGAGGCGTAGTGCGCGGCAGGCGCGACCGGGATCAGGTCGGTGGCCGGGTCCACGCCGATCGCCAGGCAGGACGCCACGATGGTCGGGAACCGGCTGGCCAGGAAAGCCCCGCCCAGGTGCCGGGCGTCGAGGAAGACATGGTCGGCGCCGCTGGCGAGCAGCACCCGGTGGATGCCCTTGGCCACGACGTCGCGGGGAGCCAGCTCGGCCAGCTCGTGCTGGCCCACCATGAACCGCTTGCCGTCGGAGTCCACAAGGTGCGCGCCCTCGCCGCGCAGCGCCTCGGAGACCAGCGGCTGCTGCGCGTGGCCGGCACCGGGCACACCCGCCCCGGGCGGAGTGATCAGGGCCGTCGGGTGGAACTGGACGAACTCGATGTCGGTGACCGCCGCGCCGGCCCGCATCGCCAACGCCACCCCGTCGCCCGTGGACACGGCCGGGTTGGTGGTGGCCGCGAAGACCTGCCCCATGCCGCCGGTGGCGAGCACCACCGCCCGGGCCAGCAGCGCGCCGACGCCGTCCTCGCTGCCCTCGCCAAGCACGTGCAGGGTGATCCCACAGGCCGGGCCGAGGCCGTCCGGGCCGTCGCCGGGCGCCCGCAGCAGGTCCAGCACCAGTGCGTGCTCCACCAGGCGGATCCACGGGTCGCGCTGCACCGCCGCGTGCAACGCCCGCTGCACCTCGGCTCCCGTCGCATCGCCACCGGCGTGCACGATCCGGTCCGCCCGGTGCCCACCCTCACGGGTCAGCATCAGCGAGCCGTCGGGGTGGCGGTCGAACTCGGCGCCGATGCGCATCAGCTCCCGCAGCCGGGTCGGCCCCTCCTCGACAAGTGCCCGGACCGCCGCCGGGTCGCAGAGCCCCACCCCGGCGATCTCGGTGTCCCGGGCGTGCGCCGCCGGCGTGTCGGCCGGATCGAGCACCGCCGCGATGCCACCCTGCGCCCACCGCGTCGAACCGTCATCGATGTTGACCTTGGTCACGACCGTGACGTGCAGACCCGCCTCGCGCAGATGCAGCGCGGCTGTCAACCCGGCCACCCCGGAACCCACCACGATCACGTCGGTGGTCTCCACCCAGCCGGGCGCGGGCGCGGCAAGCAAAGGAGGCAGGGCCGGCAGATCGACGGTCGGGAAATCCATCCCCCCAGTCAACCCGAACCATCCTCGTCCGGGGGCGACGGGGGCGGGACAAGTGGTTTGGGCTACCCCGTCCGGCGGTCACCTCACCGCGTCGATCCAGCGTCCGCTCGTCACTTCGTCCTGACCGGCAGGCCGGCGACGCCCGCGCCGCGCAGTGAGGCGGTCACCGTACGGTCGCTGAGCCACAGGTAGCAGCGGACACCTCGGTCACCGACCCGCCAACGGCCCGCACCCGGTGGGCGCACCACCACGCCACTGCGGTACCGCAGGTCGGCGTCGTTCGGCACGCCGACGTACCGGCCGAGGACGCTGCGGCAACCGTCGTAGAGCGGCACCCAGTCGGCGTCCCGGGTCGGGTACGGCCGGTCCGGCGCACGCCACACCCCGACGAACTCGGCATCGTGCTGTTTGCCGCACTCCACAGGGACGAGCGTCTGCACACCTCTGCCCGCCCCGCCACGGGTCTGCTGGCAGCCCAACCGCAGCCCGGAGGGCGCCTTCAGCGCGTCCCGCAGACTGCCCGACCGGACCACGACAGTGGCCGCCGCCTCCACCGTGGTCAACTCGGTCAGGTCACACCGGAACCAGCGGGAGCCGGCCGCCCAACCCGGCCCGGACGGCAGCGCCACCGACAACCGCAGCCGTCCAGCCCGCCAGTCGTCGCCCACGTACGCGGAGGCCCGGGTGTCGCACTCGGCGAACGCGCCGCGCAGCTCCGTCGACCCGTTGGCCGGGACCGTGGCCCGCTCTGCCGGAAACGCCCCCACGTGCGCGGTCTCCACCCGGTGCGGGCCGGCGCAGTCGATGGGCTGGTAGCTGGCCAGCGCGACCACCTCGGTGAAATCGGCGGCCTGGCACACACCAGCGGCCGGCGTGAACGCCGTGGCCGGCGGCAACGCCGCCCAGTCGTCGGTCAGGTCGCCGTCCAGGTCACCGGACGCGCCGCAGCCGACCAGCAGCACTGCCGTGACGGCAGTGGCGAGCACGGTCGTCATGGCACGGCGCATCGCGGCCTCCCCCAGCCACCGACCAGCTTCCGACGGCGTGCCAAGGGTAACCGGAAATGACCTTCTGGTGACAGACCGGAATCGTCGCGCGCGATCAGACTCCGGACACGGCAAGCGGGCTGGGCACCGGGTCGCCCCCCGTTCCCGGGGCCGCCGCCGCCGGGTCGGCACCCAACTCGATCACCCGGTTGTGGGCGTCCACGTGCACGACCCGCGGCCGGTACGACCGTGCCTCGGCGTCGTCCATCTGCCCGTACGAAATCAGGATGACCAGGTCACCGGGGTGCACCAGGTGGGCTGCGGCACCGTTGATGCCGATCACGCCGCTGCCCCGCTCACCCGGGATCACGTACGTCTCCAGCCGGGCGCCGTTTGTGATGTCCACGATCGCGACCTGCTCGCCGGGGAGCAGGTCGGCGGCGTCGAGCAGGTCCTCGTCCACCGTCACCGAGCCGACGTAGTGCAGGTCCGCCTGGGTCACAGTGGCCCGGTGGATCTTCGACTTGAGCATGGTCCGCAGCATCGGGGCTGGCCTTTCGAAAGGTGGTGGAGAGGTGCGGCCGGGGTCAGGGGCGAGGGGCGAGGTGGACGGCCGCGTTGTCGATCAACCGGGTGCTGCCCACCCAGGCGGCGATCACCAGCCGCGCCGGCCCGGACACCGGCCCTGGCTCCAGCTCGGGGTCGGTAAGCACCAGGTAGTCGAGCTGAGCACCAGGCGTACCGGCGCCGAACGCGGCGTGCGCGGCCGTCAGCACCGCCCCCGCGTCCTGGCCGTCGTCGGCGGCCCGGGCACCGGCCCGCAGCGCGGCGGACAGGCTCAGCGCCGCTGCCCGCTCGGGCTCGCTCAGGTAGCGGTTGCGGCTGGACAGCGCCAGGCCGTCCGGCTCCCGCACGGTCGGTACGCCGACCACCTCGACCGGTACGTCCAGATCCCGCGTCATCCGCCGGACCAGGGTGAGCTGCTGATAGTCCTTCTCACCGAAGAACGTCAGGTCGGGCCGGGTGAGCTGGAGCAGCTTGAGCACCACAGTGAGCACGCCGTGGAAGAAGCCGGGACGGCTGGCGCCCTCCAGCTCCGCGCCGAGCGGCCCCGGATCGAGACGCACCTGGGGCTGACCGTCCGGATACATGTCGACCACCGACGGGGCGAGCACCAGGTCGGCCCCTGCCCGCCGGCACACCTCCAGGTCGGTGTCGAGAGTGCGGGGATAGCGGTCGAAGTCCTCGTTCGGCCCGAACTGCAGCGGGTTCACGAAGATGGTCACCAGCACGTGGTCGGCCCGTTCCCGGGCCGCACGCAGCAACTCCTCGTGCCCCGCGTGCAGGGCACCCATGGTCATCACCACGCCGACAGTGCCCTTCAGCGCGGCCCGCGCCTCGGCCAGCTCGGCCCGCGTGTGCACAAGCTGCGTCATGCCGCCACCTCCCGATCACTGTCGGCCAGTACGCCCAGCAGCGACTGCGCGTCCACCGGCCGCAGCCGGCCGGCGGCGATCGCCCGATCGGCGGTACGCCTGGCCAACGCCAGGTAGGCGGCTACGGATTCCGGTGCGGTGGCCGCCAACCGGGCCAGATGCCGCTCGACAGTGCCGGCGTCGCCTCGGGAGACCGGGCCGGTCAGGGCGTCGTCACCGAGCCGCAGCGCGTTCTCCAGGGCGGCCCGCAGCAGTGGGGCGAGCACCTTCTCCGGCCGGGCCACCCCGGCGTCACGCAGCCGGTCGGCCGCCTCGTTCACCAGGGTCACCAGGTGGTTGGCGCCATGCGCGAGCGCGGCGTGATACAGCGGGCGGTCCGTCTCGGCCACCCACTCGGGCACCCCACCAAGGTCGGCGACCAGTCGGGCGGCAAGCGGGCGCAGCTCGGTCGGGGCGGTCACCCCGTAGGAGATGCCTGCCAGCCGGGCCAGGTCGTCCGGCGTACCGGTGAAGGTCATCGCCGGGTGCAGGGCGAGCGGGCGGGCGCCGACAGCGGCGGCCGGGGCCAGCACGGCCAGCCCGTGCGCGCCGGAGGTGTGCGCGACCACCTGGCCCGGGTGCAGCGCGCCCCGCTCGGCGAGGTCGGCGACCACCCCGGCCAGCGCGTCGTCCGGCACGGCGATCACCAGCAGGTCGGTGGCGGCATGGGCGACGGTGTCGACCGGGCCGCGGGGCACCTCGGGCAGCAGCAGGGCGAGCCGGGCGCGACTGGTCCCCGAGTCACCCGTGACGGCTGCCACCCGGTGCCCGGCGGCGGCGAGGGCGGCGCCCAGCACGGCACCGACCCGGCCCGCGCCGACGACACCGACGGTCAGCAGGCGGGATGTGGTGGAGGTGCCGGTGACGGCGCGATCCCACGGTGCGGCTGGCCCAAGCTGGGCGGCCGGACGCGGGCGCAGCGGTGCGCTCATGGCGACGATCCAGTCCTCGAGAAGGGGTACCGGTCGATCGCAAGTATGCTCCCGCGCCGCAGAACCCAAACAGGTTGTGTGAAAACCTTCACCGCCTCAGGGAGAGGCTTGTCAACGCCTTCCCTCAGACGACGTGATCGCGCGCAGCTCGGTGGCCACCTCGGCGATCAGGTCGGCGAGCGAGGCATCGGCGTCGGACGCGACCCAGCGGGCGTACGCGACCCGGAAAACCGTCCCGCCGGACTCGGTGGCAAGGGTGGCAGTGGTCTCGTCGAGGCCCTTGGCGCGCAGGGCGGCGGTGACCGCGGCCATCAGTGAGCCCGTCTTGCGCAGCTCACGTTCCTGAAGCGCGTATTCGTCACAGGCGCCTCCGGCCACGTCGGCTCGGCAGTCGTGCCAGAACTCCTCTCCGCCGGACACGACGTCGTCGGCCTGGCCCGCTCCGACAGGTCCGCCGCCATCGAGAAACTCGGCGCCACAGCACGCCGCGGGGACCTGTCCGACATCGACGTGCTCCGTGCGGAAGCCGCCGCCTCCGACGGCGTGATCCACCTGGCGTTCCGCCACGACCTCATGATCAACGGCGACCTGGCCGGCGCCGCCTCGGCCGACCTGGACGCCCTCACCGCACTCGCCGACGCCCTGGCCGACTCCGGCAAGCCCCTTGTCGGCACGGGCGGCACGGCCATGCTCGTGATGGGCGGCATCGTCGGCCGCAGCGGCACCGAACACGACATCTTCCCGAGCGGCGGCTACCGGATCGACGCGGAGAATTTCGTAGCCGGCCTCGCCGCGCGCGGCGTGCGGTCCTCCATCGTCCGGCTCGCGCCCACCGTGCACAGCTCGCTCGACCACAACGGTTTCCTCACCGTCCTCATCGCCTCCGCCCGCCGGCACGGGTACGCCGCGTACGTCGGCGAGGGCACCAACAGGTGGCCGGCCGTACACACGCTCGACGCGGCCGAGCTCTACCGACTCGCCCTCGAAAAGGCACCGGCCGGCTCACGCCTGCACGGGGCCTCCGACGAGGGAGTCCCCTTCCGGCAGATCGCGACGGCAATCGGCCGGAACCTCGACATCCCGGCCCGGAGCATCAGCCCCGAGGAGGCGGACGACTACTTCGGCTTCCTCGGATCGTTCGCGCAGATGGACAACCCGACGTCGTCCGCGATCACGCGCGAACTGCTCGGCTGGACCCCAACCCGCCCCGGCCTCATCGCCGACCTTGACGAAGGGCACTACTTCCGGGAGGCATGAGCGGTACGACAGCCAGCGGGGATCACGAGCCGGCACACAAAGGTGACCGTAGGGTCGGCACGGTGACGCACCCTGACCCCGGAGTGAACTGATGTCGATCCGCTGGCGGGACGCCATGGACCAGTCCCTCTACGGGCCGGGCGGCTTCTTCGTCGCCGGCACCGGCCCGGCCGACCACTTCCGCACCAGCGTGCACGCCTCACCAGCGTTCGCCACCGCGCTGCTGCGCCTTCTCTCGCAGGTCGACGCAGCTCTCGGCCACCCTGCGCGGCTCTCCGTGGTCGACGTCGGCGCCGGGCGGGGAGAACTGCTGCTCACCCTGCAGAGGCTCGTCGTTGCCGACAGCGCCGGGCTCGTCGGACCCGCCGACACCGCTGGGCTCGCGGTAGGGGTTTCCGCCCGTGCGTCGCGATCCGAGTCGTCGTCGGGCGCGGTACGTCCGTCGCTTGCGGAGCGGGTGCGGTTCACGGCTGTCGAATTGGCGCCTCGACCCGAGCACCTGCCTGAAGAGATCGAGTGGGTATCCGAGATTCCGGCGAGGATAACCGGGCTGTTGATCGCGACGGAGTGGTTGGACAACGTTCCGCTCGACGTGGCGGTGCACACCGCAGATGGCTGGCGGTACGTGCTGGTCGACCCCGACGGTGGCGAGGAGACAGTTGGTGATCTGGTCAGCACTGCTGATCTTGATTGGCTGACAAAGTGGTGGCCCATGCCCTCGGCCGCCCCAGGTGCGGACAGCGACCCGGATGTGGCTTCGACCTGGACGGACGCGACAAGCGGAGGCGAGGCGGGGTTCCGGCAAGCGCACGGGATGCGCGCAGAGATCGGGCGGCCCAGGGACGAAGCGTGGGCCGATGCGGTGAGCAGGATCGAACGAGGGCTCGCGGTCGCCGTCGACTACGGGCATCTGCGGGACAGTCGGCCGGTGCACGGGACGCTTACCGGTTACCGAGGTGGGCGGCAGGTGCCTCCGGTGCCGAACGGGTCGAGTGATGTGACAGCGCACGTGGCGATGGACTCTGTCGCATCCGCTGGCGCGGCTGTGGCTCTGTGCGCGTACTCCCTGGTCTCGCAGTCCGAGGCGCTGCGGGCGCTCGGGGCCGACGGCGGCCGACCGCCGTTGAGCCTGGCCGGCACCGACCCGGCGGGGTACGTGCGGGCGCTGGCCGTCGCGTCGGCGGTGGCCGAGCTGACCGACCTGGCCGGGCTCGGCGGGCACTTGTGGCTGCGCCAACCGGTCGGCATCGAGCTCCCGCCGGGCGTGGCACGATGACGGGCATGACCACCGACGCCGGGGACCTCCGTGAACTGACCGTCGGCACCGGGGCCGGCCTGGTCGCCGGGACCGGCGGTGAACAACTAGGCACCGACATGGTGCTGAACATCGGCCCGCAGCACCCGTCGACGCACGGCGTGCTGCGGCTCAAGCTGGTGCTGGACGGCGAACGGGTCATCGCGTGCGAACCGATCGTCGGCTACATGCACCGGGGGGCCGAGAAGCTCTTCGAGGTCCGTGACTACCGGCAGATCATCGTGCTTGCCAACAGGCACGACTGGCTCTCGGCGTTCTCCAACGAGCTGGGCGTGGTGCTCGCTGTGGAACGCCTCATGGGCATGGAGGTGCCGGAGCGCGCCACCTGGCTGCGGATGGCCCTCGCCGAGCTGAACCGGGTGCTCAACCACCTGATGTTCCTCGGCTCCTACCCGCTGGAGATCGGCGCGATCACGCCGATGTTCTACGCCTTCCGGGAACGGGAGACCATCCAGGCGGTGATGGAGGAGGTCTCCGGCGGCCGGATCCACTACATGTTCAACAGGGTGGGCGGCCTGAAGGAGGAGGTGCCCTACGGCTGGACCGGGCGGGCGCGGGCGGCGATCGGCGAGGTACGTCGACGGCTGCCCGATCTGGACAACCTGATCCGGCGCAACGAGATCTTCCTGGCCCGCACAGTGGGCGTGGGCGTGCTGTCCGCAGCCGACGCCGCCGCGTTCGGGGCGTCCGGGCCGGTGGCCCGCGCCTCCGGGCTCGACCTGGACCTGCGCCGCGACGACCCCTACCTGGCATACGACGAGCTGGACGTGCCGGTGGTGACGAAGACCGCCGGGGACTGCCATGCCCGCTTCGAGGTGCTGCTCGACCAGGTGTACGCGTCGCTGGACCTCGCCGAGCAGTGCCTGTCCCGGGTGGACCAGCTCACCGGGCCGATCAACACCCGGCTGCCAAAGGTGCTGAAGGCACCGGAGGGCCACACGTACGCGTGGACCGAGAACCCGCTCGGCATCAACGGCTACTACCTGGTGTCCCGGGGTGAGAAGACGCCGTGGCGGTTGAAGTTGCGCACCGCGTCGTACGCAAACGTGCAGGCGCTCGCCACGCTGCTCCCCGGGTGCCTCGTGCCGGATCTGATCGCGATCCTCGGCTCGATGTTCTTCGTGGTCGGCGACATCGACAAGTGACCCTGCGGCCGTTGTGGCTGCTTGCCGGTTGCGGAGTCAGCGCCAGCGGTCGGTGACCGGGGCGCCGCCGGCGCGTGGCACGTCGTCCTGCGGCGGGTAGCCGTACCGCTCGTCGACCCGCCGCCGACCGGCCCGCTCGGGTGCGGGTTCCGCCTCGTGGCCCCGCTGGCGGGGCGGGCGCCACTCGTCCGGCACGGGCACCCCACCCGCCGGCAGGGCCGCCCGTCCCGCCGGCTCGTCCCGGCGCGGGCCCTCCTGCCAGCGTGAGTCGTCGGGCCAGCGTGCGTCGTCAGACCGGCGGGGGGCTTCGTGGCGGCGTGGGTCGTCGGGCCGGTGTAGGTCCTCGTGGCGGCTCGGGTCCTCGTGGCGGCTCGGGTCCTCGTGGCGGACGGAGGCCCAGCGGTCGGCCATCCGGTACTCGGTGCCCGTGCCGTCGGCGTGTACCTCGGCCCGGCGCTCGCCGACGTGCAGCTCACGGCCGTGCTCGTCGTCGCGGACGGCCGCCCACCGATCGCCGGCCCGCAACTGCGACCAGTATTCGCCGGTGTCGTCCGCCCGCAGCGGAGGACCGGACCGCGGTGCTGCGGCACCGGCCCGGCCCGGCTCGGGCGACGGCGTCCAGCCGCGATCGTCGCGCTGCGACCGGGCACCCCGGCCGGGCTCCTCCGGCTGGGCGTAGGCCTCGCGCGGATCGGTCCACTGCGGCTCGTCGCGGCGGGCAGGCGCCTCCCGTTCCGGTCCCCAGCCGTCCCGTACGCCCGGCCGGGCCGGCTCATCACGGGTCACCGGCTGCCCGCCCCAGGAGCGGTCGTCGGCGGGACGGGCGCGGTCGTCGGCGTTCCAGGCGCGGTCCGGGGCGGCACGGGGGCGGTCGTCGTCGTACGCGGGCCGGGCGCTCTCCTGGTCGCCCCACGAGTGCTCGGCCGACCGTGCACGCCCCTGCGCGCCGCCACCGCCCCGGGTCCATTCCTGCGCCGGAGGGGTCCACTGGCCGGCGTACCCGCTGCCGTAGCGCCCGTCCGGCTCGGCCTGCCCGCCGTCGACAACTGTGTGCCGGGTGGTGACGTGGACCGTCTCGGTGTGCCGGACCACGCCGACCGGCCGGGGCGCCGGCTCAGGACGGTCGTGTTCGCGGGGGCGGTCCTGCTCGCGGGGGCCGGGGACCGAGCCGTACCCGGTGCGCGGCTCTGCCCCGTGCCGGCCGGCGGCGGACGGCTCGGGGCCGGCGTCCGCGACGGCGCGGCTGCGGTACGCCGGCTCGTCGTCGGGGCGGTCCTGGCCGCCCCAACGGGCGGGGGCGTCGTCCGCGACCGACACCCGGGCCCGCGCGGCCGGCGCGTCGGCGGGAACCGAGGCGCGGCTGCGGACGGGCGGAGCCTGGTCGACGGGGTCGACGGCAGGCACCCGCGCACGGCCCGCACCCGCGGGCTCGGCCGCCGGGGTGGCACCGGCGAGGGCCGCACCAGTGGCGTCCAGGCGGCGGCGGACCGCGGCGACGCCCTCCTGTGCCCGCTGCGCCTGGTCGAGAGCCTGGTTGCCGCGCTGGGCGGCGGCGACGATCTCGGCGCGCAGCTCCCGCCGGACCTCCTCGATCTCGTCCAGCAACTCGTCGGCCCGCGCCGAGGCACCGGCGTTGTCCGGCCGCAACGCGATGGAGAGACCGATCAACACCACCGCCAGGATGGCGAGTACCGCCGCGAAGCGCAGAGGACCGTTACCGTCGGCGACCAGCAGGATCAGCGCAGCCAGCGGGGCGAGGCCGACACCGGCCCAGAAGAGGACGGTCAGCAGCAGCGGTTGACGCCTGGCGTCGGGGGTGGCCGGGGCTGGCATGGATGTGCAGCCTACCGACGATTTCCACCAGATGGAACGGGCCCTACCGGACGGAGGACGCCCCCGGCCCGAGTGGGACGGGGGCGTCGCCGGCACGCCGAACGTGCGTCAGCTGGTGGCGAAGGCACCGTCCGACGAGAAGATCAGGCCAACGCTGATCTTGCCCTCACGCAGCGCGTTCTTGGTCAGCGGGCCGCCCTGGTCCAGTGAGGAGAACGAGCCCACCGAGAGCCCGTACGTCTTCTCCAGGCCCGGCTTGCAGAACGGGCGCTGCTGGCACTCCGGCGGGCCACCCAGCACGGTGGCGCTGCCGGAGCACTTCGTGGCGAACTCGGAGAGGGTCCGCACGCCGTACTTGTCGGCGAACGCCTGGGTGACAGCAAAGGCGTTCTGATCCTGCGCGGCGGCGGGGGCACCGAACGTGAGGCCCGCCTTGTCACCTTCGGCCTTGAGGGCGGTCACCGTCTTGTCGATGTCGGGCGAGGAGACCGGCTGGGCGTTCGGGCCGTTGGCCTTGGTGTTGAGGAACTCGGCCATCGTCGCCGCGTACTCCGGAACGACCTGGACCTCGCCCTTCTCCAGCGCCGGCTCGTAGAGCTCCCGGTTGCCGATCTGCTGCACCTTGACCTGATAGCCGGCCGCGGTGAGCGCGATCCGGTACAGCTCGGCAAGCGTCTGGCTCTCGGCGAAGTTGCCGGCGCCCACCACGATCTCGCCGCCCGGGCCCTTGGCGATGCCCGACGTGACGTTGTTGGCGGTCGCGAACTCCTCAGCGGCCACCTTGGGCGTCTTGCGGTCGTCGTTGACGGCCTTGTTGAGCTGGACCAGCTTCGGCGTGTCGAGCGCCGCGGAGACCTTGTCCAGTGCGGCGATCAGCTGCGGGGTGGCCACCTTGCTGTTGACCGCCGGAATGACGTTGTCGGAGTTCTGGAGCTTCTTGTCGTCCTCCAGCGCCACGAGCTGCTGGCCGGCGACCGGGGCACACCCGGCGCCGGACGCGCTCGTCTGCGGCGCGTCGGTGCCGGACGAACCGGCATCACCGCAGCCGGTGAGGAGCGCTGCTCCGGCGACGGCGCCAATCGCGCCCATCGCCAGACGTGTACGTGCGCGCATGTGCCCGCCTTCCGTGTCCCGGCGCGGCCCGTCCCGGGCCGGCCGCGTGTCCGACGGGCGATCCTGACTGTCGGCCGCCCGCGACTATCCACCCAACATGGTCCGCAACCGACCGACAACTTGAAATGGGCATCGTCACTGCATCGTCACCGAACGTCCAAGCGTCGGTCGCCGTTTCGCCGTCCGCTCATCCTGACGGGCAGACCACCGATCCCCGTGGGCGTCAGGCGCGGCCTGTGGCGTCGGCGGGCCGGGGAAGCCCTGCGCGCTGTCGCCCACGCCGCAACGGGCGGGGGGTGACCAGCCGTTCGACGATGCCGAGGAGCAACTCGGCAAGCAACGCGAGCCCGGCCACCAGCACACCACCGGCAAGGATCTGACCACCGCCGGCCGCGATGCTCAGCCCGAACCCGGTGCGGATGATCTCGCCGAGCCCGCCACCGTTGACGAACGACGCCAGCGCCGCAGTGGCGATCACCTGCACGGCGGCGGTGCGGAAGCCTGCGGCCAGGTACGGCACCGCCAGTGGCAACTCCACCCGACGCAGCACCTGCCCGCCGGACAGACCCATCCCGCGGGCCGCGTCGCGCGCCTCGGCGTCCGCCTGACGTACGCCGGTGTAGGCGTTTGCCAGCAGCGGCGGGACCGCGAAGACGGCGAGCGCCACCACCACGGGTGTACGGCCGAAGCCGAGGAACGTCAGCGGCAGGATGGTCAGCAGCGCCAGGGTGGGGATGGCCAACGTGGCGTTGGACACCAGCACCACGAGGCCGCCGCCCCGCCCGGCGTGCCCGAGCCACAGGCCGACTGGCCAGGCCACCAGGCAGCCGAGCGCCACCGCCAGGGCGGAGATCGTCAGGTGCTCGCCGAGCCGGTCCAGGATGCCGCCGGGGTTGGTCCAGTTCAGCGGGTCGTTGAGCCAGAGCACCGCCTGGCGCACCGGGTTGGCCGCGGCGCTCACCGGGCACCCCGGGCGGACCAGGGGGTGACCAGCCGGCCGATGAGCACCAGCAGCAGGTCCAGCAGCACCGCGAGCGCCACGCAGAGCAGCGTGCCGGTCATGATCTCGGCCTTGTAGAGGTTGTTCTGGAAGCCCGCGAAGATCAGTTGGCCGAGGCCGCCGTGCCCCACCAGCACCCCGACGGTGACCAGCGCGACAGTCGAGACGGTGGCCAGCCGCAGCCCGGTCAGGATGCCCGGGATCGCCAGCGGCAGATCGATCCGGAAGAGCCGTCGCCACCGGCCGTAGCCCATGCCCTCGGCGGCCTCGCGGACATCAGGTGGCACCTGGTTGAGCCCGGCCACCACGTTGCGGACGATCAGCAGCAGCGCGTACAGGACCAGGCCGACGAGCACTGTGGTGGTGCCGGTGCCCAGGTACGGCGCGATGAACGCGAACAGCGCCAGAGACGGGATGGTGTAGATCACGCCGGTGACGCCGAGGATCGGGCCGGCCAGCGGGCGCACCCAGTACGCCAGCACCGACAACGGCAGCGCGATCAGCACCGCGATCAGCACCGCACGCCCGGTGAGGGAGGCGTGTTCACGCAAGGCGGCGACGATCGTGTCAGAGTTGTCCCGCACGTACTGCCAGGAGAACCAGGGGTTACCCGGGTCGGCCCGGTAGCTCAGGCGGAAGGACATACGTGGACGTTACCCCGGAGGCCCCCGGCGTGGCCGGATCCCCTCGCGCGGCATCGATCTCCCTGCAGGGCATCCAGAAGCGCTACCCGAACGGCACCGAAGCCGTCCGTGAGCTCAGTCTGGACGTCAAAGCCGGCGAACTGGTGGTGCTCATCGGGCCGTCCGGCTGCGGCAAGTCGACAGTCCTCCGCATGATCAACCGCCTGATCGAGCCGACCGCGGGGCGGATCATGCTCGGCGACGAGGACGTCACGGACGTCGACCCGGTGCGGCTGCGCCGCCGTATCGGCTACGTGATCCAGAACGTCGGCCTCTTTCCACACCAGACGGTACGCGCGAACGTGGCCACCGTGCCGGGCCTGCTCCGCTGGTCCCGGGAGCGGACCCGGACCCGGGTCGACGAGCTGCTGGACCTGGTCGGGTTGGACCCGGCCCAGTTCGGCGGTCGCTATCCGCACGAGCTGTCAGGCGGTCAGCGTCAGCGGGTCGGCGTGGCCCGCGCGCTCGCCGCCGACCCGGTGGTGCTGCTCATGGACGAGCCGTTCTCGGCCGTCGACCCGATCGTCCGGGCGCGGTTGCAGGAGGAGTTCCTCCGCCTCCAGGCCGAGGTCCGCAAGACGATCGTGCTGGTCACCCACGACCTCGACGAGGCCGTACGGCTCGGCGACCGGATCGCGGTGCTCTCCCAGGGCGGGCAGCTGGAGCAGTACGACACGCCAGCCGCCCTGCTCGGCGCACCCGCCACCCCGTTCGTCAGCGAGTTCGTCGGCGCCGACCGGGGCATCCGCCGGCTGGCCGTCACACCGCTCGACAGGGGTGCGCTGGAGCCGGTGCCCGGCGACGCCGACAGCGATCTGCCCACCGTTCCGCTGGACGGCACCGCGTACGACGCGCTTGCGGTGCTGCTCACCTCGGGACGGGACCGGCTCGTGGTGACCGACGCCGGCCGGCCCGTCGGCGCGCTCAGCCGGCAGCGCCTGCTCGACCTCGGCCGCCCGACAAGCTGACCCGCCCCGGCAGGTCCTCGGTCACGCCGTCACCTGGCTGCCACTGGGACCGCCGGTCGGGTCAGGCACGACCGCCGAGGCTTGCGGTGCCGATGATCCAGCCGGTGAGGAAGCCGTAGCCGGCACCCGCGCTGGGGTCCTGGAGCGCGCCCAGCATCGACGGGTCCGGGCCGAGCAGCGCCGCCAGTACAGCGGCGAGTCCACCGGCGAGCACGTACGCGGCCCAGCCGGAGAAGAACTGGCTGATCGAGCCCGGCACGCGGGCTACCTGCGCGGCGGGCAGCAGGTAGAGCAACGCCACGGCGAGGACCACCAGCAGGACGGCCCGCAGGTTCGCGGCGAACAACCCGCCGGCCTGCCCGTCAGCGTCCACCAACCAGGCCGGCCACGCGAGGAGGCGGAGGTAGTAGCCGCCGGCCGAGTCCGGGCTGGTGAGCGTGTCGGCGGCCCAACGGGTGTACGCCGGGCTGCCGCAGATGCCGACAAGCAGCAGGACGGCGAGCGCCCCGGTGCCAGCGGCCGTCCCGTAGCTGCTGACCGGACCGGAGCGGCTGACGAGCCCTCTTATCCGCCCGGGCCCGGAACCGGCCGGTCGGGTGGACCTGGGCTGCACCGAGCGGCTCAGTGCTTCATCAGGTAGTCGATGAAGGCGGCCCGCAGCAACGGCGCCGACTCCTCGTAGCCGTGCCCGGTCAGTTCCCGCCACAGCGCGTTCGCCTCGTCGATGGTCGGGCCGATCGAGTTCGGTGCGCCGTCGAGCACCGTGGCCTCGTCCGCGTTCGGCAGGTGCCGCAGCACCGACCAGAAGAAACCCACGTCACGACGCTCCCGGGCCAGGGCGAACGCCCGTTCCCGCAGTTCCTCGGTGGACAACGCGTCGAGTTCTTCGAACGAGGATCCGCCTGCGGTGGCGGCAGGTGTGTCGGTCATGTCGCCGAGCCTAACGGTCGAGATCAGCTTCGGCTCGACGGACGGCGCGGCTCACCGGTCGTCGGCGTCCCAGCGGCGCGGGCCGTCCTCCCAGCGCGGATCCCGCCACGGATCGACAGGTTGCGGGGCGGGTGGCGTCGGCAACGTCGGAGGCCAGTTGTCGGCCGGCTGTGACCGGGCCATCGTCCAGCCCGTGCTGATCGTGCCGTCGCCGACCGGTTCGAGCTTGTCGAGGTTGCCCGGCCGGGGCCGCCCGAACGTCTCGACAAGCCTGGTGACCACGAGTCCGACGCCGAACGCCACGCCGCCGACCGCCCAGAGGCTCACCGTCCAGCCGCGCTCCGGCGCGTACGTCAGGAAGACGGTGACCAGGCTGACGGCCAGCACGGTGCCGAACACCCCACCCCGGCGACCGTACGCGCTGGTGCCGCCCAGCAGGGACACTCCGACCGCCAGCAGACTCCAGTCCAATCCGGAATCGGGTGTCACAGGCCCCGGGTTGTTGGCGGCGAGCAGGGTGCCGGCGAGCGCGGCCAGCACGGTGGAGCAGATCAGCGCGAACGCGGTGATCACGGCGGCCAGCGCGCCCCGGCGGCGGGCCGGATCGGCGACCGGCCGGTACCGGCCGACCAGCTTGCGGATCGACCGGATCGCGCCGAACACCCCGCCGAGGACCGCGACGGCGGCGAAGCCCGCGAACAGGTAGCCGGCCGACCGTGCGGGCTCGTAGTCCCCCTGCACCAGCACCGGCGCCGAACGGCGTTCGATGTACACCACCACGGCGGCGGCCCCCGCCAGGCTCGCCGCCCAGCCGGGCACCTGCAACACCACAACGGCCAGCGCCAGGACGAGCCCACCCAGCGCGGCGGCCACGGCGGCCGACCCCACTGACGCCGCCAGCCCCCTGTCGCCCTGCTCCGCGTAGTGCAACGCGGCGGCCACCGCCACCGGCCCCACGGCCAGGTTCGGGGCAGCGGTACGCAGGCTCAGGCCGGCGGATAGAGCGAGCAGGCCGAGCCCGACCGCGTTGACAAGCAGGGTGCGCAGGGCCGCACCCCGCAACACGTCCGGGTCGGCCCGCCAGAGCAGCCAGCCCAGGGCGGCCAGGCCGGCCAGCAACAGGAACTCCCAGCCCACGTGCACGCCGAGGCGGTCCCGGCCGGGCTCACCGTGCGCGGGGTCGTCGAAAACGTTCTCCAGGACGGCCGCGGGAACCCCGGATGAGGGTTCGACCGGCCGGTCCCGGCCCGATTCTTCGTACGCCATGGCACCGCCTCCCCAGTGGCCGGCCGTCCTCGGTCCCGCGCACGGACGGATCGGCGGCGGCCATTGCTCTCCGATCGCAGGCACCGTACCCGCGCCCGGAGCCGGGCGTAACCCCTCGGCTCAGCGCTGGTTTGGGTGACTCTCGCGCTGGTCGGGCTCGTGGTCGTCGTCCGGCCGCTTCGGTACCCGGCAGGAACGCTCCAGCCAGAGCGCGGCGCCGACCAGCGCCAACGACGCCAGCATTCCGCCCGCCGCAGCCGGGCGATCCTCCGTGGCGGCCCGGGTGTTCTCGACGAAGAGCCAACCGGTGAAGCCCGCGTAGAAACCGGCGAAGATGGCCCCGGCCAGCGCCGACGCCTTGGCCAGCACCACGAACCGGGCGACCAGCAACGGGTTGACCGGGTCCCGGCCAGGCTTGCGGTCGATGCGGCTCCGGGTGTTGACGGCGGCGTACGCCTCCAGCACCGCGAGCGCGGCAAGCGTCACCACCGGCAGCCAGGGCAGTTCGGGGATGCTGCTGTAGTAGAAGGAGCTGATCAGCAGCCAGGCCACCGCTGCGGCGCCGAGCGCGGCCACGACAAGGGTCGAGATGCGGGTGGGGCCCATCCGTGACCGGTCCTGGCCGGGCCCGCCCGGTGGTGGGGACTTCGCCTGCGTCATGCCGGCCGGCTCCACTCGGTCATGCCGTCGACTCTATCGCCAGTTCCGGCCGGGGACGCAGTTCCAGCGCGTCGTCGGCGACGGGACCGGCGGTGAGCAGGTCGGTCAGCCAGCCGTGACCGGGCAGCCGCCCGTACGGCTGGATGTCGATCCACGGCCGCAGCACGAACGCGCGCAGGTGCGCCCGGGGGTGCGGCAGGGTCAGTTCCTCCTCGTCGCTGAGCACCGGTTCCCCGTCGTCGTCCCAGACCGCGATCACGTCCACGTCGAGGGTGCGCGGTCCGAACCGCCGCTGCGGGTCACGGACCCGACCTGCCGCGTGCTCCGCGGCCCGCGCCCGCTCCAGCCAGTCGCGGGCGGTGGCGGCGTCGTCCTCGGCAAGCAGCACCGCGTTGAGGTACGCGGGCTGGTCGGCGTCTCCCCACGGGGGAGTCTCGTACACGCCGGAGACCACCAGCACGGCGTCGCCGAGCGTCGCGAGGGCCGTGCGCAGGTGGTCGAGCCGGTCACCAAGGTTGCTGCCGAGGGAGAGCACCGCCCGGGTCACGGGGTACGTCCCCGGGTCATGGTGACGGCCACGTCGGTGAACGTGTGCGGCACCGGCGCCTCCGGCTTGTGCACTGTGACCGTGGCGGTGGTGACCCGCTCGTCGGCCAGGCATACCGCGAGCAGTCGGTCCGCGAGTGTCTCGATCAGGTTGACCGGCTCACCGGTCACCACCGCGACCAGTTGTTCGGCCAACTCGCCGTAGTGGACCGTCGCGGTGACGTCGTCGCTGGCGGCGGCCGGGGCGAGATCCAACTCCAGTACGGCGTCGACCACGAAGTCCTGGCCCTGCGCCCGCTCGAAGTCGTACACCCCGTGCCGGCCACGTGCCCGCAGGCCGGTCAGCTGGATGCGGTCGGTCATCGCTTCCCCTCTCGCCGGCCGGCCATCCGACCGGTCGGTGCCACGACGGCGCGTAGGCGTCGGCGGCACGGGCCGGTCATGCGGGCCGCCCGTTGGTTGCCTGCGTCGCGACGAGTCGCGGGCGGCCGGTGGCGGCCCAGACGGCCAGCGCGTCGGCGGTGGCCCGCACGTCGTGCACTCGTACCCCCCAGGCTCCGGCCGCGACCGCCAGCACGCTGGTGGCGACGGTGGCCGCCTCCCGCTGCTCGATGGGTCGCGGCGTGCCGTCCCCGGCGGCGAGCAGCCGTCCGAGGTAGGACTTACGGCTGGCACCGAAGAGCAGCGGGTACCCGAGCTCCAGCAACTCCGGCAGGCGGGCACTGAGCTCCCAGTTGTGGGTGGCCGTCTTGGCGAAGCCCAGGCCGGGGTCGACGACGATGCGGTCCGCCGCCACCCCCGCGGCGAGCGCCGCGTCGATCCGCTTGCCCAACTCGGCACGGACGTCGGCCACCACGTCGGTGTAGCTGGCCAACTCGCGCATCTGTCGTGAGTGGCCACGCCAGTGCATCAACACCCAGGGGCAGCCGGCGTCCCGGACCACCCGGGCCATGTCGGGGTCGGCCAACCCTCCGGAGACGTCGTTGACCACCGCCGCGCCGGCTGCCAACGCGGCCTCGGCCACCCGGGCGCGGCTGGTGTCGATGCTGACCGGTACGCCGGCCGCGACCAGCTCACGGATGACCGGCAGAACCCGGTCGGCCTCGGTCGCCGCGTCGATCCGCTCGGCACCCGGGCGCGTCGACTCGCCGCCGATGTCGACCAGGTGCGCTCCGGCGTCGCGCAGACGGACGCCATGTCCGACGGCCGCGTCGAGGTCGGCGTACCGTCCGCCGTCGGAGAAGGAGTCCGGCGTGACGTTGAGGACGCCCATCACCACCGGGCCCGGAGCCCGTACCAGATCGGTCACGACTAGACGGTACCGGTCGCGGCGGCGGAGCCCTCCGGCCCGGGTGATCCCCCGAACCACCACCCCTGACGTGCTCATTGGAACAGGTGTACGATCGGTCTTCCGGGCAGAATCAGGCAGCCCCTTCGCGCTTGTCGCAATCCGGGGCGGCCCGTACGCTTTGGAATTGGCCAGCATCGAGATGGCGAAGCCTGGAGGGAGGGCCGAAGCGGGGAAAAACCGCCCAAAGCTCGCCACTCTCCGTGGTGAGTAACGAACACAGGGTCGAGTTCGCTGCGCCCTGTGAGCACATTTCCCGCAGGCTTGGCTACTGCACCGCCGCGGCACGGCCGGCCGCGATATGGGGAGGTTCCAGTGATCGCCTTTGAGCTCATGGAGACGGCGTCGTCCGGCGTCGCCCACGCGCTCTCCACCCTGGCGTCGGCTCCGCTCGCCGAGCCGGCACCGAAGGGGATCGACACCAACGGTGTGGTCACCTTCTTCGCCAGCAAGATCGCGCCGATCCTGCTCGCCGTGCTGGGCGTCATCTTCATCGGCCGCGCCAGCCGGGGCGAGATATCCAAGGTGCTGACGAGCTCCGCCATCGCCATCGTCGGGCTGGCCTTCATCGCAGGCGCGGCCACGCTGTTCTTCGTCGGCGATTACCTGATCGATCTGATCTTCGAATAGGCGCGTTCACCAATGCGGCTGCGCACCGACGACGACATCTACCGGGCCCGCCTGGTCTACCTCGGGCCGCCCGGCTACACCCTTCCGGTCCACCTGCCCTACGCCCAGTACGGGCTGTTCATGCTGCTCGTCCCCCTCTACATGTTCATCCACTGGCTGTTCACCTTGACGGTCGAGCTCTTCCCTGCCTGGGAGATCGCGCTCGCCATCGTGACCACGTCGTTCATCTTCCGGCACGTCGACCCCGATCGGCCGGCGCGAGTGGTCATCCGCACCGCGCTCACCGACTGGCGACGTACCCGGGAGCCGGCGGTCGAACAGCGTGACCCACGCCTGGTCGGCAGCCGGATCAGGATCCGGGAGGAGCTGGCATGACCGGGCGTACGCCGATGGGTTTGTCACACGTTGTGGGTGAGGCTGCCGCATGAGTCGCTCTTCCACGCCGGGTTCCCCGGCCGGCCGCCCGGCCGTGCCGGCTGGTCACCGTACGCAGTCACTCGACTACACCGACGCCGAGGATGAGGTGGCGCTCGATCCCGCGCTGGTGACCTCGCCCGGCCACGGGGCGGTCGGCGTCTTCCAGGCTCCCCGGCCGGTCACCCGCCGTACGCCACCCGCCGAGCCCGCCGAGGTGTCGGCCGGCGAGAACGCCGACATCGACTCACCGTTCCTGGACCTGTTCGGCGCGGCCCGGCCCGGCGCGGCGCGGGCCGTCACGGCCGGCCCCGCCGTTCGGGAGCAGCCGCCAGTTCCGCAGCAGCCCGCCCTGGGGCCGGCGCCCACCCGACCGGCTCAGAGGGTGCCCGATCTGGAAGCGCCGTGGACCCCTGAGGACGAGCCCAACGGCCGCCCGATCGAGCCACGGCGCCGTGATGCCGTTGAGGCGCGACACGGGAATGTCGTTGAGGCGCGGCGCGGAGATGCCGTCCCGGCCGTCGAGTCCCGGGTGCCGCACCAGGCCGGCGACCGACTGCCAATGCTTCGCCCACCGAACGAACCTGCGCCCGCCCCGGGACACGCGCCGGCCTCGACCAGCGCGACAGGTGCCGCCATTGCGACCAACGGATCGACGGCACCGTCCGACAGACCAGCAGCCCTGGCGCCATCGAAGCGGGCGGCGACAGGCCCCGCCGGCGCTGCCGATCGTCCGGCTCTGGAGCGATCCCGGCGGCGCACCCCCGAACCCGACGCGGAGCGACCCGGGTCCGTCAGCACCGAACCGGCAGGGCGGGAGGTCGCGAAGCCCCGACGCCGTGCCGCGAGCCGTACGGACCAGCCGATCCGACCGACACGCGTCCGTGCTCCGAAGATCAAGTTCGGCGATCGGGATCCGTCGGTCGAGCTGGCCATCACCGAGATCGCCGGCCATCTGACCTTCACCCCCAACACGGTCACCGCCTGGTATTGGCTGCCCGAGGTCCGCTGGGCGTTTCGGCCGGACGCGGAGCGCGAGGCGTTGCTGTCGGCGATCTCCGAGCAGTACGCCGGCCTGGCCGGCTTCCGGCTGCACCTACGCCGCACCACGCGTCCCTTCCCCGCCGACGAGTGGGCGCGCACCATCGACGCGCACACCCCGGCACCGCTCGGCGACGTGCCCGGCACCACCGGCTGGGCCGATCACCTGGTCGCCGCCCAACGGCACCTGATGTCGGTCAACCACGCCGAGGGCCAGACCTACCTGGGCGTCACCTTCGCCCGGCGCTCCCTCGGCGACTCGCTCACCGAGCGGCTGCTGCGCACGTTCGGCCGGGGCACCGCCGACGGCGAACGCCGCAAGCTGGGCCGCACCGTCGAACAGTTCGACGAGGTGCTCGGCGCGTTCGGCATGCGCGGCCGGCGGGTCACCGCCCAGGAGCTGGAATGGCTGCTCTACCGCTCGGTCGCGCTGTGCATGTCGCCCCCCGGCCGGCTC
The DNA here is from genome assembly GCF_011927785.1 of Micromonospora profundi. Classification (NCBI taxonomy): domain Bacteria; kingdom Bacillati; phylum Actinomycetota; class Actinomycetes; order Micromonosporales; family Micromonosporaceae; genus Micromonospora; species Micromonospora profundi. Next base: position 6,329,745 of record NZ_JAATJK010000001.1, on the reverse strand, counting down.
TCCCCGGTGACCGACGGGCAATGGGAACGCGGCGACCTGCTAGCCCTCACCGAGCAGGTCGAGCGCTACCGCACCCCGTACGGCTCGACGGTGAAACTGGTCAACCGGATGACCGGCGAGGAACGACACGTCGCGGTGCTCGCCGTCGGCCGGATGGAACCGCTGGAGATCCCCGAGCGGCACGAGCCCTGGCTGCACTTCCACGAGCGGCTGCCCTGGCCCATGGAGATCTCCACGCGGGTCGACATCCTCGGCTCCGGCGACTCGTTCCGTAACCTCGAACACCGGCTGCGAATGATCCGCTCCCAGCAGCTCGACTACGCCGAGCACGGCATCGACGCGCCCCCCGAGCTGGAACGGCTCGCCAAGCGCGCGCTGGTGATCGGCGACGAGATGACCACCGGGCTGCCCGTCGACTCGGCACGCGCCCACGGCTGGCACCGGATCGCCGTCGGCGGCCGGACCAGGGAGGAATGCCTGGAGCGGGCCCGCCGGCTCATCCAGCTCTACTCCCGCGAGCTGCGCATCTCGCTCCAGCACCCGAAGAACCAGGACTGGCTGGCCCGCGAGTTCATCCCCGGCGAGCCGATCGCCAACACCGGCTACGTCCGCCGGATGCCGGTCCCGCTGCTCGCCGCCGCACTCCCGCAGGCCGCGTCCAACGTGGGTGACAGGCGCGGCGACCTGATCGGCCGGACCGCCGGCACCTGCCGCCGCCCGGTCTTCCTCGACCTGCACTTCCCCATGGAGGTCCGCGAACGCTCCGGGCTCGCGGTCTTCGTGGCCGAACCGGGTGGTGGCAAGTCAACACTGCTCGGCGCCCTGGGTTACCTGGCCGCCCGCCGGGGCGTTCAGGTAACCCTGCTCGACCCGTCCGGGCCGCTGGCTCGGCTCTGCGCCATGCCCGAACTGCGGCCGTACTCCCGGGTGTTGAACCTGACCGGCTCGGAGCACGGCACCCTGGCCCCCTACTCGCTCATTCCCACGCCCCTGCGCAGCGAATTCGCAGCTGGGGCGGCCGGTGACCGGGAGTTCGAGATCGCGGTCTCCAACGCCCGCGCCGAGCGGCGGATGCTCGTCCAGGACATCTGCATGATGTTGGTGCCGCCGCAGGTGGCCCGGGAGGCGTCGACCGCCACCCTGTTCCGGCACGCGGTCCGACAGGTCCCCGCCGAGGAGACGTCCACCCTGGACGACGTGGTGAGCTGCCTCGGCCGGCTCGACGACGACGCCGGCAAGGAGCTGGCCAACCTCCTGCTGGACACCGCCGAGATGCCGCTGGCCATGCTCTTCTTCGGCAGGCCGCCGGAGGGCCTGCTCGGTGCCGACGCGGCGCTCACTGTCATCACCATGGCCGGGCTGCGGCTGCCCGACCTCAAGATCGAACGCGAGTACTGGTCGGCGGAGGAGGCACTCGCCCTGCCGATGCTGCACACCGCGCACCGGCTCGCCGTCCGCCGCTGCTACGGCGGGTCGATGTCGTCGCGCAAACTCGTCGGTCTCGACGAGGCGCACTTCATGGAGGGCTGGCGCTCCGGCCGGTCATTCCTCGTCCGGCTCGCCCGCGACTCCCGCAAGTGGAACCTCGCGGCGCTCGTGGCCTCGCAGAACCCCCGCGACATCCTCGGTCTCGACGTGCAGAACCTCGTCTCCACCGTCTTCGTCGGCCGGATCGCCGAGGACGCCGAGATCGCCTCCGAGGCGCTGAGGCTGCTGCGGGTGCCGGTCAACGACGGGTACGAAGCCACACTCGCCTCGCTCTCCGCCGCCGACACGAACTCGGCCAGCCGGCTCGGCTTCCGTGAGTTCGTGATGCGCGACGTCGACGGACGCGTGCAGAAGGTCCGGGTCGACGTCTCGTACGTCGACGGCCTGCTGGAACACCTCGACACGACGCCCGCCGCGATCGCCGCGGCGGCCGGAGTGCTCCCGAGCATCCCCCTGCCGGATCTGGAGGCGTGACATGGCGAGGGCCTGGGCACGGATCGCGTCGTTCCTGCTCGCCCTCGGCGTACTGGCCGGGGCCAGCCTCTCCTGGCCGCTGATCGGCGCGGAGGCTGCCGCCGCCGCACCGCCCGCTGCCACCCAGCCCGTCGCCCAGGCTCGCGCCGACCTGTGTACGACCCCGGAGTGGCAGGCCGACTTCCGGGCCTGTGTCGCAAAGCTCCAGGCGGTCGCGGATGCCGAGATTGCCTGCCGGAAGCCACCCGTGCCGTCCGCCCCGGATTCGGGCCTAGCAGGCTGGTTCGCCTCTCGTCCGGAGTCCTCCAAATTGCCTGGGCCGAATGGCATCTATAGCGAATACGGCTTCGGCGGATACAGCTTCAACACATATGACGTGGAGGGCGGTTGCGCCTCCACCGTTCTCCACCCGGACTACAAGTTCACAACCACAGTCGCAAACGGCGAACTCATGATGGCCACGGCGATCGTGGGCGCCTCGAATGCGTTGCGGGAGCGGGCCTGGGATCCAGGCTCGATGTGGAACTGGGCCGACCCATTGGTCGAGAAGGCCACCAAGGCTGTCTACCAGAAGGTGTTCAGCGTTTTCGGGATCATTACGCTCTGCGTCGTCGGCCTCTACCTGCTCTGGCGCTCCCGCCAGTCGGACATGAGCAATGCGATGACGACGGCCGGCTGGGCGTTACTGGTGATGGTGGCTGTCACCGCGCTCGCCGCTTGGCCTGTCAAGTCGGCGAACATCGCGGACAGTACCTTGATCACCTCACTCGGCGTCGTGCACGACGCCGTAGGACCGGCATCTAGGGACATCCCGGCAGATTGGTGCGTGCTGCCCAACCCGGATGCGTGTGTCGACAAGCGGCCACCAGCCGTTCGGGCCAGCGACACCGCGACCGAGTCAATGCTCTACCGCAACTGGCTGCGTGGTCTGCTCGGCTCGGCGGATAGCGAAACCGCCAAGAAGTACGGGCGGGCACTCTACGACGCCAAGTCTCTCAGCTGGGGCGAGGCGGAATCCATCCGTTCCAACCCGGCCACCCGTGATGTAGTAATCAAGTCCAAGCAAAAACAGTGGATGACGGTCGCGGAACAGATTAAGACTGAAGACCCGGAAGCTTACGAATTTCTCGTTGGCACACGCGACATGGATCGTATCGGCGCTGGCTTCATCGCGGTGCTCGCGGCCTTACTCTTCGCGATGTTCGATCTCACCGCGTCGGTGCTGGTGTTGCTGGGCTTCCTGATCTTCCGGTGGGCGGTGATCGCGGCACCCATCCTGGGCACCGTCGGGCTGCTCCGACCAGCCAGCGCCGGCCTTCGACGGCTGGCGAACGCCGTGGTCGCCGCTGTCTTCAACATCGCCATCTTCGGCACCGGGGCGGCCATCTACCTGTTCGCGGTCGACCTGATCATGAGTACGCCCACCCTGCCCGGCTGGCTCCAGGTGGTCCTGGTCTGGCTCTGCGGAGTGGTCGGTTGGTTGCTGCTGCGGCCGTACCGACGGATCACCCAGCTGGGCGGCAAGGACAGCAGCGAGGCGGTCAGCTCGGCCGGCTCCTGGCACCGCCGGTTCTTCCGGGACATGCGTGTCGCGGCTCGGCTCGACATCGCGGAGCCCGGGGGTACTTCGGAGCCGGTGGGTGGACGCCGGTCGCCGGTCGCGGAGCAGACCCGACTGCGCCCGGAGGCGCGCAGGGAAGATCCGGTGCCGACCTCGGCTGCCCCGCTCGAGGGTCAACGCGCTGGCGGCGCACGGCCCGATGGTCAGGAACGCACTGACGAGACGCCGACAACGGGGACGGGCGGCAAGCGTCGACCGGTTCCGCCTCAGCCTCGACGGCGGCAGCCGGCGACCTGGACCGAGCCGGACGTGCCGGCCGAGAATCCGTCGTTCGTGGTCTACCGCCCAGGCTCCACCGAACGTGCGCCGGACCGCACCGGACCGCGGGTGCGTTCAGAGGCCCGGTGACAGCGATGCGACGTGCCCTGGAGTTCCTCTTCACCCGGGCGCTACGGTCCCGGCTGGGTGTGGCGCTGGTGATCGCGGTGCTCGTCTTCGGCGTGATCGGGGCGGCCCGTCTGGCCTCCGGTCCACTCGATCCGACGGACGGTCTGAGTAGCCGACCGAGCCGACCGATCACCACCGTGGACCCGAAGGCTGGTGACGATGGCGTGCTCGCCACCGAGGCACCGCCGTCACCGGTCACCCCGGTGGGCGCCCGTACTCCTGAGCAGACCGCCGACCGGTTCGCAGCGGCCTGGCTCGGCCGGCCCGGAATGACCGCCGAGGAATGGCACGCTGGGCTGCGGCCGTTATCGACCCCGACGCTGACCGAGAAGCTGGCCGGTGCCGAGCCTGCCGGCGTTCCGGCCGAGAAGGTGACCGGCCCGTCGACGATGCGGGCAGGCACCGAGACGTTCGTCGAGGTGCTTCTGCCACTCGACAACGGCCGACTCCGGCTCGAGCTGGTCATGGCCGACGGCGGCTGGCTGGTCGACGTCCTGGACTGGGAGCGGCAATGACCGCCGGCAGTGCCTCCGCAGCCGTCCGCCGGCCGATACGGATCGGACTGCTCGCCAGCATTCTCACCGGTGTACTGCTCCTGCTCTGCTGCACCGGCGGCACGGCTGCGTTCTTCCTCAGCGGGCTCGGCGGCACAGCAGAGGACGGCGACAGCCTGGCCGGCTGGGGCTGCGGCCCCGTCCGGCCGGTCGACATCACCGGAGAGTTGCCCCGGTTCGCCGAGTACGGCGACACACAGATCCGCAACGCCGCGATCATCATCAAGGTCGGCCAGGACATGGGGGTTCCCTCGCGCGGCTGGGTGATCGCCCTGGCCACCGCCATGCAGGAGTCCGCACTGCGCAATCTCGCGAACTCCGGCGTACCCGAGTCTCTCGCCCTGCCGCACGAGGGTGTGGGCGCCGACCACGACTCGCTCGGCCTTTTCCAGCAACGGCCGGGGTGGGGCACTGTCGCCGAGCGGATGAATCCCGCCTACACGGCTCGGAAGTTCTACGAGAAGCTCGTCAAGGTGCGGAGTTGGCAGCGCCGACCGCTGACCGTGGTGGCGCAGCAGGTCCAGATCAGCGCATATCCGGACGCGTACGCCAAGCACGAGGAGTTGGCCAGCACGATCGTGGATGCCCTGGCCGGTGGTGCGGCCCGCACCGTCGAGATCAACGGCAAGGCGGTCTGCAACGCCGCCGAGCGAGGTGAGATCGCCGCCTCCGGCTGGACCGCACCGATCCCCGGCGACGTCGGCTCCGGCTTCCGGACCACCGAACGGCCCAGCCACAACGGGGTGGACATCGGTGCGGCCAAGGGCACCGATATCCGCGCCGCAGCGGCAGGTCGGGTGCTGGTCGCCCGCTGCGACCCCGACGACCGGGGGCGGCGGAGCTGCGACGTGGACGGATATCCTGGCAAGGGCGGGTGCGGGTGGTTCGTCGACATACTGCATGCCGGCGGCTACATCACCAGGTACTGCCACATGGTGACCCGTCCCCGGGTCGCGCCCGACCAGATCGTGCCGGCGGGCGAGATCATCGGGCAGGTCGGCAGCAGCGGCAACTCGTCCGGCCCGCACCTGCACTTCGAAGTGCACCAGCGCGGCGACCGGTCCAGCCGCGGTGCGATCGACCCGGTTCCGTTCATGCGGCAGCGGGGCGCCCCGCTGCGCGCTGCGGAGTGAGGCGCCACGGGCATGACCGGACCAATGCCGGACCCCTTCGCCGACCAGCCCGACTGGGCACCTCGGCCGCCCCGCCCGCTGACCATCGTCTCCGCGACCGAGCCCGTGGAGCTACGCGGACGGCGGGTCCTGGTGGGCCTGCCGGGTCTGGGTTGGCGAGGCGATCTGCGCGCCGACGACCGGGTGGTGCAGGGTGCCCGCACCTACGTGCCGGTGATCCCCGAGCACGAGTGGTACCGGGCCGAGGCAGACCAGGTCGAGGTGTTCGCGCCGCTGATGCCCGTGGAGCGGGTGTGGGTGGAGACGATCGTCGAGCGGCCCGCGGCGGACAGCACCCGAGAAACCGGCATCCGGCTGGTCTCACTGGACGGCCCGACCCACCCGTCGCCCACCCCCGTCTTCGAGGCGGACGCGGTGACCGGACGCCGGGTCGTGCACGTCGAGGACGGCGTGGAACATCGGGACATGCGGGCGGTCACCGAGACCTACTCGGGCGCCGAGGGCGACATCTGTGTACGGATCACGCCCGAGGTGGAGTGGTACCGCTGGGCCTGGCGCGGCCAGTCACCCACCACCCTGGAAGTCCCGGTCCATCTGCTGTGGATCGAATGATTTCTCTCAGGGCCCTTCGGCCTTACACACCCGCCAGCCTTTTTGGTGCCGTGTCTCAAATCGCCAACGCTGGCGATCACTCTGCGAAATCCCGTCCACGACGGCTGAGAGGATCACGTCGACCTCCACGACGGCGAAATCGCCTTGCCGCTGAAGGACAAATCCCTCCCAACTTGTTGAGATCGTCGCGCTGAAGCGATTTTCGCGCGCAACCAGATCATCCCGAAGCAGCCGCAAATCTTCGATATCCGCGCCGCCCTGACAGACGAACTCGCTTGCTCTCGCGTCGTTGCGGTCTGCCAGGAATGACTGAATGTAGTTGGCTACCGCCACGTCGGGCGTGCTGCGGTCTGGGGTGGCGGCCCTGTTGTACCAGACGAAGCCGGTGATGACAGCACCCATGCCGAGCAGCGCGAGCACCCCTCCGACAACGATGAGCACAGTCCGCAACCGGCGGCGTGGCGGCTCCGGCGCTGGCGCGGCCTGGGCCGGCGGCAGCTGCTCGGACGGTGCCCGCTGGGCCGGTACGCGGGAGACCTGGGAACCGGCGGGGGGCTGCACTGATTCCACCTCCTGACGTTAACGGCTGGACGCTCCGGAGCCAATGCCTCAGATCGAGCGGATCGTGACGGACCGCTGCCCACTGGTGAGATCCGCGACAACACCGGCGCACCGCCGTGGCACCTCCCGGTGGAGCGGCCCTGGCTGGGATACCGTCTCTGCTCGGGAGGGGTTGCCAACCTCGGGCAGAGGGGGTGGACGCGGTGGCCGGTCCGAAGGCACGCACGAACCGCGCCGCAGCGCTGCACCGCCGGGCCGCAGCTGTCGTGACCGCCGCTGCAGGCATCCTCGACGAGACCCGCCCGGCCCCCGCTGACCAGCGTCGCCAGTACGAGTTGGCCGACCGTCTGCGGGTTGTTGCCGAGCGGCTGGCTCCGGGTTGGTCGGGCGCCGCCCTGGATTCGCTGACCGCAGATTCTCCGGCTGGTGACGGCCCGCCTCCGTTCGTGAGGGTGGGTACGGCGGCGCCGTTGGACGACGCCCGTTTCCCCGCGCTGGTGCCGCTGGTCGGAGCCGGACATCTGAGTGTGGACGCCGACGCCCGGGAGCCTCGGGTGGCGGGGCTCCTGCGGGCTGTGCTGTTGCGGCTGCTGGGTGCGGCGCCTGCGGGTTCGCTGCTGGTGCGTGCGGTGGACGCCACGGGTGATGTGCTCAGCCCGTTCGGCGCGCTGGGCGACGCGGGTCTGTTGCCACCGCCGGCCGTGGACGTGGCGGGTGTGCGCGCGGTGCTGACCGAGGCGGAGCAGTGGGTGGCCCCGGGGGCGAGCGGGCGGCGCCGCCACGACCGGACGCTGCTGCTGGTGGTCGCGGTGCTGCCGGAGCTGACCGGCCCGACGGATCTGGCGCGGATCGAGGCGTTGGCGGAGCAGGGTCCGGCCGCTGGATTGCACCTGGTGGTGACGGGTTGGCCTCCGGCCGGCCCGTATGCGGCTCGGGCGCCACTGCCGCGGGCCACTCCGTTGGTGTTGCGCAACGCGTACGCGCTGCTTGGTGATCCGCCGGGGACGTCGTTCGCGAGCCCCGGTGCCGAACCGCCGGGTGGGTTGAACTCGCCTGTCTTCGTCGAGGCGGACCCGCCGGCCGACCTGGTTGACGCGGTGTGCAGGCGGCTGGCCGAGCAGGTGGAGGCGGGTTCCCGGTTGGCGTTGGCGGATCTGCTGCCGGCGACGGGTGAGCGGCTCTGGGAGTCCGACTCGGCCGACGGGTTGACCACGATGGTCGGTGATGCCGGGGGTCGGCCGGTGCCGCTGGGGTTCACGGAGCTGACCCCCCACTGGCTGGTGAGTGGCCGGTCCGAGGCGGGGCGTGCGGCGTTCCTGACCACGGCGTTGCTCGGGCTTGTCGCCCGGTACGGTCCGGACGACCTCGCCCTCTACCTGGCCGATCTCGGGGACGGCGAGTCCTTCGTGGAGTTCCTCCAGACCGAGCGGGACCGGTCCTGGATACCACAGGTGCGGGCGGCGGCGATGGCTGCCGACCGGGAGTACGTGCGGGATCTGCTCGAACAGTTGACGGCCGAGGTGCGGCGCCGGACGGAGGCGGCCGAGCGGGCGGGTGGCCAGCGCTTCGCCGAGTTGCGCCAGCACCAGCCGCTGCCACGGATCGTGTGTGTGGTGGACAATCTGCCGTCGGTCTTCGCCGAGCGTGACCGGCTGGCTGCCGAGGTGGCCGCCCTGTTGGACGGGCTGGCCCGATCCGGTCGGGCGTACGGCGTACACCTGATTCTGGCCGGGGCGGGTGAGCTGGGGTTGAGCGCCCGCTCGGACGGCGGGCACCGGGATTCGGTGCTCGGGCAGTTTCCGGTACGGGTGGCGCTGCCGGGCGGCAGCCCGGTGCTGGAGCCGACGAACGACTCGGCGGCGGGGCTGCCGGTCGGCAGTGCGGTGGTGAACACCGCCGGTGGGCTGGGCGGCCCTCGGGGCGCGATCCGTGGCCACGAGCGGCTGATCCGGCACCCCGATCCGCAGGACCACCCGGAGGTGGTGGAGCGGCTGCGGCACGAACTCTTCGCCGCCCGGCCGGCGGGGTCGGCCCCGCCTGTGGTGTTCGCCGGCTACGCGAGGCCACTGCTGGGCAACGATCCCCGGCACCGGGCCGCACTGGCGGGGCAGGCGCACGGGCCGGCTGCCCTGCTCGGCCGGGCTGTGGACGTGGCCCGCACGACTGTTGCCGTACCGCTGGGGCCCGCGGCCGGCCGTAACCTCGCGGTGCTGGGGTCGGGTCCGGCGGCGGGTGGGCTGCTGGCGACGGCGGCCCGGAGCACCGCGGCCCATCACCCGCCGGGCACGGCGCGGTTCCTGCTGGCGGCACCCGACCCGGGTGCCCGGCCGCTGGTGGAGGCGCTGACGGCCGAGCTTGCCGATCGCCATCCGGCCAGCATTGTCGACCTGCCGACGCTGCTCGCGGATCCGGACGACGAGCTGCCGACGTACCTCGTGGTCTTCGGGTTGGACCGCCCTGGTCCCCGGGAGCTGCCGGCGGACCGGCTGCGCGCCCTGCTGCGGGACGGCCCGCCTGCGGGACGGCACCTGTTGGGCTGGTGGCGGGCGGTGCCGCCGTTCGCCGCGCTGCTGGAGCCGGACGGCGAGGTGGACAAGCTCGCCGCCGTAGCGGTGCTGGATGTGCCGGCCGCGCAGCTCGCGGCTGTCTTCGGCCGGCCGGTGGAGTGGCGGACGCGCCCCGACCGGGTGACGCTCTGGGATGGTCCGGGCGATCGGGGCACGGTACTGGTGCCGTTCGCCGACGAGGCGTGGTGATCCGGCGGTGCGCGCGGGAGGTGCGGGGATGAGCGCGGAGGCGACGGTGACCGGGCCGGTCCGGCAGCGGACGGCCGGGCCGGACGATGCGCGGTCGGGCGCGGAGCCCGCCAACGCGTGGTCGGAGTACCTGGCGGCGGCACGTCAGCTGGACGGGGTGCGGCGCGGCGCGGCAGCGGCAGCCGGCGAGCAGGCCCGCTCGGCGGAGGCCGCCCGGGAAGAGCTGACGGTGGTCCGCGCTGGGCTGGCGAGTCAGCAGGAGCGGCTGCGGGAGCTGGGCGTACCGGCGATCTCGCTGGTGCCGTCGCCGCCGGAGCTGACCGAGGCGGCCCGGTCGATGGCCGGCGGCCCGGCGGCCGTGTTGGCGGCGCTGCGGGCGGCGCGGGGCCGGGCCGAGGCGGCGGACGCGGCGCTGGCCGCCCGCCGTGGGTTCCGGCCGGGTTCCTGGCCCGCGCGGGCGCGCAACCTTCTGGTGTACGGGCCACTTGCGCTGCTCGTTCCGCTGATCCAGGTGATCGTGTACGCGTCGACCGGTGCGGGTGCGGCAAGTGTGGCGGCGCTGATCTGCGGGCTGCCGATGCCGGCGGTCGCGTTCGTCGCCGGTTGGGTGGGCGTCGGGCGGTTGTTCCGCGCCGGCCCGGGTGAGCGGCTGGATCGCACTGTGCGCTTCGGCGCGCTTGTCTGCCTGGTGCCGGCGGTGCTGGTGACGGCGGTTCTGCTGCTGGCCCTGCTGGCCGGCTGACCCACCGCGAACAGCGGAGTTGGTCGGCCGACCAGCAGCGTACGGATCAGCGGGGGATGATCAGCGCCATCGCCTCGGCCCGCGACTTGGAGTCCGACTGCAGGATGCCGCGTACCGCCGAGGTGATGGTCTGGGCACCGGACTTCTGGATGCCACGCATCGCCATGCACATGTGCTCGCACTCCAGCACCACGACGACGCCCCGGGGTGCGAGCTTGCTCATCAGCAGGTCGGCGACCTGGGAGGTGAGGCGTTCCTGCACCTGCGGACGGCGGGCGAAGACCTCGACCAGCCGGGCCAGCTTGGACAGGCCGGTGATCCGCCCGTCCGGGCCGGGGATGTAGCCGATGTGCGCGCTGCCGCGGAACGGCAGCAGGTGGTGCTCGCAGAGGCTCATCACGTCGATGTCCCGGACGATCACGAGTTCTTCGTGGTTGGCCTCGAATGTGGTGCTGAGGACCTGCGCCGGGTCGACCCGAAGACCGGCGAACAGCTCGGCGTACGCGCGGGCGACCCGGGCCGGGGTCTGTTGGAGCCCGTCACGATCCGGGTCCTCGCCGACCGCGATCAGGATTTCCCGGACTGCCTTCTCGATCCGGCCGAGGTCGATGGCCTCCTCGACCGGGCGGCCGCTGAGCCTGCCGCTGATCAGTCGGGCGGCCACGTAGTCCAGGGCGTCGTCACCGTCGGGTTCGGTCGCGGAGACGGCCAGCTCCCTGTTCGGGGAGCTGGCCGTCGGGTCGTTGCTCAGTGCGTACCGTCCGAGTTGTTGGACGGTGTGCCGCCACCAACGGACGCCTGCGCGCCGTCGGCCTGGGCCTGCGCCTTGAGCGCGTCCTTTTCCGCGGGGGTGAGCACGGGCGGCTCGGTGGAGGGCTGGCGCTTGCCGAAGCCGTTGTACGGCGCCAGCGGCGGGCGCTTGACCACCCGGGAGCAGATCCGCGCCATGTCGGCCGTGGAGAGGGTTTCCTTCTCCATCAGCTCGAGCACGATGTTGTCCAGGACGTCCCGGTATTCCACCAGGATCTCCCACGCCTCGTCGTGCGCCAGCTCGACCAACGCCCGCATCTCGCCGTCGATCTCGGCGGCCACGGAGTCCGAGTAGTCCCGCTCGTGGCCCATGTTGCGGCCGAGGAACGGCTCGTCCCCGCTGGTGCCGTACTTGATCGCACCGAGCTTCGAGCTCATGCCGTACTGGGTGATCATCGCGCGGGCCAGTTGGGTGGCCTTCTCGATGTCGTTGCCAGCGCCGGTGGTGGGCTCGTGGAAGACGAGTTCCTCAGCGGCCCGGCCGCCCAGCGCGTACGCCAGGGTGTCGATCATTTCGGCCCGGGTCTGGGTGTACTTGTCTTCGGTCGGCAGCACCAGGGTGTGGCCCAGCGAGCGGCCACGGGACAGGATCGTCACCTTGTGCACCGGCGCGGCGTGCGGCAGCGCCCAGGCGACAAGCGCGTGCCCACCCTCGTGGTACGCGGTGATCTTCTTTTCCTGGTCGCTCATCACCCGGGTCCGTCGCTGCGGACCGGCGATCACGCGGTCGATCGACTCTTCCAGCGAGTCGTTGGTGATCGCCCGCTGGTCCTTACGGGCGGTGAGCAGAGCCGACTCGTTGATCACGTTGGCCAGGTCGGCACCGCTGAAGCCCGGGGTACGCCGTGCCACCGCGTCGAGGTCGACGTCGGGGGCGAACGGCTTGCCCTTGGCGTGCACCCGCAGGATGGCCTTGCGGCCCTCCATGTCGGGGGCGTCCACCGGGATCTGCCGGTCGAATCGACCGGGGCGCAGCAGCGCCGGGTCGAGGATGTCCGGCCGGTTGGTGGCCGCGATCAGGATGACCCCGCCCTTGGTGTCGAAGCCGTCCATCTCGACGAGCAGCTGATTGAGCGTCTGCTCGCGCTCGTCGTGACCGCCGCCCATGCCGGCGCCACGGTGCCGGCCGACGGCGTCGATCTCGTCGACGAAGACGATCGCCGGGGCGTTCGCCTTGGCCTGCTCGAAGAGGTCACGGACCCGGCTGGCACCGACACCGACGAACATCTCGACGAAATCGGAGCCCGAGATGGAGTAGAACGGCACCCCGGCCTCGCCGGCGACCGCGCGGGCCAGCAGCGTCTTACCGGTTCCGGGCGGGCCGAACAGCAGCACGCCCTTCGGGATCTTGGCGCCCAGGGCCTGGTACTTCGCCGGGTTCTGCAGGAAGTCCTTGATCTCGTGCAGTTCCTCGACGGCTTCCTCGGCACCCGCGACGTCCGCGAAGGTCGTCTTCGGAGTGTCCTTGGTGATCATCTTCGCCTTGGACTTGCCGAAGTTGAGCACCCGGGAGCCGCCGCCCTGCATCTGCGACATGAAGAACAGCAGCAGGAGCACGAGTAGCGCGATGGGCAGCAGGTTGACCAGCAGGCTCACCCAGATGCTGTCCGACGAGACCTCGACGTCGGCAGGGCCGGTGACCCGGTTGGCCGCCTTGGCGTCCAACACCTCGTTCCAGATCTGGTCGCCAGCCTGATACGGGAACTGGGCCTCGATCTTGTCGGTCTCGGTCTTACCGAACTTCGTCTTCTCGGCCAGGTCGAGCTGGAGCGTCTGCTCCTTGTCCTGGAAGACGACTTTATTGATCTTCGCGGTATGGAGCTGGTCGAGCGCAACGGAAGTGTCCACGCGGTGGTAGCTGGGACCACTGGTGAACAGCTGACTGAGCACAACGGCGCCGAGGATGACCAGGATGATCCAGACCACCGGTCGGCGGAAGAAACGCGTACGTTCCATACTGTTGTCGAGCGCCAAGGCGCCCGCATCCTCCTGATCGACGTCCTGACCGTCTGATTGGTGTCGCCGCGTGAGCGGCCGCCGGAGCCGCCGTGCGGGCCGGCCTCGACCCCGAAGCGCGAAAACTGCCGCGCCGCGGTCATTCGACGGTACACCGTGTACGCGACGAGTGAGCTCGCGAGCCCCGCACTCGGTGCACCGTCGCCATCGACGGCGGGCACCATGGGCGGCCTCGCCAGCCCCAAACCGAGGTCGTACGGCGGGTCCCGGGCAGAAACCGGCGTGGCGGAAATTCCGGCCCGACCACCCGAACGCCCGGTCACGCGGTCGAGGGGGCGGGCGCGAGGGTACTTTTCACGCCACCGGGCTCCACGGTAACCGGAAGAACTGAGAGCGCGCTGAACGTCGGCTTGACGAACACCGATGCGAGTTGCGCTCACGACCCAGGTGGACCGGGCCGGCCGACCTCAGGACCGGGCGTAGACCTCGGGCTTGAGCACCCCGACGTACGGCAGCTCGCGGTAGCGCTCACCGAAGTCCAGGCCGTACCCGACCACGAACTCGGTGGGGATGTCGAAACCGACGTACTTCACCGGGACCGGCACCTTGACCGCATCCGGCTTGCGGAACAGCGCGACCACCTCGACGCTCGCCGCCGAGCGCGACTCCAGGTAGCGCAGCAGCCAGGAGAGCGTCAGCCCGGAGTCGACGATGTCCTCGACGACAACGACGTGCCGGCCGGCGATGTCCCGGTCGAGGTCCTTGAGGATGCGGACCACACCGGAAGAGGTGGTGCCCTGGCCATAGGAGGAGATGGCCATGAAGTCGAGTTCGGCCGGGGGGCCGTTGCGGCCCAACGCCCGGGCGAAGTCCGCCATGAACATCACCGCACCCTTGAGCACGCAGACCAGCAGCAGTCCGTCACCCACGTGGGCGTAGTCGGCGGAGACCTGCTTGGCCAGCTCCGCCGTCTTCTCGCGGATCTGCGCCTCGGAGATGATCACGTGGTCGATGTCGGCGTCGTACCAGGAGCCGTCAGCCATGCCTCCTAGCCTGCCGTACGTCGCATGGCCTCCGTCGGCGGGGCCGCACCTTTCGGCGCGGTCCCGCCCGGGATTTTCAGGTCAAAAGCCCTCAAAGGCATCAGCTGGTACGGGACTGCCACCGGCGGCCGTCCTCAGTGGGCTTCCAGTCGGCCGAGTCGCGGCTGTCCGCGGTGAGGCCGGCCGCCGAGGCGGCGACGAGCAGGGCGAGGAACAGGAGGAAGAACAGGAACTCCATGGCGGCGCTCACTTTCGCGTGTTTGCTGTCGGTTTCGCCGCCGGTGCGCACCGGGCTGAGACCAGTCTGCGACGGCTCGCGCCTACCGAACAGTGGCAGTCATGACACTGATCATCGATTTACTGCCACCCGTCGGGTTACCCTCGTCACATGCTCAGATCCGTTGCCGTCCTCGTCCTGGACCAGGTCGCCCCCTTCGAGCTCGGAGTGCTCGCAGAGGTGTTCGGCACCGACCGCACCGCCGACGGCTTCCCCGCGTACCGCTTCGACGTGTGCGGCCCGAACGGCGCCCCCGTACGCACCTCGGCCGGGTTCCACCTCACCCCGAACGCCGACCTCGGTCCGCTTGAGGACGCCGACCTGGTGGCCGTACCGGCGCACGCCCAGGGCACGACCGTTCCGGGCCCGGTCCTGGACGCGCTCCGGCGAGCCGACGCACGCGGAGCGCACCTGTTCAGCGTCTGCTCCGGAGCCTTCCTGCTCGGCGAGGCCGGGCTGCTCGACGACCGCGAGTGCACCACCCACTGGCGGTACGTCGACGAGCTTCAGGACCGCCACCCGCGTGCCCGGGTCCGCTGCAACTCGCTCTACGTCCAGGACGGCCGCCTGTTGACAAGCGCCGGCACCGCGGCCGGTATCGACGCCTGCCTGCACCTGGTCCGCCAGGAGCACGGCTCGGCCACCGCGACCCGCCTGGCCCGCCGGATGGTGGTGCCGCCGCACCGCGACGGCGGGCAGTCGCAGTACGTCGAGGCGCCGATCCCGAGGGTGCCCGAGGCGCCGACCCTGGAGCCGGTGCTGGAGTGGCTCATGGGGCATCTGGATCGCCCCATCACCGTCGAGGAGTTGGCCGCGCGCGCCGGCATGGCGCCGCGTACGTTCGCCCGCCGGTTCCGCGCCGAAACCGGCACCACCCCGCACGACTGGCTCACCAATCAGCGGGTGCTGCTCGCCCGACGGCTGCTGGAGGAGACCCCGCTGAGCGTGGAGGCGGTGGCCGACCGGGCAGGCTTCGGCGACGCGGCGGCGCTGCGCCACCACTTCAACCGCCGCGTCGGCGCCACCCCGCACAGCTACCGGACGACCTTCCGGGACCGCGTGCACACCGTCTGACGCAGGCCGGCTCGTGACGCACGAACGAGTCAGGTGGGGTCGACCGGCGCCAGCCGGCCGGCGCGGCGCAGCACCCGGATCCCTCCGGGCAGGTCGACAGGCCCCTGACCGTGCCACTCGGTGACCAGGGCGTCCAACGCGTTGACATGCCCGTAGGACAAAGCAGCCGGCAGGGCGCCCAACTCCCGCGCCCAGGTGTGCAGCACCCGGCCACGCACGGCGGGCACCAGGCCCGCCAACGCCGCCACGGAGAGCCCTCCATCGGCACACCGGGCCGCCGCCAGCGCCGCCACCGCCAACCCGTCGAGAGCGGCGTTGTCCGCCGCCACCAACCGGGCGGTACGCGCGAGGTTGTCCACCACGCCCGGCCCGAGCGCGCGTACCAGCGCCGGCAGCAGGTCGGCGCGGACCCTTGAGCGGGCGTACGACGGGTCGGTGTTGTGCGGGTCCTGCCACATGTCGAGGCCGAGCGCGGCACAGGCGGCGCGGGTCTGCTCCCGGCTGATCTCCAGCAGCGGGCGCAGCAGCGGCACCCCGGCCAGGTCCCGTCGAGCCGGCATTCCGGCCAGCCCGCGCGGGCCGGCTCCCCGCGCCAGCGCAAGCAGCACGGTCTCCGCCTGGTCGTCCCGGGTGTGACCGGTGAGCAGCGCGGCAGCCCCGTGCTGGCGAGCCGCCTCCGTCAATGCCTGGTAGCGGGCCTCCCGGGCCGCCGCCTCGGGGCCGCCCGGACGCCCTGCCACCTCCACCCGGGCCACCTCCACCGGAGCGAAGCCGACCTCACGTGCCCAGACAGCCACTGCCTCCGCCCGCTGCGCCGAGCCGGCCTGCAGGCCGTGGTCGACGGTCACCAGCCCCGCAGACCGGCCCAGCCGGGGTACCACGAAGGCGGTCGCCGCAGCCAGGGCGAGCGAGTCGGCACCACCGGAACAGGCCACCAGCACAGGACCACCGGGCGGCAGGCCGTTCAGCGCGCGGCGGACGACCACCCGGATCGCGGCCACCGGCGGGGCGAGCGCGGCCACCTGCGGACGGTCAGCCAGCGGCCGGGATGTGGCCGGCCGGGCCGTGCACCCGCGCCACCCAGGCGTCCGGATCGCCAAGCTCGGACAACCGGGGCAGGGTGAGCGGAGAGTTGAAGATCGAGTTGAAGCCCTCCATGCCGACCCGCTCGACCACGCCGTGCACGAACTTGCGGCCCTCGGCGTACTGGCGCATCTTGACGTCCACCCCGAGCAGCCGGCGGATCGCCTTCTCCAGCGGGTTGCCCGCCTCGCGACGCCTGTTGAACGACGCCCGGATCCGCTCCACGCTCGGGATCACCTGCGGGCCGACGCCGTCCATCACGAACTCGGCGTGCCCCTCCAGCAGGGTCATCAGCGCGGTGAGCCGGTCCAGCACGGCCCGCTGCGCCGGGGTCTGGACAATGTCCAGCACGCTGGTACGGCTCTCCGGATCGCGGACCGCCTCGGACAGCGTCGCCACGCCACGCCGCAGCCGCTCGACCAGGTGCTCGCCGCCGTTGGACGAGGCGTCCACGAACGCCTGCACCTCGCCCAGGAAGTAGGCACGCATCCACGGCACGGCGGTGAACTGGGTGCGGTGGGTGACCTCGTGCAGGCACACCCAGAGCCGGAAGTCGCGCGGATCGGCGCCGAGCTTGCGCTCCACCTCGACGATGTTCGGCGCGACAAGCAGCAGTTGGCCCGGGTCGGCGGAGAAGACCTCGTACTGGCCGAGGACCCGGCCGGACAGGTAGGCAAGCACCGTGCCGGCCTGCACACCGGTCAGACGGGACCCGATCGCCTCGGTCAGCACGCCGGGCTGCTTGTCGCCGGAGAGGCGGCTGACCAGCGGAGTGATCACCTCACGTAGCCCGGCGATGTTCGTGGCCGCCCAGTCCCGGCGGTCCACCACCCGGACCGGCGGATGGGCCACCTGCGCCCGTAGCCCCGTGTAGTCGGCCACGTGTCCGGCCGCCTCGTCGGTAAGCCGACGCAGGTCGCCGACCACGTCGGTCGCCTCGGCGTACGACACCCGAGGGCCCGACTTGCTCAACGCCCCCGCGGTGGCGGCGGCCAGATCCCAGTCCACGAACTGCGCCATGGACCCACCGTACCCGCGCCCCGACACCTCGGCCCGGGGTCGCGTCGGCGATAGACACCGGTCGCGGGCTTCCGCGCTCGACGTTCGCGGGCGTCAGGAGCGACGGTGGAGGCTCCCGACGGGCCGGTCAGCGGCAGCCGCAGCCCGCCAGCGCGGCGGCGATCCGGTCCAGCGCCGGTTGAGCGGTGTCCGTGCCTCCGGGCACCTTGTCGGTGAGCACCGCGAAGGTGAGCAGCCGGCCGTCGACCGTGGTGACCAGGCCCGCGATGGCGTGCACGCCGGTCAGCGTGCCGGTCTTGGCCCGGACGGCGCCAGCTCCGGCGGCGGTGCCGGGAGCACCCCGGTAGCGGTCGTCCAGGGTGCCGGACCAGCCGCCCACCGGCAGGCCGCCGAAGACACCTGCCAGCTCCGGGTGGTCCGGGCTGGCGGCCAGCCGGATCAGATCGGTGAGCAGAGACGGGCTGATCCGGTTGCGGCGGGACAGCCCGCTGCCGTCGGAGAGGGTCATCTCGTCGGCGGGCAGGCCCAGCGCCGCCACCTCCGCGTCCATGGCCGCGGCGGCGCCGTCGAACGAGGCCGGTTGACTGCGGGCCAGCGCCACCTGGCGGGCGAGCGCCTCGGCCAGCAGGTTGTCGCTCTCGCTGATCATGATGTCCACCAGCCGGATCAACGGTGGGGACTGCACCGTACCCAGCTCGGTGCCGGGAGGCGGGGTGCCACCCGCGGCGGCGGCCAGGGCCGGAGCCGTACCCCGCTTGACGGTGCCGGCCGGCACGCCGAGCAGCCGGGCGAACGACCGGCCCGCGACGAGGTCGGGCTCGGTGACCCGTTCCGCGCCTCCGGGGTCGGCTCCCGGGTCGCGCCGCGCGCCGTCGGTCATCAGCGCGGTGACCGCACCGCCGTAGCCGCCGGTGGGGATGTCGGCGTCCCAGCCGGGGCCGTACACCGGGCCGGAGTAGATCGTCCCGTCGACGGTGACGCTCGTCGGGGCCGTGCCGCCGAGCGCGGTACGCACCTGTGCGGCCAGGTCGTCAAGGCGTGCCGCGCCCGGGTAGTAGCCCTTCTTGTCCACAGCGAGGGTCGGGTCACCGCCGCCGACGAGCACCACCTCGCCGGGCTTGTTGCCGGCCACCACCCGGGTGGGGATCCGGTGGCCGGGACCACGGGCGGCCAGCACTGTCACCGCTGTCGCCAACTTGGTCACCGAGGCGGGCACAGTCCCGTCGTCGGCGCCCTTGGCGAAGAGTGTCTGGCCGGAGGTCACGTCGGCCACCGAGACGTTCACCCGGTCACCCAGGGCTGCGGCACCGACTAGCGGGCCCAGCGCGGCCTTCACCCCGTCCGGGGCGGGCAGCGGAGCATTCGCGTCCGGCCCGGCCAGCACCTCCGACGGGTCGGGTTCCGGGGTGGCACCGGCCGCGACCGGCGTCGATGCGTCGTCCTCGCCCAGCCAGCCAGCCACCGGCCCAGGTCGGGCCACGACCACGCCGACGCCGGCGAGCACCATCAGCAGCACCGTGGCGAGCACGGCCAGAAGCCGTCCCCGGCGGCGCGGGCCGGTGGGCGCGGTGGGCGCGGTGGGCGGCTCGACGCCGGCCGGAGCCGGCAGCGCGGAGATCGGTGGGCCCAGCGGCGGTACGCCTGCGGGGGCGGTCGGTCGGTCACCGGCCGGCGGAGGGCCGGCCTGGGCAGGACCGCCCGGAGCAGGACCAGCCGGAGCGGAAGCGCCCGGAGCAGGACCGCCCGGAGCAGGACCACCTGGAGCGGGAGCGCCGGAGGCTGGGACGGGACCGCCTGAGGCGGGACTGGTCGGCACCACGGCACGGCCAGCCGCCGGGGCGCTGGCGGGCCGGTCGCCACCGAGAACCGGGAAGCGGCCGGTGTTCGGGCCGGCGGGCACCGAGCCGGGCGGGCTCCACGGCAGTGGCGCGGGCCGCTCGGAGGCCGACCCCGGTGCCGGAGGTGTCGGTTCGGAAGGCTGCGGGAGGTGGGCCTCGGGCACCGGCACCCGCCCGGTGGCGCCGCCGGAGCCGGATCGTCCGGTACCGCCTGCAGCGCTCCCGTCAGGGCGGTAGTGTGAATCTTCCCTCCCCACGACCCCCTCCTCCCCCAGCGAAAACCGGCTTGGGTGACACTACTTCGGTCCGAAGACTATGCGGCGGCCGGCGTCGGCGGGTGGGCATTCACCTGTCCGGGGAGCCGCCAGTGGTTTCCGTTAGCCAGCGTGGGCAGACGAGGGAGCGTGCAGATGGATTTCGACGTGACGGTTGAGATCCCCAAGGGTCACCGGAACAAGTACGAGGTGGACCACGCGACCGGCCGGATCCGGCTGGACCGCACCCTCTTCACGTCCACCCAGTACCCGGCCGACTACGGGTTCATCGAGGGCACCCTGGGCGAGGACGGCGACCCGCTCGACGCCCTGGTGCTGGTCCCCGAGCCGACCTTCCCGGGCTGCCTGATCAGGTGCCGCGCCATCGGCATGTTCCGGATGACCGACGAGAAGGGCGGGGACGACAAGGTCCTCTGCGTGCCCTACGAGGACCCCCGCCAGGAGCACCTGCGCGACATCCACCACGTGGGCGAGTTCGACCGGCTGGAGATCCAGCACTTCTTCGAGGTCTACAAGGACCTGGAGCCCGGCAAGTCGGTGGAGGGCGCGACCTGGGTCGGCCGCACCGAGGCCGAGGCCGAGATCCACGCCTCGTACCAGCGTGCCCGCGACGCCGAGGCGCGCGGCGAGACCCTGCACTGACGCACCCTGACGCACCGGGCCCGGGAGCCGCTCAGCCGAGCAGCCCCCGGGCCCTGTCGTACAGGTCGAGCACCGCGCAGGCGACCGGCACCACGGCGACCACGAGCGCCGTGTCGGTGAGGTCGGCGACCCTGCCGAGGTACGGCGAGACCGGCCGGCGGGCGTATCCGGTGCCGGCGGCCACGGCCACCAGGCCCAGCGCCGCACCGCCCAGGGCCAGCGCCAGCCGCCCGGTGCCATCGGCCCGATCGACGAGTACGGCGCCGAGCACCGCGTAGCCGGCCAGCCCGGCGAGCACCGTCGGCACCCGGTGCCGCAGCGCCACGAACAGTCGCGAGCGCAGCAGCAGCACGGCCGAGACCACCGCCACCAGCACCCGCCCGGCCGTGCCACCGGAGGTCCCGAGCACCGCCGCCGCGGCAACCACGAGCAGGGCGTGCCCGAGCAGCATCCCGGTGAGCATCTCCTCGGTACGGGCCACGGCCGCGTGCACCCGACCCCGATCCGGCAGGTCCCGGGCCCGCTCCGGCTCGCCGTTGGACGCGGTGGCCGGCAGGGTGATCGGCGGCAGCGGCAGCTTGCCCAACCGGATCGCCAGCAGCGGGATCGCGCCAACGGCGAAGACCAGGGCGCTGAGCAGCACCGCTGCCGTGCCGGCCGGGGTCAGCAGCAGCGCGCCGAGAGCCGCACCGGCGCCGACAAGGCCGACGGTGACGCCGGCTACGAAGACCCGCAGTCGACTTGCCACCCCGAGCAGCCCGAGCAGGGCCACCAGCAGCAGCGCCACCGAACCGGCAAGCAGTTCGGGAGCGCCGACCCAGCGTGCCAGCCCCAGTGGCCCGACCGGATCGCCCGAGCCGACCGCGAGGGCGCCGGCGACGAACGCGTACGGCAGGGCGTACCCGCCGAGTGTCGCCCCGGCCACGCCGTCGCCGTTGGCCCGGGAGGCGACCCCGCCGGCAACAGTGAGCAGCAGTGCCACGATCGTCGCAGCGAGCCAGCCGCTGCGGAGCGTCGGGCCGCTGACGAGCAGGGCGAGCAGCCCGACGGCGAGCGGCACCGCCGCACCGGCCAGGCCGGCGACCCGGGTGGCTGTGGGTGACCAGGCACCGCCGCGACGCCGGGCGCCGTCGGCGATCGCCTCCACCACGTCGTCGTACTCAAGCTCGGGCCAGTGGGTGTGGGCCGGCACCAGGTGCAGCACCTCGCCGTCGCGTACGCCCTGCGGCAGCAGCGCCTGAGCGGTCGCCAGCAGCGCGCCGTCGGTGCGCCGCAGCACCCAGCCGCCGTGCCGTTCGCCGTCGTCGGCCAGGCCCTCACCGGCGTGTCGGAGCACGTCGGGCAGCAGCTCCGCCAGCGGCGTCTGCTCCGGCAGTGCGACGTCCACCCGCCGCTGCGGCGCACTGATGGTGACGCGGGCCAGCCCTGCTGTCATCGACTGGTCTCCATATCGAGGGGGATCGGAGGCTGCGCGGACGACAGGACTTTACCTACGATGAGCCAGCCTCGGGTTACCCAGCGCTGTCAGGAGGCCGAGTGTCCACAGTCATCATCAAGCGTCCGCCGCGCCGGCCGGCACCGGAGATCCCCGCCGGTGACCTGCCGGTCGAGGCGCCGCCGGAGATCCCCGCGGTGACCGGTGGACGGTGGCAGCAGATGCTCATGCTGCTGCCCATGCTTGGCGGCACCGTGGCGATGGCGATGATGTTCGGCAGGGGTGGCGGCGCCTACTCGTACGTGGTGGGAGGGATGTTCGGGCTCTCCTCACTGGCGATGCTCGTGACGTCCTGGGGCAGCGCCTCGGGCATGCCGAAGAAGTCGGAGATGATGGCGGCCCGCCGGGAGTACCTGCGCCACCTGGCAACCCTGCGTCGCCGGGTCCGGCAGACGGCCGGGCAACAGCGGGCAGGGCTCTACTACCGGCACCCGGATCCGGGCCGCCTCTGGTCGACTGTGGACAGCCACCGGGTCTGGGAGCGGCGTCCCGCTGACCCGGACTTCGCTGTCGTACGGGTCGCCGTCGGGCCGCAGACGCTCGCCACCCCCCTTGTCCCACCGGTGACCCGGCCGCTTGAGGAGCTGGAGCCGATGACCGCAGGTGCGCTGCGCCGCTTCCTGGACGCGTACTCGGTGGTGCCGGAACTGCCTGTGGCCCTGTCGCTGCGCAGCTTCGCCCGGGTGCACGTGCGCAGCGGCACGGGCAGCACGCCGGCCACCGGCGGGCCGCACACCGGCGACCCGGCGGCGCAGTCCCTGGTCCGGGCCGTACTGACCCAGCTGGCGGTCTTCCACGCCGCCGACGAGTTGCTGATCGCGATCTGCGCGGGGCCGGAACGCCGAGCCGAGTGGGAGTGGGTGAAGTGGCTTCCGCACGCCCACCACCCCGTGCGCACCGACGCGCTCGGCGCGGTGCGGCTGGTCACCACCTCGGTCGCCGACCTGGAACGGCTGCTCGGCGACGTACTGGCAAGCCGCTCCCGGTTCAGCCCGGCCGGTACGGCCACAGACGGTCCGCACGTGGTGGTGGTCCTCGACGGCGGCGACCTGACCGGCGCCAGCGACCTGACAGGTGACGGCGGCATCGACGCGGTCACCGTTCTGGACCTGGAAACTCCGCCACCTCGCCTGCTCGACAGGTACGCGTTGCTGCTGGAGCTGCGCGGCCGGCGGCTGCACTCCTTCTCGATCGAGGGCCATGCGGAGGTGGGCATCGCCGATCAGCTCGACCTGACCGACGCCGAGGCGGTCGCCCGACGGTTGGCACCGCTGCGGCTCGCCGGCACGGCACGCGGTCCGGACGCGCCGCTGCACGCCGAGCTGGGCCTGCCGGAGCTGCTCGGTCTCGGCGACCCGGAGAGCTTCACCGCCGAGCAGGGCTGGGCACCCCGCTCGGCCCGGGACCGCCTGCGGGTGCCGATCGGGGTGGGCGCCGACGGAGGTGCCATCGAGTTGGACCTCAAGGAGTCCGCGCAGGACGGGATGGGTCCGCACGGCCTGCTCATCGGCGCGACCGGCTCCGGCAAGTCCGAGCTGCTCCGCACGCTGGTGCTGGGCTTGGCCGCCACGCACAGCTCCGAGCAGCTCAACTTCGTCCTTGTCGACTTCAAGGGCGGCGCCACCTTCGCCCCGTTCGGCAGGCTGCCGCACACCGCCGCGGTGATCACCAACCTGGCCGACGCGCTGCCGCTTGTCGACCGGATGGTCGACGCGATCAACGGCGAGCTGGTACGCCGGCAGGAGCTGCTGCGCCGGGCCGGCAACTTCGCAAGCGTGCGCGACTACGAGCGTGCCCGTGCCGCCGGCACCCCGCTGGCCCCGTTGCCGTCGCTGCTGCTGATCTGCGACGAGTTCTCCGAGCTGCTCTCCGCCAAGCCCGACTTCATCGACCTGTTCGTCCAGATCGGCCGGTTGGGTCGGTCGCTCGGCGTGCACCTGCTGCTCGCCAGCCAGCGCCTGGAGGAGGGCCGGCTGCGCGGCCTCGACACCCACCTGTCGTACCGGATCGGGCTACGCACGTTCTCCGCGCTGGAGTCCCGTACGGTCCTCGGCGTGCCGGACGCGCACGAGCTGCCCCGCTCACCGGGCCACGGCTACCTGCGCGCCGGCACCGACCCACTGGCCCGGTTCAAGGCCGCGTACGTCTCCGGCGCGGTCCGCCGCCGGGCCACGTCGGCGAGTGCCGCAGCCGGGGCGGATGCGCGTCTGCTCACCTTCACCACCCACACGGTGCCGCTGCCGGAGCCGGCCACTCTGGCGCTGCCGATGGTGGCCGAGGACGAGAGCAGCCGGGAGACCCTGCTCGACCTGCTTGTCGACAGGCTCGTCGGGCAGGGTCCGCCCGCGCACCAGGTCTGGCTTCCGCCGCTCGGTGAGCCGCCCGCCCTGGACGAACTGCTCGGCACGGTCGAGGTGGATCCGGCGCGCGGGCTCACGGTGGGCAACCCCGAGCTGCACGGCGCGCTCGGCGTGCCGGTGGCAATGGTGGACCGGCCGTTGGAGCAGCGCCGCGATCTGCTCTGGCTGGCGCTGGACGGCGCGGCCGGGCACGTCGCGGTGATCGGCGCGCCGCAGAGCGGCAAGTCCACGGCGCTGCGGACGTTGATCTGCGCGCTGGCGCTCACCCACACCCCGGCCGAGGTGCAGGTCTACTGCCTCGACTTCGGCGGCGGTGGCCTGGCGGCACTGCGGGACCTGCCACATGTGGGCGGGGTGACGGGTCGGGCCGATCCGACCGCCGTTCGGCGAACCGTCGGCGAGATGACCACGCTGTTGGCCGAGCGGGAGCGCCGCTTCGACGAGCTGGGCGTGGAGTCGATGTCGGCGTACCGGCAGCGTCGGGCCGCCGTGGGCGCGGCCAGCCAGCCGGGAGCGGACCCGTTCGGCGACGTGTTCCTGGTGATCGACGGCTGGAGCACCGTCCGTGGCGAGTACGACGATCTGGAGCCCCTGGTCACCGACCTGGCCACCCGCGGCCTGTCGTACGGGGTGCACGTCGTCGCGACGGCGCTGCGCTGGCTGGATTTCCGTCCGGCGATCCGGGACCTGTTCGGCTCCCGGCTGGAGCTGCGCCTCGGCGACCCGGCGGATTCGCTTGTGGCGCGGAGGGCAGCGGCGAACGTGCCGGAGCAGCCCGGGCGGGGTGTGACGGCCGAGAGCCTGCACTTCCTGACCGCGCTGCCGCAGCTCACCGCCGAGGGCGGGGACACCACCGATCTGGTCAAGCGGGTCGCCGACAGTTGGACCGGCCCTGCCGCGCCCCGGGTGCGGGTCCTTCCGCCCGTGTTGCCGTACACCGAACTGGATCTCGCCGCGGCGACCGGGCTGCGGCTGCCGATCGGGATCGCCGAGGCGGACCTGCGTCCGGTGCTGCTCGACTTCGCGACCGAGCCGCACTTCGTGGTCTTCGGCGACGCGGAGTGCGGCAAGTCGTCGTTCCTGCGGGCGTTGGCCACCTCGATCATCACCCGGTTCACGCCCGAGCAGGCCCGGGTGATCCTTGTCGACTATCGACGCAGCCTGCTGGACGCCATCGAGACGCCACACCTGATCGGGTACGGCACCGCGGCGGCGCACACCGCCGACCTGGTCGAGTCGGCCGCCGGCTATCTGGAGCGGCGGGCCGCCGGCCCGGAGGTCACTCCGCAGCAGTTGCGCGACAGGTCCTGGTGGTCGGGGCCGGAGCTGTTCGTGCTCGTCGACGACTACGACCTGGTGGCTGCCGGTCCGGCGAACCCGTTGCGGGCGCTGGAGGAGCACCTGCCACACGCCCGGGACGTCGGGCTGCACCTGGTGCTGGCCCGCCGCACGGGCGGGGCGGGCCGGGCCCAGTACGAGCCGATCGTGCAGCGGCTGCGGGAACTGTCGACAGCCGGTCTGGTGATGGCGGGAAGCCCGGACGAGGGCGCGCTCGTCGGGCCGGTGCGGCCCGGCCCGCTGCCGCCGGGTCGTGGTCGGCTGGTCACCCGGCGAGAGGGTGTACGCCTCGTTCAGCTCGCCCACCTGCCGCCACCATGACCCGTCTTCGCGGTTCCTCCCGGGACGGGTGGGGAAACCGGTAATCTCCGATCGTCATGGTTCCGTCGGGGTGAATGGCTGGGGATGTGACTGGGGTTCGGCACAGCTGTCCGGCTGCGGCCCGGCGGGTCGCCGGCCGGGCGCTGCTCGGTGTGGCGGCGGCCCTCGCCGTCGCGGCGCCGACCGCCGTGCCCTTCGCCGCGTCCGTCGAGGCTCCCACCGCCGGCGGGCAGCTCGCCGGCGCGCCGATGGCGTTCGCCCCCGGCGATGTCGTCACCCGTACCGACCAGGTCCGCGACGAGCAGTGGCAGCTCGACGAGTTGCGCGCCGAGACGGCCTGGCGCACCTCGACCGGCCGGGGCGTGACAGTCGCTGTGGTCGACTCCGGAGTGGACGGCTCTCATCCCGACCTTGTCGGCCAGGTGCTGCGCGGTGTGGACCTGGTTGGTCCCGCAGGCGGCGCCGGTCCGGACCCGGTGGGCCACGGCACGACAGTCGCGGGCCTGATCGCCGGGCGCAAGGACGACAAGCGGGGCGTGGTCGGCCTTGCTCCGGACGCCCGGATCCTGCCGGTGCGGGTTCTCGACGAGGATAACCGCTACGACGACGCGCTGATCGTCGCCAAGGGGGTCCGGTGGGCTGTCGACAACGGCGCCCGCGTGATCAACTTGTCGCTTGGTGGCAGCGGCGACAGCCCGGCCCTGGCAGCGGCTCTCGACTACGCCTTCGCCCGGGACGTGGTGGTGGTCGCCTGCACCGGCAACCTGGCCACCTCGACCAACTCGAAGGTCTGGTACCCGGCCCGCGAGCCAGGTGTGATCGCGGTCGCCGGCCTCGACGGTGGCAGCGACAACCTGTGGTCCGGGTCGATCACCGGTCGGGCGACGGTGCTCACCGCCCCCGCGACCGGCCTGGTCGGCGCCCGACCTCCCACCGGCTACTGGCGGGTGCAGGGCACGAGCTTCGCCGCACCCCTGGTGGCGGCCACCGCCGCGCTGGTCCGGTCGCGCTATCCGCAGATGCCCGCCGGTGAGGTGGTCAACCGGCTGCTGGCCACCGCCCGGGACCTCGGCCCGACCGGTCGCGACGATCGTTTCGGGTACGGGGTGGTCGACCCGGTGGCCGCGCTGACCGCTGAGGTGCCGCCGGTGACAGCCAACCCGCTCGACGATCAGACGTCGCCGGGTGTGGTCGGCTTCGGCCCGGCGCCGGGCACTGCCGACGACGACCCGGTGGAGGGCGCCGGCAGCGACCCCCTCGGATTCACCGCCCCACGGCAGCAGACGGGGTGGACGGCCCGACCGGCGGGTCTGGCCGAAGACTCCCCGCCGGAGCAACTGTGGACGGGTGCTGTGCTGCTGGCCGCCCTGGTCACGGGCGCGGCCCTGATGGTGCGCCGCATCCGTCAGCGCACCCGCTGATCGGCAGGGCTGAGCACCGGCCGAGCGGGGTAGATCTCCCCCTATGAGCACGTCCGGCACTCGTACCCTCGAAGCCGCCAGGCCACCGTCCTGGCGGCGTCGCCGTCTCGACCCGGACCACGCGCGGGGTCTGCGGCTGACCCTTGCGGCGACGGCGGCGTTCCTCGTGCTGGTGCCGTTCTCCCTGCTCGCCCTGCTGGTGCTGCGGGCCTGGACGCCGCTGCGCCGGGTGGACGAGGCGGTCACCGAGGCTCTGCACGCCTACGCGCTCGACCACCCGGCCTGGGTCACCCTGATGCGGGTCTGGACCGACGTGTTCGCGCCCATGCCGCTGCGGGCCGTCGCCCTGCTCGTGGTGATCTGGCTGCTGCGCCGGGGTGCCCGCCGGCTCGCCCTCTGGGTGACGACCACCATGGTGGTCGGTGGATCGCTCGGTCCGCTGCTCAAGCTGCTCGTCGGTCGGGACCGGCCGGAGCTGCTCGACCCGGTGGCACGGGCCGCCGGCTACTCGTTCCCCTCCGGGCACGCGCTTAACGCCGCCCTGGCCGCCGGGGTGCTCCTTGTGGTGTTCCTGCCGTACGTCGGACGCGCGGCGGCGCGGGTCGCGCTCTGGGTCGCCGCCGCCCTGATCGCGGTGGTGACCGGGCTGAGCAGGGTGGCGCTCGGTGTGCACTTCACGAGTGACGTCGTCGGCGGCTGGCTACTCGGCCTGGCGGTGATCGCGGCGACCGCCGCCGCGTTCACGATCTGGCGGGCACACACCGGTCCCCGGCCGGTCCACCGCGATGGCGGCGGCGATGTCGGGGCCGCCGAGGCCGACAAACGGTCTACCGGCGGCTGAGACGCCCGCAGGGGGCCACCCTCAGGTGCACTCGCCGGTGGAGACGGCCCGATTGCGCTCGGCGCCGGCCAGCGCCACCGGACGAGCCTCGGCGGCGGTCACCGCGAAGCCCGTGTTGGGATCGTCGGCCGCCGCCGCGAAGATCACACCGAGCACCAGGCCGTTGGCGGAGAGCAGCGGGCCACCGGAGTTGCCGCTGCGCACAAGCGCCCGGATCGTGTAGACCTCCCGCGTGACGTCGCCGGAAGAGTAGATGTCCGGTCCCTTGATCTTGTCGACGTCACGGATCCGCGCCGACTGCGCGTTGTACGGGCCGTCGAGCGGGAAGCCCAGCACGATGGCGTCCGAGCCGCTGCCCGCGTTGCCAGCGGCGAATCGCATCGACGGGCCGGGCAGCCCCGGCACCAGCAGCACGGCCAGGTCCCTGTTGGGGTCGTAGACCACCACCTGACCGTCGTACCGCTCCCCACCCAGTTCCACCGCCACCGAACGGGTGCCGGCGACCACGTGCGCGTTGGTCATGACCCGGTCGTCGGCGTAGACGAACCCGGAGCCCTCGATGCGGCGCGAGCAGCTGGGCGCGGAACCGAGCACCTTGACCACCGACCGCTGGCCGTTGACCACCACCTGGGAGCCGGCCAACGCCGGGTCGGGCGGGTCGACCTGCCGGGCCCGGGTGGGCGCGAGGTCACCGAAGACGTCCGGGAAACCGTCGGTGTCGACGGTGTCCTCAAGCGCTGTGGAGAGCCGGTGTGCCTGCTCCGGCAGGATCCCGTTCACCACCGTGATCACGGTGCTGTTGCGCACCGCTGCCGCGAGCCAGGGGACCGATGACGAACCGAGTGGTACGGCGACCAGCCAGGCGAGCAGCAGCACCGCGAACAGTGAGACGAACGCCCCGCCGACGTCGTCGATCCGCCTGCCGACCTGGCTGGTGATCGTCTTACGCAGGTGCGAGCCGAGCCAGCCGGCGAGCGCCTGGCCGATCACCGCCAGTCCGAAGATCGCCACCAGGGAGACCAGCACCCGGGTGCCGGCATCCACGAACTGCCGGGCGAACAGCGGCCCGACCTGGAGGCCGAGGAGCAGACCCAGGAAGAATCCGGACAACGACGTGACGCCGATGACGAAACCCTGGCGGTATCCGCTGATCGCGAACACGAGCATGAGCAGCAGTAGGACGAGATCCACGACGGACACGGGTCAAGCGTACGGGCAGTGCGCCCGCCAGATGACCATCGCTTGCGGAAGGTGACCGCGTGGTCAGCGCAGGGCGGTTTCGTCGACCTCGTCGGTGCCGGCCGACGGCGCCGGTGTCACCCCGGTCGGCGGCAGATCCACCACCCGGTTTCGCGGCCACGGGCGGGCCCAGCCGCCCATCTCCAGCAGTGTGGCTATCACCCCGGCGGTGAACCCCCAGACGAGCATGCCGCGCGCCGAGAACGCCGGGCCGATCCAACCGCTGGAGTGACGCACCCGCATCCGGTTGGCCGGGTCGACAAGTTCGCTGACCGGCAACCGGGCCACGTGCGCCACCTCGGCGGGTTCCCGGGGGTGCACCGGGTGCGGATCGTGCCACCAGGCCAGCACCGGCGTGACCACGAAGTCGCTCACCGGTATCCACAGCTTCGGCAGCTCGGCCAGCACTGTCACGCTTGCCGGGTCCAGGCCGACCTCTTCGTTCGCCTCGCGCAGCGCGGTAGCGCGTACGTCGGCGTCCTCCGGGTCGGCTGCGCCGCCGGGAAAGGCCGGCTGGCCTGCGTGATTGCGCAGGTTGGCGGCCCGTTGCAGCACCAGCACGTCGGGCCCCACACCGGGCTGCTCACCGAGCAGCACCAGCACGGCGCTCTCCCGACCACCCTCGGCGGGGGTGGTCAGCCGGGTGAAGTCCTCGGCGCGGGCGGTGCCCAGCCGGGTCAGCAGCGGCTCGATCCACTCGGGCGGTCGACGGGTCACGCCGACACCTTCAGGCCGAGGTGCGTGCGGACCAACGTGGCGAGTTGGGCGTCGTCGAGCGCGCCCGTGGCGTCGATGTGCCGGATCCGCCGGTCGGCGTCGACGAAGAGGGTCAGCGGGAAGGCGTTGCGGTTCAACTCGCGTTGCAGGGCGTCGCCCTGGTCCACCAGGATCGGGAACCGTACGCCGTAGTCCTCACCGATGGACTGGGCACCGCGCCGGCTGTCCCGGGTGTTGACCCCGACGACCTGGAGCTGACCGTCGGCACGTTCGCTGAGTCGCTGGAAGGCGGGCAGCTCCTTGCGGCACGGCCCACACCAGGACGCCCAGATGTTGATCACGGCGGGGCCGGCGACGGACCGCAGCTCGACCGGAGCGCCCCCGGTGAAGCAGGCCAGTGTCAGCTCCGGCAGCACCTCACCGCGAGGTGACGTTCCCGTGCCTGAGGCCGGCGACGCGGACGGCGTCGTGCCCGAGTCGGGCGACGCCGAGGCTGTCGTGCCCGAGGCCGGCGACGCGGAGGCCGTTGCACCGGGGCTCGTCGTGCCGGCTCCGGGCGACCCGGCCCCGGGCGGCGTGCTCAGCGCCGCGCAGTCCTCGAACGGCGACGGGCGCTCGGCGGCGACAGGCCTCGGCGCGGGGTCGTCGTCGGTAGTGCCACCGGTGCAGCCTGCGACGGCAAGCAGCAGCGGCAGGGCGAGCAGGGCGAGACGCCGGTTCACGGCACCTCCGCGGCGACCGCCTGGGCGGGCACCAGTTCCGGGTCGACACCGGCGGCCACCGCCAGGTCGCGTGCCCGACGGCCCTTGAGCAGCTTGGCGGCGGCGGTCGGCTCGGTCGGGCCGGTGCCGTACGACGGGCAGAGCTTCGCGAGCGTGCACGCGCCACACGCGGGCTTGCGGGCGTGACAGACCCGTCGCCCGTGGAAGATGATCCGGTGCGACAGCATTGTCCAGTCACGCTTCTCGTACAGCGCGCCGATCGCGTGCTCGATCTTGACGGGGTCTGTCTCGGCGGTCAGCCCCCACCGGTGGACCAGTCGCTGGAAGTGCGTGTCGACGGTGATCCCGGGGACGTCGAAGGCGTTGCCGAGGATGACGTTCGCGGTCTTGCGACCGATCCCGGGGAGCGTCACCAGGTCGGCGAGGCGGCCGGGGACCTGGCCGTCGTACCTGTCGACAAGGGCCTGCCCGAGCTTGAGCAGCGAGTCGGTCTTGTTCCGGTAGAAGCCGGTGGGCCGGATCAGCTCCTCCATCTCGCCCCGATCCGCAGCGGCGTACGCGGCTGCGCTCGGGTAGCGGGCGAAGAGCTTCGGGGTGACCTCGTTGACCTTCTTGTCGGTGCACTGCGCGGAGAGGATCGTGGCGACGGCCAACTCCAGGGCGTTGGAGTGGTCCAGCTCACAGTGCGCGTCGGGGTGCGTCTCGGCCAGCACCCGACCGATCTTGCGGGCACGGCGTTTGCGCCCGAGGTCGGTCTCGCTGGCACCGGGAGGACTACTGGTCACGACGGCCAGCCTACGTCGCCGCCCGGACGTTCCTGCTCGGGTCAACCGGCGGTAGGCGCGGAGATCTTGCCGTCGGTGTCGAACCGGGCGCCGGTCTTGGGAAAGTCGGTGCGACTCAGCTCCGTGATCAGGCCCAGACCCCTGTCGTCCGGGTCCATCGTCGGCTTGCCCGCGGAGTTCATGTACGTCGAGGTGAACGAGCCGCCGGCCCAACTGCCGTCGGGCTTGAGGGACACCTTCAACACGCCGCCCCAGCCGAGCCGCCCGGCGTTGCTCAGCGAGTTACCGCCACCGGCGAAGTTGCCCAGGCTGTAGGCGATCAGGCGCCCCTTGTAGAACTCCATACCGCGCAGCACGTGCGGCCCGTGCCCGACGATCAGATCCGCACCGGCGTCGATCATGGCTCGCGAGAACTTCACGGGGTCGCCCCGGTTCTCGCCGAGGAACATCTCGGTACCCGGCTTCACCCGGGTCTTGTCGGCACCTTCGCCGCCCATGTGCACCTGCACCACCACCAGGTCGGCCATGGTGGCCGCCTTGGCGACGACAGCCTTGGCCTTGGCGATGTCGACGAGGCTGTTGGACCAGACGTACGACGAGAAGCCGGCCACCGCCACCTTGACGCCCTTGACCTCCACCACGGTGATCTGGTTCGGCGCGCCGGTGTGCTCCAGGTCGTACTTCTCCAGCGCCTTCTGGGTGTTCTCGTAGCCCTTCGGGCCGTAGTCGTAGCCGTGGTTGTTCGCCTGGTTGAGCAGGTTGAAGCCGGCGTCACGCAGGTGTGCGGCGTACTCCGGCGGAGCCCGGAACTGGAAGCACCGGGTCGAGTTGGCGCCGCACTTGCCGGTGCCGGTGTCCACGGTCAGCGGCTCCTCCAGGTTGCCCATGACGAGGTCCGCCTTGAGTGCCCGGGTCACCGAGTCGAAGAAGCCCTTACCGCCACCGGCGGGCAGCCGGTTCGGAGCGTTGCCCATGATGATGTCGCCGGTCGCGGAGAGCGAGATCGCGTCCCCATCGGGCGCCGGGGCGTCACCGCCGGCCTTCGGGCCGTCCGTGGTCACCGGCGCCCCGGTGCCACCGCCGCCGATGCCCGGCTGCCAGACCGGGGCCTCTGCGGTCTCGGCGCAGCCGGCTACGAGAAGGGCAGCCAGCAGCGCGGCGAGGCCGAGGGCGACGCGGCGGTGTGGGCGGGGCGCGAGGGGGGCGGAAGCGTACATCGTTCGCGAGGCTACCGGCCCGTAAACTCGCCGACGAGGGCCGATCGGTCGAAGTTTCAGCCCGTCAGCCTGTCCGACCAGGGCACGACGGTCCGTTCGCCGCCGGCACGCACCGCGGCGTGGACCGCTCGGGCCAGCGGGCCGCCCCAGGTGGAGCGCGGCCCGCCGTACGCGGCCTCCGGCCCGTCCACCGGGCAGAGCACTGTGACCGCGTCGGTGGGAGTGCCGGTTCCGGCCAGCCCCAGCTCGCTTATCGCCTGGGTCTTCGCCTCGGTGGCGGTGGCAACGGCGTTCACCAGAGCGGAGTCGGCGAGCCGCGCCGGCACGTACACCACGATGTTGACGGTGCCGACGTGCTGCGTGAGCGCGGTGACCGCCGGCGCGGCGGCGGGCACCGGCGTGCCGAGCCCGACGGTCGCCCAGGCCCGCACCCCGGTGTCGGTCCGGGCCACCACCTCGGTCACGTCCACGCCGGTCAGCAGACCGACCCCGGGCCCGTCGAGGGCCAGGTCCGCGGCGAGCGCGCTCAGGTGAGCGGCAGGGTCTTCCCGGTCGTACGACATGGGCACCGTCGCGTTCAGCACCCAGTGCCGCACGCCGATTCCACCGCCGAGCGGGCCACTGCTGACCGCTCGCAGCGGGCCGTCGGCACGCCAGACGAGCAGCGGAATATGCCGCCCGTCCTCGGGGCGGCTGGTCAGAGTCGGCTCGGTCAGCACGTCGGGCAGGTTACGCCCACCGATCAAGATTCCAGGGGCGACCTCTGATTCATGCTCATGTGCGCCTAGACTTGGCGGCGCGCGAGGGGATCAGCGGACGGCGGACCCGGCCGACGGACGGCACGCGCAACCGGAGGTGCGCGATGGATGAGGTACTGGCCCGCAGCGGGATCTTCCAGGGTGTCGACCCGGAAGCTGCCGAGGCGCTCGCCAAGGAGATGGAGACGATCGAGGTCCGCAAGGGCGAGATCGTCTTCAATGAGGGCGAGCCCGGTGACAGTCTCTATATCCTGCTGTCCGGGAAGATCAAGGTTGGCCGCCGCGCGGCTGACGGGCGGCAGAACCTGATCGCGGTGATGGGGCCGTCGGACATGGTCGGTGAGCTGTCGCTCTTCGACCCGGGTCCGCGTACGGCGACCGCCACCGCGGTGACCGACACCCGGCTGGTACGGCTGCGCAAGCAGGCGCTGCGGCCGTGGCTGAACAACCGCCCGGAGATCGCCGAGCAGCTGCTCCGGGTTCTGGCACGGCGGCTGCGCCGGACCAATGACTCGCTCGCCGACCTGATCTTCACGGACGTGCCGGGCCGGGTCGCCAAGAACCTGCTCCAGATGGCCGGCCGGTTCGGCACCCGCGACGGTGGCGTCCTGCGGGTGACGCACGACCTCACCCAGGAGGAGATCGCCCAGCTCGTCGGCGCCTCCCGCGAGACGGTGAACAAGGCGCTCGCCGACTTCGCCTCGCGTGGCTGGCTGCGGCTGGACGGCAAGAGCATCATCATCCTCGACCCGGAGCGCCTGGCCCGCCGCGCCCGCGTCTGAGCGCTACGTCCCGTCCCCGCCTTCCGTCACCGACGGACGGCGGGGACGTTTCGTCTGCCCGACGATGCCTTGGCCGACGTGTACCTCGACCAGGTGACGGCCCTCGGTCCATGGTCCGTGCTCAAGGGCGGGTCGGGCACCGGGAAAGGTCCGTGCTCAAGGGCGGGTCGGGCACCGGGAAAGGTCCGTGCTGCCTGTAGAGCTGCCCCGAATGTGGGGCGAGGGCGACGCGACTCAGTCGAGACGGGACGCGACTCAGGGGCCCCTGAGTCCGACTGGATAGGCGAGCACGACCAGGACTCCTTCGTCTGAAGACAGAGGGCCACTCGACTGGCCCGCTCGCCGGGCAACCAACCACCCAGGACCCCCGCCGGTGACGTCGGCACCTGCCCCATCCGTGGGGCAGCTCTACAGGAGCTGCCGCACACAGGTCCCATCCCCTCCCGTCCCGCCCCGTCCCGCCCCGCTCCGCCCCGCTCCGCCCCGCTCCGCCCACGCCGAGCGCCACAAAAAAGTCAGTCTTGACTGTTTGTTTCTGAGCCGGCAGGCTGTGCCGCATGTCAGCCGCATCGACGCGCGTCCCGCAGCAGGAGCGCAGTCGCGCCACCCAGGCCCGTCTGCTGGAGGCGACAGTCGACTGCCTGATCGAGCACGGCTGGTCCGGCACCACGACCACCGTCGTCGCCGCCCGGGCCGGTGTCTCACGAGGCGCGCAGCTGCACCACTACCCCACGAAGGCAGCCCTGGTCACGGCCGCTGTCGCCCACCTCGCCGAACGCCGGGCCGACGAGTTGCGCACCGAGGCGGAGGCCCTGCCCGCCGGCCCGCAGCGGCTGGACCGGGTGATCGATCTGCTCGCCGCCGCGT
The DNA here is from genome assembly GCF_011927785.1 of Micromonospora profundi. Lineage (NCBI taxonomy): Bacteria > Bacillati > Actinomycetota > Actinomycetes > Micromonosporales > Micromonosporaceae > Micromonospora > Micromonospora profundi. Next base: position 6,294,536 of record NZ_JAATJK010000001.1, on the reverse strand, counting down.
TCACCGGGCCGCTCTTCGTGGCCGCGCTCGAACTCTGGGTCGCCGCCCGTACCGACCGGGAGCTTCGCGACGCCCTGATGCCGCTGGAGGCGATGGTCGGCCGGGAGATGCACAGGCTCACCGTTTCGCTGCTCGGCGTCGACGAGCGCCGACCCGGCGTCCGGGAGGCGGTGCAGGCCACCCTCGACCTGCTCCGCGGGCTCGGCGTGGCAAACCTGCTCAGCGACGACTCGGCCCGCCGCACCGCGCTCCTCGTCACCTGGAAGCGCCAGCTCGCCACCCTGCTCACGCCCTGACCACCGGCCGCACCGGCCCGCACCGACCGGAGGCACAATGGTCGACCTCACCGACCTGCTCGCGGATCTCGCCGACGAGTCCGCCCACCTGGACGCCCTGGTGGCCCCGCTGCCGGCTGTCGACTGGGCACGCCCGACCCCGGCGCCCGGCTGGAGCATCGGCCACCAGATCGCCCACCTCGCCTGGACCGACCACGTGGCGGTGTTGGCAGCCACCGACGCCGAGGCGTTCTACGCGACGGTGATGAACGCTCCGGACCCGTCCCGCCTGGTCGACGACGGCGCGGAGGAGTTCCTCGCGCCGCCCGCCGACCTGCTCGCCCGCTGGAGGGCCGGCCGAGCTGCGCTCGCCGACGCGCTCGCGGCGGTCCCGGCCGGCGAGAAACTGCCGTGGTACGGCACCCGGATGTCGGCCACCTCCATGGCGACCGCCCGGATCATGGAGACCTGGGCGCACGGCGAGGACGTGGCCGACGCGCTCGGTGTGGTCCGCCCCGCCTCCGACCGGCTCCGGCACGTGGCACACCTCGGTGTGCGTACCCTCGGGCACGGTTTTGCCGCCCAGGGCCGACAGGTGCCGACGGCGCCGGTCCGGGTCGAGTTGGCCGGCCCCGGCGGCGACACGTGGGTCTGGGGTCCGGCGGACGCCTCCGATCGGCTGACCGGTCCCGCTCGGGACTTCTGCCTGCTTGTCACCCAGCGTCGGCACCGCGCGGATCTCGCCCTGCTGGCGACCGGCCCGGTCGCCGACGAGTGGCTCGACGTGGCGCAGGCATTCGCAGGCCCGCCCGGCGCCGGTCGCGAGCCGGCCGGCCGGAACGGAGCCGCCGCGTGATCCGCATCGGCAACGCCTCGGGCTTCTACGGCGACCGGTTCGCCGCCTGGCAGGAGATGATCGACGGCGGCGACCTGGACGTGCTGACCGGCGACTACCTGGCCGAGCTGACAATGCTCATCCTCGGCCGTGACCGGATGCGCGACCCCGACCTGGGGTACGCGAAGACCTTCCTTCGCCAGTTGGAGACCTGCCTCGGCACGGCCCTCGACCGGGGAGTGCGGATCGTGACGAACGCCGGCGGGCTGAACCCGGCCGGCCTGGCCGCCGCAGTCGAAGCCCTCGCCGGTCGGCTGGGCGTGCCGGTGCGCGTCGGGTACGTCGAGGGCGACGCGCTCCAGCGGCCCGACGCGCTGACCGCGAACGCCTACCTCGGCGCGTTCGGGATCGCCGCCTGCCTCGACGCCGGGGCGGACGTCGTGGTCACCGGTCGGGTGACCGACGCGTCGCTTGTGGTCGGTCCGGCCATCGCCCGGTACGGGTGGGGTCGCGACGCCTTCGACGAGCTGGCCGGGGCGACCGTCGCGGGGCACCTCCTGGAGTGTGGCGCGCAGGTCACCGGCGGCAACTTCAGCTTCTTCACCGAACTGCCCGACGGCGCTCGCCGGCCCGGTTTCCCGATCGCCGAGGTGCACCCGGACGGCTCGGCGGTGCTCACGAAGCACCTGGGCACCGGCGGTGCGGTCACTGTGGAGACGGTCACCGCACAGCTGCTCTACGAGGTGGGCGGGCCGGCGTACCTGGGGCCGGACGTCGTCACCCGACTGGACTCGGTGACGCTGAGCCCCGACGGGCCGGACCGGGTCCGCATCTCCGGCGTCCGGGGCACTCCGCCGCCGGCGACGCTGAAGGTGGGCGTCAACAACCTCGGTGGCTTCCGCAACTCGATGACCTTCGTCCTCTGTGGGCTGGACATCGAGGCCAAGGCGGCACTGGTCCGAGGTCAGATGGTGGAGGCGGTGGGCAAGGAAGGGCTGGAGTTCACACTGGCCCGGACCGACCACCCGGACGCCGTCGACACGGAGGCGGCAAGCGCCCTGCTCCACGTACACCTGCGCGACACCGACCGTACGCGGGCCGGGCGGGCCTTCTCGGCCGCCGCGGTGGAGCTGGCACTGGCGTCGTACCCGGGCTGCACGCTCACCACCCTGCCGGGCGACGCGACGCCGTACGGCGTCTTCACCGCCGACACCGTCCCGCAGGACGAGGTGTCGCACGTGGCGGTGCTGCCAGGAGGCGAGCGGGTGCCGATCGCTCCCCCGAGCCACACCGTCCCCGCGCCGCCCCCGGATGGGGAGGCTTCGCCGGGCGACGCGGCGGCGGCCGACGCGGTGACGGGCCACGGCCCGACCCGCCGCGGCGCGCTCGGAGAGCTGGTCGGCGCCCGCTCCGGAGACAAGGGCGGCGACGCCAATCTGGGTGTCTGGGCACGCTCCGACGACGGGTACGCGTGGCTGCGCGGCTGGCTGACCGTCGAACGGCTTGCGGAACTGCTTCCGGAGACGGCGTCGCTTGTGGTGCGGCGGTACGAGCTGCCGAACCTCCGTGCCGTCAACTTCGTGATCGAGGGCCTGCTCGGAGCGGGTGTGGCCGCGTCCACCCGGTTCGACCCGCAGGCCAAGGCGCTCGGTGAGCTGCTGCGCTCCCGGCTCGTCGACCTGCCGGCGGGCGTGCCGGCAGGTCCTTCGGCAGCGGGCAGGGAGACGGCGGCATGAGCATCGTGGACACCCCGGAGCGGCGGCAACTGCGCGAGCTGACCCGATCCTTCGTGACCCGGGAGGTGCTGCCGCACCTGGACGACTGGGAGAAGGCCGGCGAGGTGCCGAGGGCCCTGCACGCCAGCGCCGCGAAGCTCGGGCTGCTCGGCATCGGCTTCCCCGAGTCGGTCGGCGGCAGCGGCGGTGACCTGCTCGACTCGATCATCGTGACCGAGGAGGTGATTCGCTCCGGCGGGTCGTCCGGCCTGATCGCGGCCCTGTTCACGCACGGCATCGCGCTGCCGCACATGGTGGCGGCGGCGGGCGTGGGCATCGGCGGCTCGCTTGGCGGCATGCTCGGCGGCACCTCGACGCCCGGCGACGACGACCTCGTCCAGCGGTACGTCCGGCCCACGCTGGCCGGCACGATGATCGGGGCGTTGGCGATCACCGAGCCGGACGGCGGTTCGGACGTGGCGGGCATCCGCACCACGGCCCGCCGCGACGGCGACCACTACGTCGTGAACGGGTCGAAGACGTACATCACCAGCGGGCATCGGGCCGACTTCGTGACGACTGCTGTCTGCACCGGTTTCCCCGGCAGCGGCTCGATCTCCCTGCTGGTCATCGACAAGGACAGCCCCGGGTTCACTGTCGGACGTCGGCTGGAGAAGCTGGGCTGGCACTGCTCGGACACCGCCGAGTTGTCGTTCGTCGACGTACGGGTGCCGGTGGCGAACCGGATCGGCGAGGAGGACACCGGCTTCCTGGCGATCATGCAGAACTTCGCCGCGGAGCGGCTTTCGCTCGCCACCCAGGCGTACGCCACAGCGCAGCGCTGCGTCGAGCTGGCCGTGCGCTGGTGCCGCGACCGGGAGACCTTCGGGCGTCCGCTGGCCAGCCGGCAGGTGGTCCGGCACCGGCTGGCCGAGATGCACACCCGTGCCGAGGCGGCGCGGGCGTACGTGCACGAGGTCGCGGTCCGGGTGGCGGCCGGCGAGCCGGTGGTGACCGAGGTGGCGATGGCCAAGAACGTGGCGGTGGCCGCCTGCGACCAGGTCGTCGACCAGGCGTTGCAGCTGCACGGAGGGTTCGGCTACATGCGTGACGCCGAGGTGGAGCGGCACTACCGCGACGCCCGGCTCCTCGGTATCGGCGGCGGTGCCACCGAGATCATGAATGAGATCATCGTGAAGGGGATGGGCCTGTGACCACACTGGACACCTCGGTCGACCCGTCAGCGCCCGGCTTCGTGGCGAACCGGGCAGCGCTGCTGGAGCGGCTCGCCGAGTTGGACGCGGCGCTGGACCAGGCCCGCGGGGGCGGTGGCGAGAAGTACGTGACCCGGCACCACAAGCGGGGCAAGCTGCTGGCCCGGGAGCGCATCGAACTGCTGCTCGACGCGGACAGCCCGTTTCTGGAGCTGTCGCCGGTGGCGGCGTACGGCACTGACTTTCCGGTGGGCGCCAGCGTGGTGACCGGCATCGGCGTGGTCGAGGGCGTGGAGTGCCTGATCGTTGCCAACGACCCGACGGTACGCGGTGGCGCGGTCAACCCGTGGTCGCTCGCCAAGACCCGGCGGGCCGGCGAGATCGCACTGGCCAACCGGCTGCCGATGGTCAACCTTGTCGAGTCGGCCGGTGCGGACCTACCGACCCAGGCGGAGATCTTCATTCCGGGCGGGCGGGTGTTCCGCGACCTGACCCGGCTCTCCGCGGCGAAGATCCCCACTGTCAGCGTGGTCTTCGGCAACGCCACTGCGGGTGGCGCGTACGTGCCTGGGATGTCCGATCACGTGATCATGATTCGGGACCGGTCGCAGGTCTACCTGGCCGGGCCGCCGCTGGTGAAGATGGCCACGGGTGAGGTCACCGACGACGAGTCGCTTGGCGGCGCGGCCATGCACGCCGGCACGTCCGGGCTTGCCGATCATCTGGCCTCCGACGAGCGGGACGGCATCCGGTTGGCCCGGCAGTGCGTACGCCGGCTCAACTGGCACAAGTCGGGTCCGTCGCCGCGTACGGCTGTGCCGCAGCCACCGAAGTACGACCCGGAGGAGCTGCTCGGCATCGCCAGCGCCGACCTGAAGGTGCCGTTCGATCCCCGCGAGGTGCTGGCCCGGATCCTCGACGGCAGCGACTTCGACGAGTTCAAGCCGACGTACGGGGACGCGCTTGTCACCGGCTGGGGTGAGCTGCACGGCTACCCGGTGGGTGTGCTCGCCAACGCCCGGGGTGTGCTGTTCAGCGAGGAGGCGCAGAAGGCGGCGCAGTTCATCCAGCTCGCGAACACCTCGAACACCCCGCTGATCTTCCTGCAGAACACCACCGGCTACATGGTGGGCACTGAGTACGAGCAGCGCGGCATCATCAAGCACGGCGCGCTGATGATCAACGCGGTGTCCAACTCGACGGTGCCGCACCTGACGGTGAACCTCGGCGCGTCGTACGGGGCCGGCAACTACGGCATGTGCGGTCGCGCGTACGACCCGAGGTTCCTGTTCACCTGGCCGAACGCGAAGTCGGCGGTGATGGGCCCGGCGCAGCTCGCCGGTGTGCTCTCGATCGTGGCCCGGCAGGCCGCTGCCGCGCGGGGGCGCGACTACGACGAGGAGTCCGACGCGGCGATGCGGATGATGGTCGAGCAGCAGATCGAGTCGCAGTCCGGTGCGCTCTTCCTGTCCGGCCGGCTCTACGACGACGGGGTGATCGACCCGCGCGACACCCGTACCGTCCTCGGGCTCTGCCTCTCGGCGATCCACAGTGCACCGGTGAAGGGCGCCGACGGCTTCGGCGTCTTCCGGATGTAGCCCCCGTGAGCACGAGGAAAGCAGCGAACCGCAATCCCGCACCGGCGAACGAGAGGCAGGCTCAGCCAACATGATCAACCGATTGCTCGTCGCCAACCGGGGGGAGATCACCCGCCGGGTCTTCGCGACCTGCCGGGCGCTCGGCGTGGAGACGGTCGCCGTGCACTCGGACGCGGACGCCGACGCGCCGTTCGTCGCCGAGGCCGACCAGGCGGTCCGGCTGCCCGGTGACACGCCGTCCGAGACGTACCTGCGGGTCGATCTGATCCTGGACGCGGCCCGGCGCAGCGGCGCGGACGCAGTCCACCCGGGTTATGGATTTCTGGCCGAGAACGCCGAGTTCGCGGCGGCGGTGACCGACGCGGGGCTGACCTGGGTCGGCCCGCCGGCCAAGGTGATCGCGGCCATGGGCGACAAGTTGGCGGCGAAGTCGCTGCTCGCCGAGGCGGGCGTGCCGATGCTGCCGAGCTGGACCGACGCCGCCGACGTCACCGACTTTCCGGTGCTGGTGAAGGCGTCCGCCGGTGGCGGCGGCCGGGGCATGCGGATCGTCCGGGACACCGCCGGGCTGGCCGAGGCCGTGGCATCCGCGCGCCGCGAGGCGGCTGCGGCGTTCGGCGACGGCACTGTCTTCATCGAGCGGTACGTCGAGCGCGGCCGGCACGTCGAGGTGCAGATCTTCGGTGACACGCACGGGACGGTGGCAGCGCTCGGTGTGCGGGAGTGCTCGATCCAGCGCCGACACCAGAAGATCGTCGAGGAGGCACCGGGAGTCATCCCCGAGGACGTGCGGGAGCGCCTGCACGAGGCGGCGGTGGCGGCGGGCCGGGCTGTCGACTACGTGGGCGCCGGCACCGTCGAGTTCCTGCTGGCGCCGGACGGGGCGATCTACTTCCTGGAGATGAACACCCGGCTCCAGGTCGAGCACCCGGTCACCGAGCTGACCGCCGCCGGTGGGCTGGACCTGGTCCGGCTGCAACTGCTTGTCGCCGAGGGCGCGGCGTTGCCGGAGGAGGCCAGGTCTCCGTCCGCGCGGGGCTGCGCGATCGAGGTACGCCTCTGCGCCGAGGAACCCGCTCAGGGTTTCCGCCCGGCGACGGGTGTCCTGCACCGCTTCGCCGTACCCGGTGTCGACTGCGAGTTCGGCGGTCTTCAGCGGGCGGGTCTGCGGCTCGACTCGGGTGTGGTGGACGGTTCCGTGGTCGGCGTCCACTACGACTCCATGCTGGCGAAGCTTGTCGCCTGGGCACCCACCCGCGCCGAGGCGGCCCGGGCTCTCGCGGGCGCGCTCGCGCGGGCCGAGTTGCACGGGGTGGCCACGAACCGGGATCTGCTGGTCCGTGTGCTGCGCAGCCCCGAGTTCGGCGCGGCGGACATCGACACCGGGTTCCTGGACCGGCACCCGGAGGTGTTCACGGCGCTGCTTCCCGCCGACCGTCTGCCGCTTGCCGCGCTGGCTGCGGCGCTCGCATCGGCAGCTGGGCGCCGAGCGGGCGCGACGGTGCTGGCCGGGCTGCCGTCGGGCTGGCGCAACGTGGCGGCCGTCCCGCAGATCGCCCGGTTCACCGGGCCGGACGGCGAGATCGAGGTCCGCTACCGGCTGGACCGCCGGGGCGGGCTCGCCGAATGGTCAACCGATCCCGCCGACACCGACCCTCCCGCTGTGGCGCTGGTGGAGGCCACCCCGGACCGGGTGGTGCTCGACGTCGACGGGGTGCGGCGCGCGTACCGCGTACACCGGGTGCTGTCGGAGGTCTTCGTGGACGGCCCCGACGGGTCGGCGAGCCTGACCGAGCTGCCGCGTTTCCCGCTGCCCACGGCGCAGCTGGCGGCCGGGTCGCTGCTCGCGCCGCTCCCCGGCGCGGTGACCCAGGTGCACGTCGAGGTCGGCCAGCGGGTCGCGGCCGGCGACCTGCTGCTCACGCTGGAAGCGATGAAGCTCGAACATCCCGTGCTCGCCCCGACCGACGGTGTCGTCGCCGAACTGCCGGTGCCCGCCGGCGGTCAGGTGCGCACCGGTGCCGTGCTGGCTGTCATCGACGGCGTCGACCCCGCGCCGTCGAACCCCGAGGAGGACCCCCGATGAGCTTCGACCTCACCCCCGAGCAGGACCAGCTGCGCGACGCCGTGCGGGCGTTGGGCCGCCGCTACGGCCACGGCTACTTCGTCGAGAAGGCAAAGGCCGGCGAGCACACCACCGAGCTGTGGGCCGAGGCCGGCCAGCTCGGCTACCTGGGGGTCAACATCCCCACCGAGTACGGCGGTGGGGGCGGCGGCATCACCGAGCTGGCAATCGTCTGTGAGGAGTTGGCGGCGGCCGGTTGCCCGCTGCTGCTGCTCGTGGTGTCCCCCGCCATCGCGGCCACGGTGATCAACCGGCACGGCACCGAGGAGCAGCGCAAGCGGCACCTGCCCGGCCTCGCCGACGGCTCCGAGAAGATCGTCTTCGCGATCACCGAGCCGGAGGCCGGCTCGAACTTCCACAGGCTCGCCACTGTGGCCCGCCGCGACGGCGACGACTGGCTGCTCTCCGGCCGCAAGTGCTACATCTCCGGGGTGGACGAGGCCGGCCACGTCCTGGTGGTGGCCCGCACCGAGGATTCGTCCACAGGCAAGCTCAAGCCCACGCTGTTCCTCGTGCCCACCGACGCGCCCGGGCTGACCCGCTCCAAACTGGACATGGAGATCCTGTCTCCGGAGAACCAGTTCCTGCTCTACCTGGACGACGTGCGGCTGCCCGCCGACGCGCTGGTCGGCGGATCGCTGGACGCCGGGCTGCCGGCGCTCTTCGCCGGGCTCAACCCGGAGCGGATCACGGTGGCCGCGATGGGTGCCGGCACCGGCCGGTACGCCATCGAACGGGCCACCGACTACACCGCGACCCGCAAGGTGTGGGGCGGCCGGACCATCGGCTCGCACCAGGGCGTGTCGCACCCGCTGGCGCACGCGGCGGTGCAGGTGGAACTGGCCCGCCTGATGATCCAGAAGGCGGCCACCCTGTACGACGCCGGCCGTGACCTGGAGGCGGGCGTGTCGGGCAACATGGCCAAGTACGCCGCCGGGGAGGCCGCAGCGCTCGCCGTGGACACCGCCGTCCAGGCACTCGGCGGGGCCGGCATGACCACCGAGTACGGGGTGGCGACCCTGCTCGGCGCCGTCCGGGCGGGTCGTATCGCCCCGGTCAGCCGGGAGATGATCCTCAACTTCGTGGCCCAGCACGTCCTGGGCCAGGACAAGTCCTACTAGATCAACGGACGCGGCGAGGCGCGGGCCGGCTTCGGCACGGCGAGTGGGGCACCGGGAGTAGCGACCCGGGCCCGCTACGTGTCGACTCGGCCCGCCCATCTCGGGCCAAGCGGCCAAAATCGGCGCGGCGGAACGCCCTCTCCGGTTGACAGCCGGCCAGGTCACGGCATGCTTGGGGGGTGAATCGACTGGCCAGGCCCGACCCGCGGATAGTAGCGGCGATCGCCGCGCTGGGCGCCCTCGTTCTGCTGGTCCTGCTGGTCGTGTGGCGCCGCCAGGATCTCCTCGGCGTGGTCCTCGCGCTGCTCGTCGTGCTGCTGACGATCATCGCCGGTGTGGCCGTGTCCGCCGCCCGGCAGCACGACGAGCCGGAGCCGCCGGACCGGTCGGCCGGGCCCCCGGAGTTGATGCCGTACGGGATCGACGCCGACACTCTCGACGCCCTGGACAGCCGGGCCGCGTTGCGCGCGGTGCGGGACCGACGCGGGACACCCAGCGGCTTCAGCGACCGGTGAGTGTGGGGCCGGCGAGCGCGTCGACGCCCCGCCCGGCCAGGCACCGGTAGGTCCGGTCGACACTGCCGTCCACCGGCGGTAGCACCTCCAGGCGCCATCCGGTCGCCTCGTTGATCCCGGTGGTCACACGGAAGGTCGTCGTGCCGCAGACCTGCCGGACCGGCTCGGCGGCGATCACCTCCTGGTAGGGCGCGCCCACGAGCGACACCGGCAGGATCCCCTCGGCGTACGTCTCCCAGGTGTGCCGGGAATCGCAGGGGACCCGGACGGCCTCGGCGCGGTCGCCGCGGATCCGCATGGGGCCGAAGCACTCCAGTTGGGGCAGGCACCGGGCACCGCTGGGCAGGGCCGCCGGCGCACCTGCACCCGTCGTGCAGCCGGGCAGCGCGCCGGTCGCCGGGGCACCGGCCTGGCTGACCTGGGGAGACGGGCTGGGCGGCGGGGCGCTGCTGGCCACCCACGCCCCGGTGGTCGCCGAGGCGGCGAGCGCGAGCACTCCCGCGCCGCCGAGGAACCAGCGTCGCCGCCAGCGCCGGCTGTCGGGGGTCGTCGGTTGGGTTTCCTCGACCGGCGGCCGAGGTACCGGCTGGCCGGCGACGTACGGGCCGGGCCGGGCCGCGCCGCCGCTGATCGGGCCACCACTGATCGGGCCACCACTGATCGGGCTCCCGCTGATCGGGGCGCCACTGACCGGCTTCGGCGGGGAGCCGAACGGCAGGTGGGTGAGCAGGTCGTGCAGTTCGAGCGCGGAGGGCCGCTCGGCCGGGTCGTTGGCCATGCCGGCGCGCAGCACCTCGATCAGCTCGTCAGGTACGCCGGGCAGGCTGGGGACCTGCTGGTTGAACATCTCCAGCACGGTGACCAGGCTCGGGTTGCGCTCGGACTGCCAGCGGGGCGGCCGACCGTGCATCACCGCGTAGAGAGTGGCGCAGAGCGCGTACACGTCGACGGCCGGCGACGGCGGGCTGTGGCTGAACATCTCCGGTGGCGCGTACGCCGGGGTGAGCACCTCCAAGGTGACTGTGGGGTCCCGGTGTTCCGCGAGAACGGCCAGCCCGAAGTCGGCGAGCACCGCCGAGTTGAAGTGCGAGTAGAGGATGTTCGCCGGCTTGACGTCGCGGTGCAGCACCCCGGCCGCGTGCGAGTGGGCCAGCGCGTCGGCGATCTTGATGCCGAGATCGCGAGCCTCCACCGGGCCGAGCGGCGAGGTACGCATCCGCTCGGCGTACGACCCGTCGCACAGTTCCATGATCAGGTAGGGGTGCTGGTCGACGGTGACCCCGACATCGAAGAGGTCCACCACGTGCGGATGGGACGACATCCGCCCGGCGGCCCGCGCCTCGCGCAGGAACCGGGCCTGGTCGCGCTCGCTGTCGAGCGTGCGGTTCTCCACCTTGACGGCGACCTCACGCCCCACCGAGATCTGGGTGGCCTGGTAGACGGTCGCGTATCCGCCCCGGGCAAAAACCCGCAAATCAGTCAAGCCGGGCACGATCGGCACCCGCGAACGGCCGGTCGGGGTGTCGGTCACTGCTCGAAAATACCCAACCCGGCCGGAGGCTCAGCGCGCCGCGTCAGCCGAAGCGGCACCGGATGCACTTCGGCGGGCGTCGACGCGCAGGCCGATCGCGGTGGCCAGTGCACCCAGGCCCTCCCATGCGGCAACCCCGAAGAACCGGTCCGGGGCGATGTCGGAGAGCACGGCGATGGTGAACACCGTGAAGGTGACCAGCCGGAACACCACAGTGAAGCGGTAGAACACCCGCCACTCGGTGACAGTGGCGAGCAGGTAGTAGACGCCCATGTTGAACGACGCCATCGAGGACGCCAGCAGGAACGTGCCCGTGTGGTCGCCGGCCGCACGAGTCGACGGCACCTCCAGCCCGAGCAGGCCCAGCAGCGCCTCCGGCCAGATCAGCCCGACCGCACCCATCAGCAGCGCCAGCACACCGAAGACAGCGATGGTCCAGCCCGCGATGGAACGCGGCAACTTCATGATGGCCCTCCCCGGCACGGCGACGGTCACCCACTGTGGACCGGCGCACGGTGGTGACACGCTAGCCGGTCGCTCCGACAACCACATCCCCGGAACCGCCAAAACCGGACGGGAAGCAGCGATGGCTAGACCTGGGCGGCGATTTCGGCACGCAGGGCATCGGCGGCGGCGCGTTCACTGCGCTGCTCGGTGGCGTACGCCAGGCGGACCGCCTCGTCCGCGCAGGAGAGCGCCTCCACCTGCCGACCGCAGGCCGCCAGCGCCTCGGCCAGCACGCTGGCCGCGATCACCTGGCTGCGGACGTCCTCGGCAGGCACCGTCACCGCACGCTGCGCCCAGTCCAACGCCTGCTCCCGCTGACCGTGGGCGAGCAGCGCCGACGCGTACCGGGCCATCGTCTGACGGCGGGAGAACAGCAGCGACGGCGCGTTCGCGGCGGTGGTCGCCACGGGAGCGAGAAGCCCGACAGCGGTCGCCGGGTCGCCAGCGGCCAGCCGGGCGGTGGCAAGCAGCACCCGGGGCGCGACCTGCGCCGGCGCCTGCGGGTTGTGCGGTTCGACGGCCGTCAGCACCCCACGCGCCGCCTGCTCGGCGGTCTCCCAGTCCCCCATGTCCAGTGCCACGAACCCCCGCAACGTGCCGGCCATCCCGGTGAGCAGCGGGTGCGAGGTCCGTTCGGCGTCCGCCAGGGCGTCGGTGAGCAGATCGGCCGCGTGTTCCGGCTCGCCCAGGCCCCGCGCCACCACGGCCCGGACCACAAGCGCGAACCCGCGACCCCAGTCGTCGGAGGCGGCGGCGAACTCGCGGTACGCCCGGCGTGCCCCCTGGTCCGCCTCGGCCAGCTCACCCAGCTCGGCAGTGGCGTACGCCGCGACCGCCCGCAGGGTGCCCACCGCCCACGCCTCGCCGACCCGCTCGCCGAAGGGCAGGAACACCTGTGCCATGCGACACGCCTCGCGCAGCCTTCCGGCAAGCAGCCGGGCGAACGCCGTGGTGCCCCGCAGCCAGGCCCGGCCGTACGGGTCCTTCAGCTCGGCGAACAACCGGGCGGCCCGGCCGAGCACCGCGTCGGTGCCGGCGAAGTCGCCCCGGGTGGTGGTCACCCACGCCAGGTTCTGCAACGACCATGCCTGCCCGCGCCGGTCCTGGGCGCCGAGACTGACCTGGTACGCGGCGGCCAGCCTGCTGCTCGCCTGACTCAACCGCCCGCCCACGAAGTCGGCCATGCCGAGCCGGCGCATCGCGGATGCGCGCAGCGTGGGCAGCGCAGCGGCAGTGGCCACCTGCAGCGCCTCCTGCCAGGCAGTCACCGCCCGTCCCTGGTCACCGAGGGTCTGCTGGGCCTGCCCGGCGAGCAGCAGGGCGCTGACCCGGGTGGCCTCGTCCCCGGCGTTCGCGGCGATCTTCTCGGCGTAGGCGAGCGCGTCGACGGCCCGACCGATCTGGAGCAGCGCCCGGGCGTGCACCACCCGATCGGTCGCCGGCACACCGTCGCGGGCCAGTTCGGTGGCGCGTTCGGCGTACTCCACGGCGAGCGCGGGCTCCCCGGCGGACAGCGACCGGCGGGCGGCCCGACCGAGCGCGGCGACCCCGAGCGGGGCCACGGCGCGGGCCGGGGCGTCCGGGCGCAGCTTCACCGCGTCGGCGAGCCTGGCGGCCCGCTCGACGTGCATCGCCACGAAGTCGTCCCGGGCCTCGTCGGTGAACCCGCCCAGGGTGGGTACCGCGGCGTCGCTTCCGGGTGCCGCCCACTGGGCAAGCGCGGCGTGCCGCTCAGCCAGCTCCGCCTTGCTCACACCTGCGTACGCGGCCTCCCGCATGAGCGGGGTGGCAAACGCGTAGCCGGTGCGGGTGCGGTGCAGCATCCGGCGTTGCAGCAGCTCCTCCACCGCCCGGTCGAGCTCGACAGCGACCACGGCCGAGGGCCGCCCGTCGCGGCCGGCGCGCTGGTCGAGCAGCGCCTCCAGCGCGCCCTCGGGCACCGTGTCACCGACCACAGCGGCATCCCGCAGCACCGAACGGGCACCCGGTGGCAGCGCGTCGATACGGGCGGCGAGCACCGCCGCGAGGTCACGGGACAGCAGCCGGCTGCCCAGCGAACCGGGCACCAGCCGCCAGCTCGCCGTCGAGCCCTGATCCCGCTCGCCCGGGGCGGGCCGGACACCGCGACCCGGTTCGACAGTCGTGAGGGCACCGCGCTCGATCAGCAGGGTGACCAGCTCGGCAAGGTAGAACGGGTTGCCTTGGGCGGTGGCCAGCAGCCGGTCGGCGTCGGCCTGCGGCAGTTTCCCACCGCCGAGATAGCTGGTGAGCAACCGGGCCGCGTCGGCTCCGCGCAGCGGCGGCAGGGAGTGCACCTCGGCGTCCGCGACGCGGGTCAGAGCGCCTGCGGTACGGACCAGCTCGGGGCGGCCCAGCAGCAGCACGAGGACCGGGCCGGTGAGGCGGGACAGGGCCAGCCCGAGAGCGCGGATCGTCTCGGCGGTGGCGTCGTGCAGGTCGTCCACCACGATCACCAGCGGCGCCTCCGAGGCGAGGCCGCTGAGCAGGTCGGCGACGGCGTTCGGCACCGCCTCGGCGTCGGCGGCCGCGGCAGCGGCACTGCCCCACTCGCCGTTGTCGGTGCCGGTGTGCGTGGGGAGTTCGGCATAGCCGAGCAGTGCGAGCAGTTGGTCGGTGACGATCGGCGGTTGTTGGGCGCCGGCTCGGGCGAGCCGCTGGCCGAGCCGACGCAGCCGCTCCTCGACCGCCGGACGGGTAAGCGCTGTGGACGCGTCACTGGGCAGGCCGACGGCGGCGCGGACCAGGTCGGCGAGCGGCGCGAGCCGGCGGCGCTCACCGAAGGCGGCGCAGCGCACCGAGAGCACCCGCGCGCCGGTGTGCGCCGCGTACCTGCCGGCGCCCACGTCGTATCCGGCGGCGAGGCGTTCGACCTCGGCGGCGAACCGGGACTTGCCGATGCCCGCCTCGGCAGTCATCAGCAGCACCCGGGGGTCGCCCTGGTCGATCACCTCGGCGAGCCGGCCGGCGACCCGGCCGATCTCGGTCTCCCGCCCCACGTAGGGCGCCTCGTCACCGAGACCCGAGCGGGTGCCCGGCGCGTCGAGCAGACCCAGCAGCTCGTACGCCTCGACGGGCTCACGCTTGCCCTTGAGCCGCAGCGGGCGCAGCGCCCGCCAGGAGGCGACGTGGCGGGTGGTGGCGGCGGTACGCCCACCGGCGTAGACGGCACCGACAGCGGCGGCGTCGGCCAGCCGGGCGGCGGTGTTCACCGTGTCGCCGATGACCGTGTACTCGATCGCGGCCTGGATGCCTGCGATGACGTCACCGGTGTTCAGCCCGACCCGCAGCCCGAGCGGCGCACCACCGCCCCGCTCGTCGTCGAGCACGCGGCGGACGGCCCGCTGCATGGAGAGGGCGGCCCGGACGGCTCGCTCGGCGTCGTCCTCGTGTGCCACAGGAGCACCGAAGACCGCCATGATCCCGTCGCCGGTCAGCTTGTCGACGTGCCCGCCGAACGTCTTCACCGCCCCCGCGAGGGAGGCGAGCACCCGGTCGGTGACCGCGCCGACCCGCTCCGGGTCGAGGTCCTCCGACCAGGAGGTGAATTCGGACAGGTCGCCGAAGAGCACCGTGACCACCCGACGCTCGGCCGCCGGCAACGTCGCGGCGGCCGGCAGCGCGGCTCCGCAGTTGTGGCAGAACCGCGCGCCGGGAACGGCGACAGTTCCACACACGGGGCAGGTCACATGTGCTCCAACCCACTGACCCCCGGCTCGGATTCCCCGGTGTCGACACCCAGATACTCCAGCTGGGCACGGACCGACCAGCCGGCAGCCCACCAGAGCGAGCGGTCCACGTCCGCGTAGACCGCGGCGACCACGTCGTCGGGCGTGCGGGCGCCAGCGGCGACCGCCTCCCGGACCTGGTCGAGCCGGGCCCGCCGGTGGGCAAGGTAGAAATCGGCCGCCGCGCCGCAGTCGGCGAGCGCCGGGCCGTGCCCGGGCAGTGCCGTGATTCCCCGGTACGTCGACAGCAACTCCAGGCTGCCCAGATAGTTGCCGAGGTGCCCGTCCGGGTGCGCCACCACCGTGGTGCCCCGGCCGAGGATGGTGTCGCCGGTGAGCACCACCTGCTCGTCGGCGTGCTCCACGAGGAAGCAGACCGAGTCGGCAGTGTGCCCGGGGGTGCTCAGCAGGCGAATGTCGAGGCCGAAACCGCCCAGGTGCTCGGCCGGCTCGGTGAGGGGTTCACCGCCGATGGTGTGCGCCGGGTCGACGGCCAGGACGTGTGCCGACCCGCCGAGGAGTTCGCTAAGCGGGGCCGAGCCCTCGGTGTGGTCCGGGTGCCCGTGGGTGATCAGCACGAGCCCGATGGGGCCGGTGGCGGCGATCGCGGCCAGGTGTCCCTCGTCGGCCGGCCCGGGATCGATCACCACTGCCGGCTCGGTGGGGGCCGCTCGCAGCACCCACGTGTTGGTTCCGTCGAGGGTCATCGGCCCCGGATTGGGCGCACGCAGCAGCGTCACCCAGTCCGGCAGCTCAGCGGCGAGTGCCGCCGCCGGTGCCGTCACGTGCCCGCTCATGGCTGCGATCGTACGACCCCGCCCGCCACCCTCCGCGATCTTGCACTTTCGGACCCTGATTCGTCCCTTTTCAGGACTTTGATCCGGGCAGCAAGTGCAAGATCGCGGGGCGGGTCAGGCGACCTCGACGATCAGCTCTACCTCTACCGGGGCGTCCAGGGGGAGTTCAGCCACGCCTACCGCGCTGCGGGCGTGGCGACCGGCCTCACCGAAGACGGTGCCGAGCAGGTCGGAAGCACCGTTGATCACGGCAGGCTGGCCGGTGAAGCCGGGCGCGGAGGCCACGAAACCGGTCACCTTGACCACCTTGACCACGTTCTCCAGGCCGACGAGCGAGTCGACGGCGGCCAGCGCGTTGAGCGCGCACCGCTGGGCCAGGTCCTTGGCCTGCTCGGCCGAGATCCCGGCGCCGACCTTGCCGGTCGCCAGCAACTTGCCCTCGGAGATCGGCAGCTGGCCGGAGACGTACACGTGCTGCCCGGACTGAACGGCCGGCACGTAGCTGGCCACCGGCGGCACCACCTCGGGAAGTTCGAGCCCCAACTCGGCGAGCTTCGCGTGCGGGCCGTTGCTCATGCCGTCACCCCTCTGTTCGCGACTGCGGGGCTCCGCTGCGCTGCGCTCCTCGCGCTCACGCCTTGGGCCGCTTCAGGTAGGCCACCAGCTGGTCCGGGTTCGGGCCGGGGACCACGGCGACGAGTTCCCACCCGTCCTCACCCCAGTTGTCGAGGATCTGCTTGGTCGCGTGGACAAGCAGCGGGACCGTGGAGTATTCCCACTTCTGCATCGCTGGAGGGCTCCCTCTCGGTGCGGACGGCGTCGAGGTACAGCCTACGGTCCGCTTGCCGGGCGAGGTGCGGGGCGCTGTTCGGGCGGTGCCGGCAGCTCCCCGCAGGGGCCTTCGTGCCCGTACCCCTGGGGGCACCGCGACCGGTCGGGTTGCAGGAGGTCGCAGAAGACGCGGTGCCTGTTGTTCTGGTCGTCGGCGTTCGACACGGTGGTCTCGCCGGCGTCCAACTCCGGCAGGAAGCCCAGGGAGACGGCCACGCGACCGGCAAGCGCTGTCGCCGCCGACAGGTCGGCCACCCGGATCGGCAGGTGGATGACGAAGCCCGGCTCGTCGTCGTCCCGCCGCTCGACGGGCCGGCTCGGCGTGCGCACCACCTCGGGCGTCTCCGGAACCCGACGGTACGACCGCTCGTTGACCGGCAGGCTGCCGAACGGTCCACCGGCAGCCTCGCCCATCGACCCGGATCGGCGCAGCCGGTCGTTGGCCGGGAACTGGGTGCGAGGGATGTTGTCCGCGTCGCGCATGTACTTCCTCCGGTGGTACCTCTCGGGTCACGCCTCCGGCCGGCCCGGCCATCTCCGGCCCCCGCACCTGGACGAACGTAGGTGTGTCGCGGCGGTCCCGCCAACAGGACGCGCACATCAGCCCCGAAAGTCACATATACGACAGATCGTATGCAGTAGCCCAACGGTGGCCGCCCTGTCGCCCCACTGGCCGACTCCGCGCTCCGCGCGGCGCGATACGGGCGACACCAACTCGGGGATCGACCGCTACCCTTCCCGTCGGACGGTCGCGAGCAGCGCCCGGCCGCCCGCTCGATCACGCTCGGCGCCCGGGGTGGCGGCCGGGCGCCGCACACTCGGGGGAACGAGATGACCCAACCGCCCAGCGGTGACCAGACCGGCCCGCGCGCCCTCCCGGCGGGCCACCCGGATCCCGCCGGTCAACCCGGCGATCCAGCCGTCCCCCCACAGCCCGGCGCACCGACAGCGCCCGACCAGCAGGCCGGCAGCGCGCAGCCGGGCAGCACCTCGCAGCCCGGTCCGCTCGCTCTTCCCGCCCAGCCCTCCCCGGCGGCGCTGCCCGCGTCGGCGGGTCTCCCCGGCCAGCCCGACAGCGCCAGCCAGCCCGCGAGCGCCCCGCCGTTCGGCAATGCCCCCTCGTTCGGCAGCCCGACGGGCGACCCGGCGACGCAGGCACCAGGCGCCGTCGGGACCGGGACTCCGGGGGCGATCCCGCCGCCCCCGCCCGGCTACCCGCCGTACCCGGGTGCGGCCGAGCCGAAGAAGAAGCGTGGCCTGCTGATCGCGGCCATCGCTCTCGTCGTGATCATGGTGCTCTGCGTGGGTGGCGGCGTGGTGACGTTCCTGACCCTGCGCAACGCCGAATCCGGCGAGGGCGCCAAGGAGCCGGCGGTCGCCGTCGACGAGTTCCTCACCGCTGTCTACAAGGATCGCGACGCCACCAAGGCGGCCAACCGCGTCTGCGCCGCCTCCCGGGACGACAAGAAGATCGCCGCGAAGGTGGCCGAGGTGCAGAAGTACACGGCCGAATACCAGAACCCGCGCTTCAAGTGGACCGCTCCGAAGGTCGACAACCAGACCGGTGACCGGGCGACCGTCTCCACCCGCGTCACAATGACCACCGCCGACGAGAAGGTGGCCGACCAGGACCTGCGCTTCACTGTGGTGCAGAAGACGGGTTGGTGGGTCTGCGAGGTCGCCTGACCCCCGAGCCTGGATAGGCTCGACGGGTGCGTGCAGCTGAGCGGCCGTCCGACCCGGCCGGTACCGGATGGTCGGCCCGCCTCCACGTCGTAACCGGCAAGGGCGGCACCGGCAAGACAAGCGTGGCGGCGGCGCTGGCGATGGCGCTCGCCGCCGGTGGTCGGCGCACCCTGCTGGTCGAGGTCGAGGGCCGGCAGGGCATCGCCCAACTCTTCGGCATCGACCCGCTGCCGTACGAGGAGCGGCACCTCACCGACGTGCCCGGCGGCGGTGAGGTGCGGGCGCTCGCGGTGGACGCCGAGGAAGCCCTGCTCGAATACCTCGACATGTTCTACAAGCTGGGTGCGGCGGGACGGGCGCTGCGCAAGCTCGGCGCGATCGACTTCGCCACCACCATCGCCCCGGGCCTACGGGACGTGCTGCTCACCGGCAAGGTGAAGGAAGCCACCACCCGCACCTCGGGGCAGCGTCGTGTGTACGACGCGGTGGTGCTCGACGCTCCGCCGACCGGGCGGATCGGCCGTTTCCTCAACGTCACCGCCGAGACGGCCCGGCTGGCAAAGGTCGGCCCGATCAAGACCCAGAGCGAGGGGGTCGCCGCGCTGCTGCGCTCCCCGATCACGGCGGTGCACGTGGTCACGCTGCTGGAGGAGATGCCGGTGCAGGAGACGGTGGACGCCATCGCCGATCTGACATCGCTCGGCTTCGGGGTCGGCAAGGTGATCGTCAACGGCACCCGCCCGCCGCTGCCTGCCGGCCGGGCGGTCAGCCTGGCGGAGTTGAAGCGCGGGCTCGCCGCCGCCGGGTTGCCGACCGATCGGGAGATCGTCGCTGGCCTGCACGACGAGGCACGTGACCAGGTCATCCGGCGGGAGCTTGAGGATTCGCTGCGGGCCGAGCTGGTGGAGCTGGGGCTCCCGATCGTGGAGTTGCCACTGTTGCCCGAGGGGGTCGACCAGGCCGGGCTCACCACCCTGGCGCAGGCCCTCGTGCATGCGGATTGACGCGCACCTCACGTCGGCACAGGCGCACGGACCCATCCGGCCCGATACGCTCGATTGGTGCCTTCCGAAGACGCGGCGCCGCAGCTGGACGTCGACCAGATCCTCGCCGACCCCGGCGTGCGGATCATCGTGTGCTGCGGTGCCGGCGGAGTGGGTAAGACGACCACTGCCGCGGCGCTGGCGCTGCGGGCCGCCGAGCAGCACGGACGGCGAACGGTGGTGCTCACCATCGACCCGGCCCGCCGGCTCGCCCAGTCACTGGGCCTGACCGAGCTGGACAACACGCCCCGCCAGGTCAAGGGGATCGACGTCGAGGCCAGCGGCGGCGAGCTGCACGCCATGATGCTGGACATGAAGCGCACCTTCGACGACGTGGTGCTTCAGCACACCGATCCGGCGAAGGCCGCCGAGATCTTCGCGAACCCCTTCTACCAGGCCATGAGCTCGACGTTCGCCGGCACGCAGGAATACATGGCGATGGAGAAGCTGGGCCAGCTGCACGCCCGCGGCGAGTGGGACCTGATCGTGGTCGACACCCCGCCGTCCCGCTCGGCGTTGGATTTCCTGGACGCGCCGGCTCGGCTCTCCCGTTTCCTCGACGGCCGGATGCTGCGGCTGCTGCTCGCACCGGCACGCACCGGTGGGCGAAGCATGTTCAGCCTGGTCACGGCCTCGTTCGGGATGTTCTCGAAGGTGGTGCAGAAGGTGCTCGGCGCCCAACTGCTCACCGACCTGTCCGGCTTCGTGGCCGCCCTGGATTCGATGTTCGGGGGCTTCCGGCAGCGCGCCGAGCAGACGTACCGCATCCTCCAGGCACGGGAGACGGCCTTCGTGCTGGTCGCGGCCCCGGAGCCGGACGCGGTCCGGGAGGCCGCCTACTTCGCGGGCCGGCTGCGGGAGGAGAAGATGCCGCTTGCCGGTCTGGTGCTCAACAGGGTGCACCGTCCGGCGGTTCCGGAGTTGGACGCGGAGCAGAGCCGGGCCGCCGCGGAGCGGCTGACCGAGCTGGGAGGGCACGAGGCCACCGCCGACGTGCTGCGGGCGCACGCCGCGTTGGCCCGCCAGGCGGTACGCGAGCAGCAGGTCGCCGCACGGTTCACCGAGGCGTTCCCGGGGGTGCCCGCGGTGTCGGTGACGGCGCAGCCCGCCGACGTGCACGACGTCGACGGGCTACGGACGATCGGCGCGGCGATCAGCCGGCCGTGACCGGCGTCAGTTGGCCGCGCTGACCAGGATTTTGTCCTTGGCGGCCTTGTCCTTGCTGTTCTTCTTCATCGCCGCCTCGAACATCTTGCGCCAGCTCGTTACCTGCGGGTGACGACGCAGCAGCGCGCGGCGTTCACGTTCGGTCATGCCACCCCACACACCGAACTCGATCCGGTTGTCCAGCGCGTCGGCCAGGCACTCGTACCGAACTGGGCAGCTCCGGCAGATCCGCTTCGCCACGTTCTGTTCGGCGCCCTGTACGAACAACGCGTCCGGGTCCCCGTTCTGACACGCCGCCAGCGACGGCCAGTCAGTGATCATGCCCATGTGTACACGTCCCCCCTTGCATACCTACCGACCTCGTTGCACGGCAGCCGGCAATTCCCCCCGGTCGTCCGGCCTGGCCTTCCCCAAGGCGGCACGAACGACATGTGGCGCTGTCGCCGCCATCATCATGCTCTGTAGTCGACCGATTACGCAACGTTGTCGGCGAAATCCATCATTCCGGACACTCCCGGCTTCCCGGGCTTTCGACCGCCGGTTACCCCGCCGAGGTCCGTGAAAACGCTGCGCCGTTCCCTCCGATCGGAGGAGACTCACGCCAGGTCACACGCAACCTCGTACGGGGGGTCATGCGTTTAGCACAACGAGGGCAGCGCACGCAGGAAATGGGGAAAGAACGCCCCAGCGCCCCTCGTTCCCTACTCGCGTACCCTGTCGAGGTGACCTGGATGCGGAAACGTGACCACAATGTGCTGACCAACGCCGCATCGCTGCTCGTATGTGGCCTGTTGGCTGGCGTGGTGGTCGCTGCGGCGGCCTTCCCCGCGGTGGCGATGTCCGGCTTGGCCGCAAAGGCCGGCGCCGAGACCTTCGGTGCCCTGCCCACGGAGCTCACGGTGGCCCGCGCGCCACAGATCAGCTACCTGCTGGCGTCGGACGGCAAGACACCGCTCGCGACGATGTACGACGAGAACCGGCGCGACGTGAAGCTCGCCGACATCTCCCCGTACATGCAGAAGGCCATCATCGCGGCCGAGGACCACGACTTCTACAAGCACAACGGTGTCGACATCAACGGTGTCGCCCGCGCGTTCGTCAACAACCAGAACGAGAGCGCCGGCCGTCAGGGCGCCTCGACGCTGACAATGCAGTACGTCCGGCTGGCCATCGCCTACTCGGCCACCCACCCGGCCGACGTGGTCGCCGCGACGGAGGACACCAGCGCCCGCAAGCTCCGCGAGATGCGGCTGGCCCTGCAGGTCGACAAGGAGTTCTCGAAGGACGAGATCCTGACCCGCTACCTCAACCTCGCCTCGTTCGGCAACGGCGCGTACGGCATCTACGCCGCCAGCCAGGTCTACTTCGGTAAGCCGCCGAGCAAGCTCAAGATCGAGGAAGCGGCTCTGCTGGCCGGCATGGTCAAGGCGCCGACGACGAACGACCCGACCACCAAGAGCGGCTACCCCCTCGCACTGGACCGACGTAACTACGTCATCCAGAACATGGTCACCACCAAGGCCATCACCCAGCAGGAGGCAGACGCCGCCAAGGCGACCAAGCTGGTCGTGAAGGACCGGCGCACCCCGAACGGCTGCGTCGCCGCCAAC
Organism: Micromonospora profundi; assembly: GCF_011927785.1. NCBI lineage: Bacteria > Bacillati > Actinomycetota > Actinomycetes > Micromonosporales > Micromonosporaceae > Micromonospora > Micromonospora profundi. The sequence continues at coordinate 6,272,220 of NZ_JAATJK010000001.1, read as the reverse complement.
GTCAACAGCTGGGGCTTCTTCTGCGACTACTTCTACCGCTGGTGGATGCAGCAGGAGACGTTCGGCTCGACGTCGTACGACCGTGAGCGCCGGCTCAAGAGCGGCGGTTACACCATCGTCACGTCCATCGACGTCCAGGCGCAGAAGGGTGCGGACAAGGCGGTCCGCAAGGCCAAGAGCGAGAACAGCAAGGAAGCCGCAATGGTCGCGGTGGTGGAGCCCGGCACCGGCCGGGTCCGCGCGCTCGCCGTCAACCGGCAGTTCAAGCTCGACGACCCGAAGAACCCGAAGAACAAGATCTCCAGCGACCCCGCGAAGGCCAAGAAGAAGATCCGGGGCAACTACCCGGCGACGGTCAACCCGCTGCTCACCGGCGGCGACGGCATCACCGGCTACCAGGCCGGCTCGACCTTCAAGATCTTCAGCATTGTGGCCGCGCTGGAGAAGGGCATCCCGCTCAGCTACCCGTTCAACGCGCCGCAGCAGTTCAAGTCGGAATACATCATCGACAGCAGCAGCCCGGCCGCCTGCAAGGGGACACACTTCTACTGCCCGACCAACTCCGGCCTGAAGGCCGGCGGCATGCAGAACATGTGGAGCGCCTTCGCGCAGTCGGTGAACACCTACTTCGTGCCGCTCCAACAGCAGGTCGGCGCGGAGAACGTGGTCGACGCCGCTAAGCGGGCAGGCATCCAGTTCCGGGCCAGCAACGACGCCAAGTTCGCCGCCACCAAGGAAGCGGCGCACCAGTGGGGCGCCTTCACACTGGGCGTCTCCTCCACCACGCCGCTGGACCTGGCCAACGCGTACGCGACCCTCGCCGCTGACGGCAAGTACTGCGAGCCGATCCCGGTGCAGGAGATCCGCGACCCGGAGGGCAACAAGCTGGACATCGCCAACCCGCGCTGCGAGAAGCGGTTCAGCACTGACGTGGCCCGCGCTGCCGTGGACGCCGCCCGCTGCCCGGTCGGTGACAACTCCAAGACCAGCAAGTGTGGCGGCAGTCGCACCGCCGGCAACGTACGGGGCATCGTCGACGCGCCGGTGGCCGGCAAGTCCGGCACCACCGACTCGGAGAAGACCGCTGCCCTGGTCGCGATGACCAAGCAGTACTCGGTGGCCGGCATCATGGCCGACCCGGACTGGCCGCAGACGAACGTCAAGATGAAGCACAAGGAGAAGGACGGCATCAACCCGCCGGTGTACGAGACGCTGCGGGACGCCATGAAGGGCAAGCCGCGGATCAACTTCGAGCCGCCCGGCCAGAAGATCTCCGAGGGCGACCAGCGCAGCATCCCTGACGTGAAGTGCCAGCCGATCGAGACCGCGAAGTCCCGGATCAAGGGCGCGGGCTTCATACCTGTCGTCTCCGACGGAAAGGTGGCTTCGAGCTGCCCGGCGGGCACCGCCGCTGGCACCAACCCGAACAACCGTCAGATCAAGGGCGGCGTGGTGTCCATCGACGTCAGCAGCGGCGGCGGCACCCCGGCCGGCACCAACACTCCGGGACAGCCCGGCAACGGGCCAGGTAACGGGCCAGGCCGACCCGGTGGCGGTGGCCGCCCAGGCGGCTGAGCCGACACGTAGAGCGCAGGAACGGGCGGTCACCCCGAGGGGTGGCCGCCCAGGCGGCTGAGCCGACACGTAGAGCGCAGGAACGGGCGGTCACCCCGAGGGGTGGCCGCCCGTTCGCCTGTCCGGACTATCACTGAACGCCGACGCGTCCCGGCCGCGCTGGCCGGTGTGCGCGGACGGGTCAGAGGCCGAGCTGACGACGTACCTCGGCGGCCACCCGGCCACCCTCGGCCCGGCCGGCCACCGCGGCCTGGGCCGCCTTCATCGCCGGGCCCATCTGGGCCTTGCCGCTGAAGCCGCCCGCGGCCAGCGCCCCCGAGACCAGCTCGGTCAGCTCGGCATCCGAGAGCTGCTTGGGCAGGTAGCGGTCCAGCACCTCACCCTCGGCGGTCTCCTTCGCGGCCTGCTCGGTACGGCCCGCGTCGGCGAAGGCGGTGGCCGCCTCTCGGCGCTTCTTGGCCTCCTTGGTGAGCACCGCGAGCACCTCGTCGTCGGTGAGCTCACGCTTGGCCTTGCCAGCGACCTCGGCGGTGCCAACGGCGGCCAGAGCCATCCGCAGCGTGGAGGTGGTCAGCTCGTCGCGCGCTTTCAGCGCGGAACGCATGTCGGCAGTGAGGCGGTCCTTCAGCGTGCTCATGGACGGTGAAACTACCCTGAACGCCATGCGAAAGCGCACACTATTCCGGCTCGCCGCCGGAACCGCCACGATCGGCGCGGCAACCCTCGCGTACGCGTCGCTCGTCGAGCGCAACATGTTCACCCTGCGGCGGTACGACGTGCCGGTGCTGCCTGCCGACTCGGAGCCGCTGCGCGTGCTGCACCTGTCGGACCTGCACATGATGCCCGACCAGGCACGCAAGCAGCGCTGGGTGGCCTCCCTGGCCGCCCTCGATCCCGACCTGGTGGTGGTGACCGGCGACAACATGGCGCACCCCGACTCGGTGCCCGGTGTGCTGCGGGCCATGCAGCCGCTGCTGGACTATCCGGGAGCGTTCGTGTTCGGCTCCAACGACTACACCGGCCCGGTGCTGAAGAATCCGTTCACCTACTTCCTGCCCGACCGGGAGTACACCGAAGGCGCCGAACTTCCCTACGAGGAGCTGCGGCAGGTGTTCACAGGCGCCGGTTGGGCCGACCTCAACAACGCGCGGACCACACTCAAGGCCGGCGGTCGCCAGATCGACCTCGTCGGCGTGGACGACCCCCACATCGAGCGGGACGACTACCCGTCGGTGGCCGGCGAGGTCTCCTCCTCGGCCGACCTGTCCATCGCGCTGTCGCACTCGCCCGAGCCACGGGTGCTCGACCAGATGGCCGCCGACCGCTTCGGGCTCCTGCTGGCCGGGCACACCCACGGTGGGCAGGTCTGCGTGCCGGGGTACGGGGCGCTGGTTACCAACTGCGGGCTGCCCCGCTCGATGGCGCAGGGGCTGCACCGGTGGCCGGGCTCGGACTCCTGGCTGCACGTCTCCGCCGGCCTCGGGACCCACCCGACCGCCCCGATCCGCTTCGCCTGCCCCCCGGAAGCGAGCATCCTCACGCTGATCCCCCGCTGAACCACCCGGCCCCTCGGCGCGCACCCACGGCGCGCCCGTCGGCGTGCGCCGTCGGCACCCCGTCAAGATCTGCGCAACCTCAGGGAAAGTGCGGTCTCCAGACGCCGTGAGGCCACTACATCCCTGAAGTTGCGCAGATCTTGGCCGCTCTGGGCGGGGTCCGGCCGGCAGGGGTACCGAGTTTGACCATCGGGGCGGGTGGGCTACTATTTGTCGGCACGCCTCGGGGTGTGGCGCAGCTTGGTAGCGCGCTTCGTTCGGGACGAAGAGGTCGTCGGTTCGAATCCGGCCACCCCGACCAGGTAAGAGGGCACATCCGATCAATGGATGTGCCCTCTAGTGCATCCTGAGTGACTACGCCTCAGCGGTATCGGGCGCATATGCGTCTCCACCGAGGCAGCGGCTTGGTGGATACCGACAGGTACGACGAGTTGCTTGGCTGGGGACATGACCGCAGAGGCGACGAAGCGCCGCATGGCCCTCGCTGCCGGGGGTGCCCTTTTCGCCATCGGATTGTCCCTATGCGTTGCGGCTGTCTTCGTCGGGCCGTTCTGGATCTTCGCTGGCCAGCTACTCGCGCTGGCAGGCGGCCGGATCGCGGGAAGTCCTTCTGCCGGGACGCGCCTCGGGCCGTACAGTCCCGCGCCCCGGCGATCACTGATCGCCGAGGTCGGCTGTTACCGCAGGTCAGCGCCTGCTACTGAACGGCGCGGATGTCACCGTCGCGGCCGATGCCTGTGCGGTGTCCCGCTGACTAGCATCGACCTCGATGGAGTTGCTGGAGCGCGCGGATGCGCTCGCCACCCTGGACGGGCTGCTGGCCTCTGCCGGCGGCGCGATCGCGCTCGTCGCAGGTGAGGCGGGCGCGGGTAAGTCCGCCCTGGTCGGCGCCTTCGCGACGATGACGAGGGCGAGGGTGCTCTGGGGCAGTTGTGATCCCCTGCTGACACCTCGGGCGCTCGGCCCGTTGCACGACGTCGCTCGCCAGGTCGGTGGGGTGCTCGCGGACCGACTGGCCACGCTGCACGCAGGGCCGGAGGCCGACCGTCGGGGTGCCGTGTTCGACGCGCTCCTCGACGAGCTGACGGATTCCCGCCCCGGCCGCCGCACCGTGATGGTGGTGGAGGACGCGCACTGGGCGGACGGGGCCAGCCTGGACCTGATCGCGTACCTGGGGAGGCGGCTGATCCGCCATCCGGCTCTGCTGGTGCTGACCCTGCGCGACGACGAGGTCGGGGTGGAGCATCCACTGCACGCCGTCCTGGCGGGCCTGCCCCGCCAACTGGTCCGCCGGGTGCCGTTGCCGGCGTTGTCGACCGACGCCGTCGCGGCGTTGGCCCGCGCCGCCGGCCGCGCTCCGGACGGGTTGTACCAGGCCACCGGCGGCAATCCGCTGCTGGTCACCGAGGTGCTGGCGGCAGCCGGCCCCGGTGTGCCGCCGACCGTACGTGATCTGATGCTGGCCCGGCTGGCCGCGCTGCCGGTGGCTGCCCGGGAGGTCGCCGCTCTGGTTTCGGTGGTGCCGTCCCGGGCCGAGCCGTACCTGCTGGACGGTCACCCGCCGGATGCCGTGCAGGAATGCCTGGACCGGGGCGTGCTGGTGTCCGTGGGCAACGCGGTGGCGTTCCGGCACGAGTTGCTGGGCCGTGCGGTACGCGAGTCGTTGTCCCCAGTCCGGCGGGTGGCGCTGCACTCCGCCGTACTGGCCCGGCTCACACCACGCGCCGACGTGGACGCGGCCCGACTGGTGCACCACGCGCACCACGCCGACGACCCGGCGGCCGTGCTGCGCTGGGTGCCCGTGGCGGCCGAGCGGGCCAGCCGGGCGGGTGCGCACCGGCAGGCGGCCGACCACTACGCCGCGGCGCTTCCGCACGCCGCGGACCTGCCCGCGCCGCGCCGGGCGGAACTGCTGGAGGCGTACGCCACGGCGGCGTACCTGGCCGGGTTCGCCGCGCGGGCGCTGGAGGCCCGCCGGACCGCGCTGGTCCTGCGGGAAGCCGACGGCGATCCGCTGCGGATCGGCGACAACCTGCGCTGGATTTCCCGGCTCTGCTGGTGGACCGGGGACAGCCCGGCGGCCCGGACGGCGGGCACCCGTGCGGTCGAGGTGCTGGAGTCCGCGCCTGCCGGTCGGCAGTTGGCGATGGCCTACAGCAACATGTCGCAGTTGCTCATGCTCGCCGACGACAACCGTCAGGCCATCGACTGGGGCGACCGGGCACAGGCGTTGGCCCGCCGTCTCGGCGACGCCGACACCGAGGCGCACGCCCTGGTCAACGTCGGATCGGCGCGTCTACAGGGCGGTGATGTCGCGGGCCTCGTGGAGCTGGAACGTGGCTACGCCCTGGCCGTCGCACACCACCTTGACGACCACGCGGCACGCGCGCTTGTCAACATGGCCACGATGGCGGTGGAGTGGCACCGGGTCACGCCGGCAGTCGAGGCCCTGGACCGGGCGTTGCGGTTCACCACCAGCCGGGACCTCGACGGGTACGCCCGGCACCTGCTGGGCTACCGGTCCCGGTTGCGGGTGACCATCGGTGACTGGGTCGGTGCGCGTACTGACGCCGAGCGGGCGTTGGCCGGCGCTGCGCAGCCCGGCGGGAGCCTCGTCCCGGCCCTGGTCGCGCTGGGCCGGCTCGGTGCCCGCCGCGACGAGCCGACCCCGCACCTGGACACGGCGGCAGACTGGGCGGCGCAGAGCCGGGAACTCCAGTTCGTGGTGCCGGTCGCGGCGGCGTTGGCGGAACGACACTGGCTGGCCGGCGACGCGGCGCCGGCGGTCGCCGAGCTGCGGCGCGCGTACCAGCTCGCGGTGCAGGCGGGCCAACCCTGGTTCGCCGGGGAACTGGCGTACTGGCTGTGGCGTGTCGGCGAACCGGTCGGGGACGCCGACGCGCTGGCGTCGCCGTACCGGCGGCTGATCGAGGGCGACTGGGCCGGTGCGGCCGACGAATGGCAGCAGCTCGGCTGCGCGTACTCCCGGGTGGAGGCGCTGGCCTGCGGCGACGGCCCGGCGGCCGGTGAAGCACTGCGGATCCTGGACGGTCTTGGTGCGGTGGCCGTGGCCCGACGGGTCCGCGCCGACCTGCGCGGACGCGGAATGGCCCGGGTGCCGAGGGGGCCGCGGCCGGCGACGGCCGCGCACCCGAGCGGTCTGACGGCGCGGCAACGGGAGGTGCTCGAGCTGCTCGTCGACGGGCTCAGCAACGCCGAGATCGCCGCGCGGCTGTCGCTCTCCACCCGCACCGTCGACCACCACGTGTCGGCGGTGCTGGACAAGCTCGCGGTGCCCAGCCGGGGCCAGGCGGCCGCGACGGCCCGCCGTCGAGGGCTGGTGCCGCCAACATAGGTGTTTCTGCCGATTACCGAGGGTGTCGCCCTGCCTAGCGTCGATGGCACAACGAGCCGTCCGAGGGAGACACCGATGACCACCGCACTCGATCTCAACGCCGTGAAGACACGCCAGCAGGTGACCTGGGCCAGCGGCGACTACGGCGCGGTCGCCGCGCTCATCCACCCGATCTCCGAGTGGCTGGTTGCGGCAGCCGACCTGTCGGCCGGCACCCGGGTGCTGGACGTCGCGACCGGCACCGGCAACGCCGCCATCGCCGCCGCCCGCTGCGGCTGCGTCGTCACCGGCGTCGACTACGTACCCGAACTGTTGGAACGGGGCCACGCACGCGCCGCGGCGGAACGCCTCCCGGTCACGTTCGTCACCGGGGACGCGGAGCGGCTGGCGTACGCCGATGGCTCCTTCGACGCGGTGCTGTCCGTCGTCGGCGTGATGTTCGCGCCGGACCAGGAGCGGGCGGCGGCGGAGCTGGTCCGGGTCTGCCGACCCGGCGGGACGCTGGCGTTGGCGTCGTGGACGCCGCAGGGCTTCATCGGCGACCTGTTCCGCACGGTGGGGCGGCACGTACCGCCACCGGCAGGGCTACGCCCGCCGGTCCAGTGGGGCGACGAGGGCCGGCTCCGCGAGTTGCTCGGCGACGCGGCGGGTGAACTGCGGGCGGTACGCCGGGAGTTCGTCTTCCGCTTCGGCACACCGGAGGAGTTCGCCCACTTCTTCCGGGCCAACTACGGGCCGACGTTGAAGGCGTTCGAGGCGCTGCCCGAGGAACGACGACCGGAGTTGCACGCCGACCTGGTGCAGCTGGCCCGTACGAACAACCGGGCCACCGACGGTACGGTGCGGATCCCGGCGGAGTATCTGGAGGTGGTGGCCGAGCGGACGCCCTCGCCAGCCTGAGAGCGGCGGCGGCCGCCCGGGCCACCTGAGGGTGTACGAAGAGCATGGGCGAGGCCGGTCAGTCGTGCCGTTCGGTCCGCTCGATCTCGACGAAGGCGGCAGCCAGATAGCCGTCGAGCGGCCGGCCGGCGGCTGACACCAGGTCGGCGACGAGTAGCGGAGCGTGACGGGCAACCGCCGCCGGGCTGGGCGGATTGTCGTCGTCGCCGGGGTCGTACACGCCGAGCGCCCCGGCGAGGAGCACCAGCATCACGTGCGGATCGACGTCGGCGCACCATTCGGCGGCCGCGCGAACGCAGCGTTCCAGCACCTGGCGGACGTCGTCACCGTCGAGCCCGTCCGGATGTGTCTCCTCCAGCAGCAACCGGACGACGACGCCGAGCACCAGGCCGGACCGGTCTGCACCGGTGAGCCGTTCGACCGCCACCGCGTACGTCGTGGGGTCGCGCTGATGGGCGGCGGTGACGGCCTCGCCGGCCGCGTTGGCGATCTCACGGGCCGATGCGGGCAGATGCCGCCAGGTCACACTCACCGGGCCAGCATGGCAGAGCACACCGACAGCCACCGTGCCCCGCCGGCAAAGAGCCACCTGGCCCCGCCGGCCGAGGTGCGGCCATGTTCGAGCGATCTCCCCGGGCCGCCAGGGACAGGCAGGGGCAAGGACGGGCAGGGACGGGTCGGGCCCCGGAGCGGGTGCTCCGGGGCCCGACTGTCGAGAGGCCAGCCGTCAGGCGGCGGGGACCTCGGCGGTGGTGCGGATGCGGTCGAGCGTCGGGGCGGAGACCGGCGACTGCGCGGTCAGGTACGCCACGAACGCGTCCAGGTCGATCTGGCCGGTGACCAGGTTCGTCCCGCCGGTGAGGGCGCTGAAACCGTCACCGCCGCCGGCCAGGAAGTTGTTCACCGTCACCCGGTAGGTGGCGGCGGTGTCGACGGCGGCGCCGCCGATGGTGAGGCTGCCCCGGACCACGCGGGTGCCGGCGCACGGGTCGGCGACGGTGCCGGTGGTGCCGGCCGGGTCGACGACGTAGCCGACTGTCGACGACGGGTACAGCGTCCGGCCGGTGACGAACTGCTGCTCCAGTACGCAGTAGAGCTGCGCACCGGTCAGGTCGAGTGTCACCAGGTTGTTGGCGAACGGCTGGACCGTGAACGCCTCCTCGTAGGTGACCGGGCCGGCGTCGAGGTCGGCCCGGACCCCGCCGGGGTTCATGAAGGCGGCGACGGCGTTCTGTTCGTCGTCGGTGGCGGCGAGTTGCGCGTCGGCGATCAGGTTGCCCAGTGGTGACTCACCCATCGTCGTACCGAAGAGGGTTTCCTGACTCCGGGTGATCGCCGTGGTGGTCTCGCCGACCTGGCGGCCGGCGACCGGGCCGAGCACCGTCTTGTAGCGGTCGATGAGGGCCGTCTGCTTCGGGTCCTTGGCGACGTCGCGGGTGACCACCATGTTCTCCGCCTTGGCGGAGATGACGTCACCGGTCCGGCGGTCGATCTTCAGGTCGATGTCGGTGACCAGGCGGCCGAACGAGCTGGCGCTGGTGACGAGCTTGCCGTTGATGTCGCAGTTGTACGCCTGGTGGGTGTGGCCGCTGACCACCACGTCGATCGACGGGTCCATCCGGTTGGCGATGTCCACGATGGGCCCGGTCATGCCGACGCAGTCGTTGATGCCACCGGTGGCGGCCTGGGTGCCGCCCTCGTGCAGCAGCACGACGATCGCCTCCACGCCCTTGCGCCGCAGCTCACGGGCGTACCGGTTGGCGGTGTCGGCCTCGTCGGCGAAGGTGAGGCCCGCGACGCCCTGCTGGCTGACGATCTCCGGGGTGCCCTCCAGGGTCATCCCGATGAAGCCGACCTTGACGCCCTGCACCTTGTGGATCGCGTACGGCGCCAGCAGCGGCTTGCCCGTGGCGGTCTTGAAGGCGTTGGCGGACAGGTACTTGAAGCCGGCGCCCCGGTACGGGGTGCCGTCGGCGCAGCCGTCCACCGGATGGCAGCCGCCGTTCTGGATCCGCAGCAGCTCGGCGGCGCCCTCGTCGAACTCGTGGTTGCCGACGCTGGCGTAGTCCAGCCCGGCCATGCTCAACGCCTCGATGGTGGGCTCGTCGTGGAACGCGGCCGAGAGCAGCGGAGACGCGCCGATCAGGTCACCGGCGGCGACGGTGATGGTGTTCTTCTTCTTGGCGGCGGCGCGCAGCTCGGCCAGGTGGGTCGCGAGGTATTCGACGCCGCCCGCGGTCTGCCCGGCGATGGTGCCGCTGGACCCGCTCGGCGGTTCGAGGTTGCCGTGGAAGTCGTTGAGTGCCAGCAGTGTGACGTCGACCGGCTTCGGTCGTGCGTCCGCCTGCTCGGGGGTGGTGGCGACCGCGCCGAGCGCTGCCACCGCGAGCGCGGTCAGGGCGACGCCGGCCCGACGCATCCCGGGAATGGACATGGGACTCCTCGTGAGAATCGGCGCGTGTGCGGTGCCCGGCCTGTGGGTCGACCGGGTCGCCGACCGACGCCGTCGGAAGTGTCGATCGTGGATGGCGGCGCATCGGGGGTCGCCGCTCTCCGACAGCCTCTCATCCGAACGCCGACCGGTCGAGCCGGGCGCTCGGCGTGACCCGCACGGCCCGTCGCGGTCTTCGCGCCGCCCTTGTCAGTCGGCGGTGAGCGCGTCGGTGACCAGGGCCGCGACGGCGTCGGGCGTCCAGCCTTCGGCGACCCCGGGCCGCTGGGCCAGGTAGTCGGCGATCCGCGCTGCCGGCCATCCGTACGACTCGCGCAGCCCTCGGGCGATCATCCCGAGGTAGAGCGGCGCGGGTGGCCGGCACCGTACGGCCGACGACGGCTCGGGAGCGGTGAAGGTGAGCAGCGGGGCTCCGGCGAGGTGCCCCGGGCAGATCAGCGTCTCGTAGCGTCCGGGGCCGAGCGTGGTCCGGCCGTCGGCGACGGCGGTGTCGACAGCCTCGACGGTCGCCGGAAGTAGGTCGGCGTGGTCGCCCGCTGGGCGGTACATCTCCTGGGCCGCGATGTCGGTGAACTGCTCGATCGTGACCAGGTAGGCCCGGGCTGCGGCCACCCCGGGCAGCTGCGGGTCGTAGAACGCCATCCCGCCGGTCCACGCGCCGGACTCGCCGGCGAAGTAGATCCCGCCGGGCAGGGAGACCGGCACCGACCGCCGGGGCGGACGGGGGTTACGACAGCCCGGGTACGTCCGTCGGCCGCCGGGCGGGCACCCGCCACCGATGTACCACGCCAGCCGGGCGGCGTGCATGTTCGAGCCGTACGCGACGTACCAGACGAGCTTTTCCTCGGCGGTGACCACGACGGGCGCCGCGGGCGGGACGGCGCTCGGGTGCGCGGGCATTGTCGCCTCCTCGGTGCCGGGGGTCCCACGCTAACGGCGGCCGGCGGCTGAACCCACAGGCTGCGTCCACAGGCTGTGGATAGAACGTGTGTACGAAGGTCGTCAACCGCCGCCGTGAGTACGCTTGATCGTGTGGCTCGGCGCTGGCCGAACCCTCCCCTACCTGGAACGACGTGCGAGTGGATCATCAGCGAGTCATCCGTGACGTCACCGTCCGCCTGACGATGGCGTCGAGCGTGCCGGAGGCCTGTCGGTGGACGGTCAGCGCCCTCTCCCAACACACCTCGGCGACCATTTCCGTGCTACTCGACGTCCATGACCGGCTGCGCTGCGTGGCTGCGACCGGCGCCTGGCAGGTCTTCGCCACGGTGCCGGCACGCACCGGCATCGTCGGCCGGGTGTACGCCACCGGGGCCACCGCAGTGGTCCCGGACGTCACCGTCGACCCCGACTACCTTCCGGTACGCCCGGACGTGACCACGGAACTGTGCGTACCGGTGCTGGACCCGTCGGGCCGGACTGTCGGCGTCCTCGACCTCCAGTGGAGCGGGCCTGTCGACCTGGAGCCGTGGCGGGAGACCGCGCAGCGCCTGGCAGCCCTGCTCGGTGCGCGGATCGCCGCACTCGGCGGCCCTCCGGCGGAGAGCCGCAGCGAGAAGCTGCTCCGGCACGCCGCCGCCCTCTCCTCGGCCGAGACCGAGGAGGCGGTGATGAGCGCGGCGACCTGCGCCGCGCGTGAGGTCTCCACCCTCTCCACGGCGGTGCTGCTGATCGGAGGGCCGGACGGCGCGCGGCTCGGGCCGTCCCGGGCGGCCCCCGGCGAGTTGGAGACCCGCATCCGGGCGGAGCTGGCCGGGGCGGGTCCGGAGACGCTGGGCCGGATCGTGGAGCGGGCACACCGGTACGGGGCCGGCTACACGCTGGGCGAGGTGGGACATCCGCCCACGGAGGACTACCAGGCACTGACCCGGGCCGGGGTACGCACGCTCATCGCCGTTCCGGTCGGCCCGTCCGACACTGGCGGGGCGCTGCTCGTGGCCGACGCGCGGGTGCTGCGCCCCGATCCGACGACGGTCAGCCTCATGGAACTGCTCGCCGGGCAGGCGTGGACCAGCCTGGAACGGCTGCACACACTGGCCCGCCTCCGGGAGCAGGCCAGCTCGGACCCGCTGACCGGGCTGCGGCACACAGGCCCGTTCGGGCAGCGGATCGCGGCGGCCACCCCCGGGCGTACGGCGCTGCTGGCGATCGACGTGGACGGCTTCAAGACTGTCAACGACACGTACGGCCACCAGGCCGGCGACCGGGTGCTTGTCGGGCTGGCCCGGGCGCTGGAGGGGGCGTTGCGGCACGGGGACGAGCTGTACCGGATCGGTGGTGACGAGTTCGTCGCGGTGATCGAGGTGAACCGTCCGGAGGAGGCGGTCCGGATCGCCGAACGGCTGGCCGAGGCCGCCCGCCGCATCGGGCGCACGATCAGCGTGGGTGTTGCGCTGCCCCGCCCCGGCGAGTCCCCCGACGGCACCCTGCGAAGAGCCGACCAGGCCCTCTACGCGGTAAAACGCCAAGGCCGAGACGGAGTCCACCTAGCAGCGGCCTAACCAAATCTGGCCCTCGCGCTGCTCCCCCGCGCCCGCGCGCCCTCCCCCTGCGGGGTCGATCATGGAGTTGTGGTGCCTCATAAACCGGGCATCACGACACCATCTGCCCACCACAACTCCATGATCGACGGGGGCGGGGAGGGCAGGGCAGGGCAGCGACGGGGCAGCGCAGGGCAGGGGCGCCGGTTACTGGTTTTTTAGCTCTTTGGCTATTAGTTCGGCTATCTGGGCCGTGTTGAGGGCTGCGCCCTTGCGGAGGTTGTCGCCGGTGACGAAGAAGTCCAGGGCGCGCGGGTCGTCGAGGGCGCGGCGGATCCGACCCACCCAGGAGGGGTCGGTGCCGACCGCGTCGATCGGCATCGGGAACTCCCCAGAGGCGGGGTCGTCGACGAGGATCACGCCGGGCGCGTTGCGCAGCGCCTCGCGGGCGCCTTCGGCGTCCACCTCGGTGGCGAAGACCGCGTGGACGGCCACCGAGTGGGCGGTCACGACTGGCACCCGGACGCAGGTGGCGCTGACCTTGAGGTCGGGCAGGCCGAGGATCTTCCGCGACTCGTTGCGGATCTTCATTTCCTCGGACGACCAGCCGTCGTCGGCGGGTGAGCCGGCCCAGGGCACCACGTTGAGCGCCAGCGGGGCCGGGAACGGGCCGAGGTCGTCGCCGACGGCCTGGCGGACGTCGCCGGTGCGCGAGCCGAGCGCGCGATCACCGGCGACCTTGGCGAGTTGGTCGTGCAGGATGTCCACCCCGGCTTTGCCTGCTCCGGAGACCGCCTGGTAGGAGGCGAGCACCAATTCCCGCAGGCCGTACTCGCGGTGCAGCGGGGCGACCGCGACGATCATCGCGAGGGTGGTGCAGTTGGCGTTCGCGATGATGCCCCGGGGCCTGTTGCGTACCTCCTCGGGATTGATCTCCGGAACGACGAGCGGGACGTCCCGGTCCATCCGGAAGGCGCCGGAGTTGTCGACGGCGATCGCGCCGCGGGCGACGGCGATCGGCGCCCACTCGGCGGAGACCTCGTCAGGCACGTCGAACATCGCCACGTCGACGCCGTCGAAGGCCTCCGGTGTCAACGCCTGGACGACGAGTTCCTCGCCCCGGCACTGCACCCGCTTGCCGACCGACCGCTCGGAGGCGAGGAGCCGGATCTCACCCCAGACGTTGCGACGCCCGGTGAGCAGCTCACACATCACGGTGCCGACGGCACCTGTCGCTCCGACCACGGCGAGGGTGGGCAGCGCCGTCATGGGGCGCTACCTACCCGTCCCCGCGTAGACAACGGCTTCGCTGTCGCCGCCCAACTCGAACGCGTCGTGGATGGCGCGCACCGCGGCGTCGAGGTCGGTGTCCCGGCAGACGACGGAGACCCGGATCTCGGAGGTGGAGATCATCTCGATGTTGACACCTGCCGCGCCGAGCGCGGCGAAGAAGCCGGCGGCCACACCGGGGTGCGAGCGCATGCCGGCGCCGATCAGCGAGACCTTGCCGACGTGGTCGTCGTAGAGCAGGCCCTTGAACTTGACCGGCTCCTGGATCTTGCTGAGGGCGGCCATCGCGGTCGGGCCGTCGGCCTTGGGCAGCGTGAACGAGATGTCCGTCCGGCCGGTGCCCTCGGTGGAGACGTTCTGCACGATCATGTCGAGGTTGATCTCGGCACCGGCGACGGTGTCGAAGATCCGCGCGGCGGCACCCGGCTCGTCGGGCACGCCGACGATCGTGATCTTGGCCTCGCTGCGGTCGTGCGCGACCCCGGTGATCAGTGCCTGCTCCATGGAAAGGTCCTCCATCGATCCGGTGACCATCGTGCCGGTGTTGGTCGAGTATGACGAACGGACGTGGATCGGCAACCCCGCCCGGCGGGCGTACTCCACGCTACGAAGGTGCAGCACCTTGGCGCCGCACGCGGCCAACTCCAGCATCTCCTCGTAGGTGATCTGCTGGATGTGCCGCGCGTTGGGCACGATCCGAGGGTCGGCGGTGAAGATGCCGTCGACGTCGGTGTAGATCTCGCACACGTCGGCGTGCAGCGCGGCGGCGAGCGCCACGGCAGTGGTGTCCGAACCGCCCCGACCCAGCGTGGTGACGTCCTTGGTGTCCTGCGAGACGCCCTGGAAACCGGCCACGATCACCACAGCGCCCTCGTCGAGCGCGCCCTTGAGCCGCCCGGGGGTGACGTCGATGATCCGTGCGCGACCGTGCACCGAGGTGGTGATCACGCCGGCCTGCGAGCCGGTGAACGAGCGGGCTTCGTACCCCAGGTTGTGGATCGCCATGGCCAGCAGGGCCATCGAGATCCGCTCCCCGGCGGTGAGCAGCATGTCCAGCTCGCGGCCCGGCGGCAACGGGCTGACCTGATTGGCCAGGTCGAGCAACTCGTCGGTGGTGTCTCCCATCGCGGAGACCACCACCACGACGTCGTCGCCAGCTTTACGGGCGGCGACGATGCGCTCGGCCACCCGCTTGATGCGCTCGGCATTGGCGACGGAGGACCCGCCGTACTTCTGCACCACGAGTGCCACGACGGTGCACTCCCTCCCAGCGTCCCTGAGCGTGCCGACGCCGCCGGAACCGGGGCCGGCGGCGCGTGTCAGACCCCATGAGGGTATCCGGCGGGTCAGGACGCCGGGTTGTGTGATCCCACCATCCGGCCCGCGCGGGCCAACGGCCAGCGCGGGTGACCAGGTCCGCAAGCCCGCACGGTACGTCGGCACGCCGCGCCCGACACGCCGAGGGCACGCCGCGCGCCGCTTCCCCGCGATCCTGCGGCACCCATCAGAATGAGCCGGTGCCCGTCCTCATCCGCTCGGCCGGCCGCGTGCTCGGGCCGCTCGTGTTCGCCCTGCCTGCTGTCCTGGTCTCCTGCACCAGCGAGCAACCCGCTCCCCCACCGCCTGTCGATCCCGGGCCGGTGAGGGTGGACGCCGCCCGGGACGAGCTTGCCGCCCTGGCCGCGGCCGCGCAGGATCGCCACCTCGTGGCGCAGTACGTCTTCAGCCAGCCCGGCCGACCGGACCGCAGCATCGTGTTCACAAGCGCGAACGACGGCAGTTGGCGGGTCGACGTGCCAGGTGGTGCGCTTGGCGGCACCGTCGACGTCTCGCTGGCGGCCACCACCGACGGGCTGTTCCAGTGCGCCCTGCCGTCGAGCGCTCGACCGGAGCCGGCGCACTGCGTACGCCTCGGGGATCGCGACGACGCGCTCCCGCGCCGGTTGGACCCTCGCGTCCACCATCCGCTCACCGACTGGCTGGCTGTGCTTACCGACAGGCGTGCGCCGTTGGCGGTGGCTCCGGCCAGCCCGCAGGAGGGCGTCACCGGCGCCTGCTACTCGGTGGAGTCCACCTCGGCTTCGCTGAACGCCCCGTTGGACGTCGGCATCTACTGCTACGACCGGGACGGCACGCCGACAGGTGTCCGGACGGCGGCCGGGACGCTGCGGCTGGCCGCCCCGCCCGGTCCCGCGCCGGCGAGCGTGCAGTTGGCCGGGCCGGTGGTGGTGGACGTGGAGCCCCTCGGCACGGCGGCGCCGCCGACTCCTGACCCGTCGGACAGCCCAGGCGCGGGAACGTCTTGACCTTCGTCCCGTTACGGGTGTCATTGACCACATTTGGGGAGCCCATCCTGAGCGGCGAATCACCCATACAGGACGATTCTCGGCATGGCTGACCTCACCCCGCTGCTCGCCTTCCGCTGGAGCCCCTGGGCCTTCGACCCCCGCGCCGAGCTGACCCCGGACGAGGCGGCCTCACTGCTGGAGGCCGCGCGCTGGGCGCCGTCGGAGGAGAACGGGCAGCCCTGGCGGTTCGCCCTCGGTCACCGGGACGACGAGAACTGGAAGCGGATCATGGTCAGCCTCCCGGACGACGACCAGTGCTGGGCCCGGCACGCCGCAACACTGGTGGTCGGCGCGCACACCGGCGGGGACGCCGAGCGTGCCGCGTACGACCTCGGTCAGGCGATGGCCCACCTGACCCTTCAGGCCACCGCGCTCGGCCTGCACGTGCGTCAACTCACCCGCTTCGACCAGGTCAGCCTCGCCACCGAGCTCAACCTGCCCGTCGGCGTACGCCCGCTGGTTGTCGCCGCCGTCGGCCGTCTCGGGGACCCGTTCGCCCTCCCGGCCGACCTGCGCGCCCGCGAAACCGGCCTCCGTCACCGCCGCCCGGTCACCGACCTGCTGCTCTGCTGAGCGCCCCTCGGATCACCCGCCACGGCTTGCCCGGAGCAGGACCTTCGCGGCCTCGGTATTGCCGTAGAGGACGTGCCGGCCCTGCCGAACCCGGTGGACCAGGCCGGCGGCGTGCAGCGCGGCCAGGTGCTGGGAGACGTTCCCGGCGGACATCCCGGTGAGTCGGGCCAGATCGGTGGTGCTGGTCGCGGTGTCGAGCAGGTGCAGCAGCGCCGCCCGGCCCGGGCCGACCACCCGTGCCAGCGAGTCACCAGGTGGCGACGGGGTCGCCTCC
This sequence comes from Micromonospora profundi, assembly GCF_011927785.1. NCBI lineage: Bacteria > Bacillati > Actinomycetota > Actinomycetes > Micromonosporales > Micromonosporaceae > Micromonospora > Micromonospora profundi. The sequence continues at coordinate 6,255,417 of NZ_JAATJK010000001.1, read as the reverse complement.
CAGAGCGTTCCGACAGCCCGGACCGGGTACGCGCCGGCCGGCAGCGAGTCCTCCAGCAGGTTCCACAGCACCCGCCGCTCGGTGAACACCGTCGGGTTGAGCGCCAACCCACGACCGCGCAGGTCGAAGTCCCGCTCGAACGGGTCGTCGCTGACCACCCGGTCACCGAGCCAGCGCAGGCTCGGGTGGAGCTGCTCGAAGAACCGGCCGGCACCGCCCTCGGCGAGCTGAGCGGCGCGGTACGCCACATCGGCGTCGAGAAGCGCCCGCATCCGCGGCCAGTCCGGGGCGATCGCCTCGTCGTACCAGACCCGTACGGCGTCGACGAGCTGCGGCAGCAGCCCGCGGGGATCGGCGAGCAGCGCAAGCCCGAACGGGCTCAGCGGCCGGCGCGGGGTGGTCGCCAGCAGGTCCTGGACCACCACGGCCGGCGGCGTCGCGGCGATCTGGTCCAGTTGCTCGGCCATCTCCACGTTCGGTCGGGCCGCCGGGGTGAGGAAGTCGGGCAACCAGCAACCCGCCCGGGCCAACTCCGTGAGCGGGCGAACCCGGGCGGCCACCTCGGGACGACGCACCGTCACCCGGGCCCTGTCGATCCAGGGCAGGTGCACCGCATAGCGGACCGGGCTGCCAAGCGCCCACATGCTCATGACCGTCTCGTTGACCGGCGACACGGCGAGCCGTACTCCCGCGACGTCGGCCAGGCTGAACCGCAACTCCGACACACGCACCCCCGCACGATTCGGCCCAGCCTAAAAGGTTCGACCGATGCCGTGGGGGCACGATTCACTCAGCAGCCATGGGGGCCAGAGACATCATCCGCACCGCCGTCCGTAACGTCGTACCGCCGCCCGGGCTGACCCGCGCCCTGGCCGTGCAGGCAATGGTCTACGCCGTCGGTAGCGGCCTGTTCCACGCCGGCAGCGCCGTCTTCTTCACACGGGCGCTCGGGCTCAGCGCCGCCCAGGTCGGGCTGGGGCTGTCCATCGCGGCGGGGGTGTCGCTGCTGGGCACGGTCCCGCTGGGCGGGCTCACCGACAGGTACGGACCGCAGCGGGTCTGGGTGTTCGGGCTGGTGCTGGACGCGATGCTCTTCGCGACGTACCCGTTCGTCGGCGGCTTCGCGGGCTTCCTCGCCGTGGTGGTGGCGCTGGCGACCGTGGACGCCGCCACCGGCGTGGCCCGTCAGGTCTACTCGATCAACGCGCTCCCTCCGGCGGAACGGGTCACGGGGATGGCGTACCAGCGTTCGTCGCTGAACGTCGGGTTCGGGCTGGGCGCGGTGATCAGCGGCGTGGTGCTGGCGGTGGACACGATGGCGGCGTACCGGGGGATGGTCTGGTTCATCTCGACGGTGATCCTGGTGACGGCCCTGTTCGTGCGGCGACTGCCACGGCTGCCCCACGTGGTCCGGCCCACGGAGCCGATGAGCCGGCTCGCCGTACTGCGGGACCGGCCGTTCCTGGCGGTGTCCCTGCTGTCCGGGCTGCTCACCGCGCACGGGGTGCTGTACCTGACGGTGATGCCGCTCTGGATCCTCACCCACACGGATGCCCCGAAGACGGTGATCGCCGCTCTGGTGCTGCTCAACACGGTCCTGATCGTGCTGCTCCAGGTACGCGTCAGCCGGGGCGCCGACACCGCTGCGGGCGCGGCGCGGGCGTCGCGCCGGGGCGGCCTGCTGATCGCCGTGTTCTGCCTGGTCCTGCCGATCTCCGGCGTTACCCGGGGTGGGCTCACCATCGTGGTGCTCGTGGCCGCCGCGACGCTGCTGATCCTCGCCGAGTTGATCGAGTCGGCGGGCACCTGGGGCCTCACGGCCACCCTGCCACCGGCCGACCAGCGCGGCGCCTACGTGGGGGCGTTACGCCTGGGCACGCAGGTGCAGTTCCTGATCGCCCCGGCCGGGCTGACGGCGCTCGGGGTGACCACCGGCGGATGGGGCTGGTATCCGACGGCGGCGATCTTCGTTCTGGTCGGGCTCGCGATCGTGCCCGTGGTGGCCTGGGCTGAGCGGACTCCGAGGCTGGGTGCCATGGCCCCGGAGGAGAACATGACGTCGGTCCCATAGTCCGGACGTTCCTTTCCACCCCCAGTTCCATCACGTAGGGTGACCTGGTCATGTGGCAGGCGCTTCTTCTCCTTAGCCGCCGCGACGAGGCCTAACCGGCCGGCACCTCGTCGCGGAGTCGCATCGCGCCGTCCAGCACATCCGAGCTTTTCATCGGCAGTCGCGTGGGCACCGCAGCCCGACGCCTCGCCGACACCTTCCGATCTGCTGACGCCACATGTTCCAGGGAGCACTCTGAGATGGCTCAACCTGTCACCGACGCTGAGACCGATCCCTTCGCCCGGCAGCGCCCGAGCGGAATGCCGTACCACCGCTACCAGCCGTACCAGGAGCAGTTCCGCATCGACCTGCCGGATCGCACCTGGCCCACCCGCCACGTCGAGGCCGCGCCGCGGTGGTGCGCGGTAGACCTGCGCGACGGCAACCAGGCGCTGATCGACCCGATGTCACCCGAGCGCAAGCGCCGGATGTTCCAGTTGCTGGTGCAGATGGGCTACAAGGAGATCGAGGTCGGCTTCCCGTCGGCGAGCCAGACCGACTTCGACTTCGTCCGGCAGCTCATCGAACAGGACATGATCCCGGACGACGTCACGATCCAGGTCCTCACCCAGTGTCGGGAGCACCTGATCGACCGGACGTTCGAGTCGCTGCGCGGCGCGAAGCGGGCCATCGTGCACTTCTACAACTCGACGTCCACGCTCCAGCGCCGGGTCGTATTCGGCCTGGACCGCGACGGCATCGCCGACATCGCCACCAGCGGCGCCCGGCTCTGCCAGAAGTACGCAGAGATCCACACCCCGGACACCGAGATCTTCTACGAGTACTCGCCGGAGTCCTACACGGGCACCGAGCTGGAGTACGCGCTGGAGGTCTGCTCCCGGGTCATCGACGTGATCGACCCGACGCCCGACCGCCCGCTGATCATCAACCTGCCGGCCACCGTCGAGATGGCGACGCCGAACGTGTACGCCGACTCGATCGAGTGGATGCACCGGCACCTGCCGCGCCGCGACAGCGTGGTGCTGAGCCTGCACCCGCACAACGACCGGGGCACCGGTGTGGCCGCCGCCGAGCTGGGCCTGCTCGCCGGCGCGGACCGCATCGAGGGCTGCCTGTTCGGCAACGGCGAGCGCACCGGCAACGTCGACCTGGTGACGCTGGGGCTCAACCTGTTCTCCCAGGGCATCGACCCGATGATCTCCTTCTCCAACATCGACGAGATCCGGCGGGCCGTCGAATACTGCAACCAGCTGCCCGTGCACGAGCGCCACCCGTACGCGGGCGACCTGGTCTACACCGCCTTCTCCGGCTCCCACCAGGACGCCATCAAGAAGGGCTTCGACGCCCTCAACGCCGACGCGAAGGCGGCCGGCGTGCCTGTGGACGAGCAGACCTGGGCGGTGCCGTACCTGCCGATCGACCCGAAGGACCTGGGCCGCACCTACGAGGCGGTCATCCGGGTCAACTCGCAGTCCGGCAAGGGCGGCGTCGCGTACATCATGAAGAGCGAGCACCAGCTGGACCTGCCCCGGCGGCTCCAGATCGAGTTCTCCGGTGTGGTGCAGCAGGTCACCGACCACGACGGCGGCGAGGTCGAGCCGGCCGCCATGTGGGAGATCTTCGCGACGCACTACCTGCTCGACCACCAGCCTGACCCGGCGGTCCGGCTGGCCGGCTACACGATCGGCACCACCGACGGCAAGGTCGAGATCGAGGCCCAGGTCGGCGTCGGCGCCGAGGAGCGGTCGCTCACGGCGATCGGCAACGGCCCGATCGATGCGTACGTCAACGCGCTCCAGTCGATCGGCGTCGGCGTCCGGGTGCTCGACTACCACGAGCACGCGCTGTCCTCCGGTGGGGACGCGCAGGCCGCCGCGTACGTGGAGTGCGAGGTGGACGGTCACACGGTGTGGGGTGTCGGCACCGACGCCAACATCGTCACCGCCTCGATCAAGGCGGTCACCAGCGCCGTCAACCGCGCCCGCCGCTGAGCTGTAAGGAAGGGCCCCTTGTTAGCGCCCAGGCGTTAACAAGGGGCCCTTCCTTACATCGGGGCGTTTCCTATCGCGGAGGTGTCGCGGCGGGCATCGAGTGGCAGGGCTGCGACGGCGGGGCCGCGCGGGGCGGTCGGTGGACCAGCACGAGCGCCAGCGCGGCGCCGGCCAGCAGCAGGCCCGCACACCACAGCAACGAAGCACGGTACGCGTCGGTGAGCGCGGCCTTCTGCTCGTACCCGCCACCGGAGAGGCCGACAAGCAGCGGCAATGCGGCGACCGCTAGCAGACCGCCGGCCCGGGACGCGGCGTTGTTGAAGCCGCTGGCCACCCCGGAGAACCGGTCCTGCACCGCCGCCAGCACCGACGCGGTCAGGGGCGCCACCACAAGGGTCAGTCCGAGACCGAAGAGCAGCACTCCCGGCAGTACGTCCCGCCAGTACGACGCGCCCGGCCCGACGCCGCGGAGCAGCAGCAGACCGGCGGCGGCCACCACCGGCCCGACGGCAAGCGGCAGCCGCGGGCCGATCCGCGCGGACAGCGCACCGGCCCGTGCCGATCCGACGAGCAGCAGGACCGTCATCGGCAGCAGCGCGATCCCGGTGCGGAAGGCCGACCACTCGACGACGTTCTGGAGATAGACGGCGAAGAAGAAGGTGAAACCGCCGAGCGCCGCGTAGACCACCACTGTGAAGATGTTCAGCACCGAGAAAAGTCGACTGCTGAAGAGCCCGGTGGGCAGCATCGCCGTGTCGCCGCGTCGCCGTTCCAAGAGGACGAACGCCACTGCGGCCAGCACTCCGACGAGCGCCGCGACAAGCACCGGGGCGGAGGTGTGGCCGCGCGCGGGCGCGTCGATGAGGGCGTACGTAATGCCGGCGAGTGCGAGCGCGCCGAGCAGCGCCCCGGCCACGTCGAACCGGCGTCGGGTGCGCCCCGGTCCCTGCGTCCGCGAGACGTTCTCGTCACGGCTCTCCGGCACCCACCGCACGGCGGCCAGCACCACGAGTACGGCGAGCGGCACGTTCAGGAAGAAGATCCACCGCCAGGACAGGGCGTCGATCAGCCAGCCGCCGATGAACGGACCCAATGCCGTGGAGACACCGGACAGTCCGGCCCAGGCACCGATCGCCCGCCCTCGGTCGTCGGGGTGGAAGCTCGCCTGGAGCACCGACAGGGACCCGGGGGTGAGCAGCGCGCCGCCGATACCCTGGAGGAACCGGGCCGCGATGAGCGCGCCGGTGCCCTGGGCCAGCCCGCACAGCACCGAGGCTACGGTGAACCACACCACCCCGATCAGGAAGACCCGACGCCTGCCGAAACGGTCCCCGAGTGCCCCGCCGAGCAGCACGAACGCCGCCAGCATCAGCAGGTAGCCGTTGACGGTCCACTGAAGATCGGCCACATTGGCATCGAGATCCTGGCCGAGTTTCGGCAGCGCCACGTTGACGACGGTGCTGTCGAGGAAGACCATTCCGGAGGCGAGGACTGCGGCGAGCAGCGTCCCCCGACCGGCGGCGGTGCCCATCCGCAGAGCGGGCGCGGGTGCGGAGGCGGTCATCTCACCAATCTGCCCTGCAGGATGTGGGAGACGCCACGAAACGCCGAAACCGTTCCCCGGGTACTGTGCGCAATCGCCGGGAGCCCGCAAGCTGGAGAGGTGTCGTCTGTGCGTACCAGATCAGGATCGCGCGCGGCGGTGACCGCGCTCGTCGCGGCGCTGGCGCTTGGCGTTGCCGGTTGTGTCCCACCGGATGAACCGGAGGCTGCCCCGTCGTCGGGTGGCGGCGGCAACACGGCCCAGCAGTTGGGTGAGCTGACCGTCGCCGAAGCAGGCTCGATGAAGGGCTACAGCCGGAGCCGTTTTCCGCACTGGCGGAACACCGGCAAGAACTGCGATGTGCGGGACACCATCCTGCAGCGCGACGGCGAGGACGTGAAGCTGTCGGGCTGCAACGTGGTCGGTGGTCGGTGGGAGAGCGTGTACGACGGTCGCAGCGCCGCCGACCCCTCCGACGTGGACATCGACCACATGGTGCCGTTGGCCAACGCGTGGCGCTCGGGTGCCGACGAGTGGGACGACGCGAAGCGCGGCGATTTCGCGAACGACACCACACGACCGCAGCTCTTCGCGGTTTCGGCGTCGTCGAATCGGTCGAAGGGTGACCAGGACCCGTCCCAGTGGAAGCCAGCAAACCGGTCGTACTGGTGTCAGTACGCGGAAGACTGGGTAGCCGTCAAGCACTACTGGCGACTGACGGTGACCAGTGCGGAGAAGTCCGCTCTGACCGACATGTTGGAGGGCTGCAGGGTGGGGAGCAATTCGTGACAGAGGCCGAGGGGGCTGGTGACAAGACCCCGGCCACAGCAGGCATGACCGCGGACGGTGCCGCCGAGACCCCGGCCGCCGTGCCGGGGGCCGGCATGGTCGCGGATTCCGACGGTGCCGGCGGCGCGCAGAGCCGTACCGCCGACATCGTGCCGGGGCCGGGCGGGGTGATGACCGACGAGGTCGGCGTCGTCACCGGCGAGTTGACCCTGCGCACCGATTACGCGGACGGCAAGGTCACGCTGCAGGTGCAGTACAAGGACGCCGACGAGTGGTACGCGGTGACCGGCGGGTCGGTCCCGCTGGGCGACCCGGCAGGGCTGGACGCGGTGCACGGTGTCGCTGTGGCACTGCTGCACCGCCCGGAGGGCTGACCGCGCCCGACAAAGTGATACCTCTGAGTCATCTTGATGACTCAGAGGTATCACGCTCACGAGGCAACGGCCCCGCGCCCCGTCAGACGTACGAGCCGGGCTCGCTGGGTGCGGAGACCACGCCCGGTGACTCGCCCTCGCCCTCGGGGCGGACGATCTGCACGCTGACCTTGTGCGGGCGCAGTTCCCCACTGGCGATCTGCTCGGCGAAGTGGCAGGCCACCCGGCTGGTGCCGATCTCCCGCAGCACCGGCCGCTCGTCGGCGCAGCGGGTGGGCTGCGCCCACGGGCAGCGCGTGTGGAAACGGCAGCCGGACGGCGGGTTGGCCGGCGAGGGCAGGTCGCCCGCGAGCAGGATCCGCTCCCGCCGGTCCTCCACATCCGGGTCCGGCACGGGCACCGCGGACATCAACGCCCGGGTGTACGGATGCAGCGGCTCGGTGTAGAGACGGTCGCTCGGCGCTTCCTCGACAAGCGCGCCCAGGTACATCACGCCGACAGTGTCGGAGATGTGCCGCACGACCGCCAGGTCGTGCGCGATCACCAGGTAGGTCAGCCCGAGGCTGTCCTGTAGCTCGTCGAGCAGGTTCACGACCTGGGCCTGGATCGAGACGTCCAGCGCCGAGACCGGCTCGTCGGCGACGATCAGCTCCGGCCCGAGCACCACCGCACGGGCGATGCCGATGCGCTGGCGCTGCCCGCCGGAGAACTCGTGCGGGTAGCGGGACAGCGCCCAACGGGGCAGCCCCACAGCGTCAAGGGTCTCGCCGATGATCCGCCGACGGTCGTTGCGGTCGGCGCCGATCCCATGGGTCTGGAGGCCCTCGGTCAGGATCGACTCGACGTTCTGCCGGGGGTCGAGGCTGGACATCGGGTCCTGGAAGATCATCTGCATCCGGCGCCGCATGGTGCGCAGCTTGCCCGCCGGCAGCTTCGTCAGCTCGACGCCGTCGAAGTTCACCTCGCCCGCGGTCGGCGGTGTGAGCTGGAGCAGTGCACGACCGAGCGTCGACTTTCCGCAGCCGGACTCACCGACCAGCCCGTACGTCTTGCCGCGCGGGATGCTCAGGTCGACCCCGTCGACGGCCTTCACATGCCCGACCACCCGGTCGAAGAGCACTCCCCGTCTGATCGGGAAGTGCACCTTCAGGTCGCGTACCTCGACGAGGATGTCGTTGTCGCTCACGCTGGCTCCTCCTCGCGTGGGGCGGGCACCGTGCCGGGCACGGGCTCCGGGTTGACGCACCGGTAGCTCCGCCCGTCGTAGGTGTGTACCAGCTCCGGCGACTGCCCCACACACTCGTCGGTCCGACGGGCGCAACGCGGGGCGAAGGCGCAGCCATCCGGCCAGGGCAGCAGATCCCGGACCGAACCGGGAATCGGGGTGAGCTTCTCGCCCCGCCCGGCGTCCAGGCGCGGCACCGAACCGAGCAGACCCACTGTGTACGGGTGACGCGGCTCGCGGAACAGCGGACGACGGCGGGCCGTCTCCACCACCCGGCCGGCGTAGAGCACGTTGACGGTGTCGACCATGCCGGCCACCACACCGAGATCGTGCGTGATCATCAGCAGCGCGGTGCCGGAGTCCCGGACCAGTTCCTTGAGCAGCTCCAGGATCTGGGCCTGGATGGTGACGTCCAGCGCGGTGGTCGGCTCGTCGGCGATCAGCAGCCGAGGCTGGCAGGCCACCGCCATCGCGATCAACGCCCGCTGCCGCATCCCGCCGGAGAGCTGGTGCGGGTACTCCTTCAGCCGGCGCTTCGGGTCCGGGATGCCGACCCGGTCCAGCAGCGACGCAGCCTCCTTGGCCGCGGTCTCGCCCTTCATCCCCCGGTGCCGGGCGAGCACCTCGGTCACCTGCAACCCGATCGGGATCACCGGGTTCAGCGAGGAGAGCGGGTCCTGGAAGATCATCGCGATGTCCCGGCCCCGGATGTCACGCCGGGACCGGTCGTCGAGCTGGAGCAGGTCGGTGCCGTCGAAGACGGCCTTGCCACCGACGCGCAGGCCAGGCTGCTTCGGCAACAGGCCCATGATCGCCAGTGACGTGACGCTCTTGCCGCAGCCGGACTCGCCGACCAGGCCGACGACCTCACCGGCGTCGACGGAGAAGGACACGCCGTCGACCGCGTGCACGGCCCGCTGGCCCCGCCGGGCGAACGTGACGGACAGATCATCCACTTCGAGCAGTGCCATCAGGGGGCCTACTTCCGCAGCTTCGGGTCGAGGGCCTCGCGCATCGCCTCACCCAGCAGGGTGAAGCCGAGCGCGGTGATGATGATCGCGACCGCCGGGTAGATCGCCAGTGACGGTCGGATGCCGAGGTACTGCTGCGCGTCGGCGAGCATGACCCCCCATTCCGGTACGGCGGTGTCGGGGTTGCCCAGACCCAGGAACGAGAGCGCCGCGGCCTCGATGATCGCGGTGGCCAGGGTCAGGGTGGCCTGCACGATCACCGGGGCGAGGGAGTTCGGCACCACGTGGGTCAGTGCGATCTTCGACTTCTTCACGCCGAGCGAGGTGGCCGCCAGCACGTAGTCGCTGTTGGCCTGGGAGATCATCGAGCCGCGCAGCAGCCGGGCGAAGACCGGCACCGAGACCACGCCGACCGCGATCATCACAGTGGTCAGGCTGGCACCGAGCAGCGCGGCGATGCTTACCGCCAGCAGCAGGCTCGGCATCGCCAGCAGCATGTCGACGAACCGCATCAGGGTGGTGTCGATCCACCGCCCCCACCGGCCACCGAGGCCGGCCGCGGCACCGGAGACGCCGCCGATGAGCGCGCCGACCGCCAGGCCGATCAGTGTGGAGACCACGCCGACCAGCAGAGTCTGCCGGGCACCCACAATCATCCGGCTGAACTCGTCACGACCCTGGTGGTCGTAGCCGAACCAGTGGTCGCCGTTGGGGCCGGGGATGACACCCGGCTTGATCAGACCCTCACGGATGCCGATCGTGTCGGTCGGCGCGTACGGCACGAGGAACGGCCCGATCACCGCGACCAACACGAAGATCGCCAGGATGACCGCACCGACGACTGCCGCCGGGTTACCGCGCAGCCGGCGGAAAGCCTCCTGCCACAGGCTGACGCCACGCTCGTCGTCGCGGGCGGCCAACTCCGAGAGCCGGTCGATCTTTTCGCGCTTCTTGCCCGGGCTGAGGGTCATCGCACCCTCACCCTCGGGTCGATGAAGCTGTAGGAGAGGTCGACCAGAAGGTTCACCAGCACGTACACCACCGCGATGATCAGAATGAAGCCCATCAGCACCGGATAGTCGCGTTGGCCGATGGCCTCGGCGACGAAGGCCCCGATGCCGCTGAAGGCGAAGACGGTCTCGGTCAGTACGGCGCCGGAGAGCAGACCGCCGGCGAGCAGGCCGATCGACGTGGCCACCGGCAGCATCGCGTTACGCAGCACGTGCCGGGTACGGACCGTCCGCTCGGTCAGACCCTTGGCCTCGGCGGTCCGGACGAAGTCCTCGTTGAGCACCTCCAGCACGCTCGCCCGGGTGATCCGGACGATGATCGCCAGCGGGATGCTGGCCAGCGCGATGGCGGGCAGCACGAGATGCCAGAGGGCGTCGGCTGCCGCGTCCCACTCGCGGGTCATGAGCCCGTCGAGGACGAAGAAGTTGGTGATCCGGGTCGCGCCGAGCGTCGGGTCCTGCCGACCGCTGGACGGGAACCAGTGCAGGTTCTCCGAGAAGATCGCCTTGAGCACGTAGCCGAGGAAGAAGACCGGGATGCAGATGCCGATCAGCGACCCGCCCACCGAGGCGTGGTCCAGGAACCGGCCCCGACGGCGGGCGGCCAGATAGCCCAGCGGGATGCCGACGCCGATCGCGATCACCATCGCGGTGATCGTCAGCTCCACGGTTCCGGGGAAGCGCTCGATGAACTCGGTGGTGACCGCCCGCTTCGTGGAGGTCGAGGTGCCCAGATCGAGCTTGATCATCCGGCGAACGAACCGCCCGTACTGCACCAGGATGGGCTCGTCGAGGCCCATGTTGCGGCGGATGGCGGCACGCATCTCGGGCGTACCGCGCTCGCCGAGGATCGCGGTCTCCGGGCCGCCGGGCAGCCGGCGGAGCCAGATGAAGAGCAGAAGGGAGAGCCCGAACAGCGTGGGTATCAGCTGAAGCAGGCGCCTGACGATGAACCGGAACACGGCGGCCTCGAAGGGGTGCGGAGGGTTGCGGGCGGGCGCTGTGCGACAGCGCCCGCCCGCGTTCCTTGCGTCAGATCAGGACTTACTTGAACTCGGCGGTGGCGAAGCGCTCGTCGGTGAGCGGGCTCGCCTTGACGCCGGTCACGTCCTTGCCGAACACGATCGCCGGCGGCGAGTGCGAGATCGGCACACCAGGCAGGAAGTCCATCACGGACTTGTTCAGGGCCTTGTACTTCTCGGTCCGGGCCGCGATGTCGGCGGTGCCGTCCGCGTCCTTGAACTGGTCGAACAGGGCCTTGTTGTTGAAGCCCCACTCGTCCTTCGGCCGGTCGAAGAACGTACCGATGAAGTTGTAGGCGTCGCCGTAGTCACCGGTCCAGCCGAGGAAGTGCAGGTCGTGCTTGTTGCCCGAGGTCGTAGCGTTGAGGTAGTCCGGGCTCCACTTGAGCGGGATCGCCTCGACCGTGATGCCGACCGCCTTCAGGTCCGCCGAGAGCAGCTCGAAGATGTCCTTCGGGTTCGGCATGTACGGCCGGGTGACCTCGGTCGGGTAGTGGAACTTCAGCGTGAGGTTCGACGCGCCGGCCTCGGCCAGCAGCGCCTTCGCCTTGGCCGGGTCGTAGGTGTACTTGGTGACGTCGCCGTTCCAGCCCTCGACGGTGTCGGGCATGAAGTTGTCGGCGACCTTGGCGCCCGGGGGCAGCTTCGAGTCGACAAGCTGCTGACGGTTCAGCGCGTACGCGATGGCCTGCCGGACCTTCAGGTCGGCGAGCTTCGGGTTGCCCTTCTGGTTGATCGCCAGGTAGAGCACGTTGAACGCCGGGCGGGTGAGCATGTTGAAGCCCTCGCTCTTCAGCGGCTCAACGTCGGCCGGGCCAACCAGGTCGTAACCCTGGATGTCACCGGAGCGCAGCGCCTGCTTGCGAGCGTTCTCGTCCGAGATCGTCTTGAAGATCAGGGTCTTCAGCTTGGCCTTGGTGCCGGCGTAGTCCTCGTTGCGCTCCAGGGTCAGCGTCTTGTTCGCGACGTCCCAGGACTTGAACTTGAACGGGCCGGTGCCGGTCGGGTGCTCAGTGGCGTACGACGGGTACTTGATGTCGTCCGCGGTGCCGCCCACGTTGCTGGCGTCGAACTCCTGCAGCGCCTTCGGGCTGTGGATGGAGAACGAGGGCAGCATCAGCGCGGCCGGGATCTTGCTGGAGACCCGCGTGAACGACAGGTCCACGGTGGTCGCGTCCTTGGCGGCGCAGGACTTGAAGAGGCTCGGCGGCAGGTCCGCGTTCTCGTTGGCGGCGAAGCCACCCATGACGTCCTGCCAGTACGCGGTCACGTCCGGGCTCTGCATGAGGCCCTTGGCGTTGTACCAACGGTTGAAGTTGACGCAGACGGCCTCGGCGTTGAAGTCGGTGCCGTCGTGGAACTTCACACCGGAGCGGAGCTTGAAGGTCCAGGTGGTGCCGGCGGCGTCCGGGGTCCAGGACTCGGCCAGACCGGGGGTGACCTTGGTGCCACCCTCCTCCGGGCGGACCAGGGTCTCGAAGACCTGACGCGCCACACGCAGCGACTCGCCGTCGCTGGCGAAGCTCGGGTCGAGCACCTTCGGGTCTCCGGCGACGCCGAAGACGAGGGTGTCCTTCTTACTATCGCTGGAACTGTCGTCGCGGTTGCTCTCGGCGCAGCCTGCTACCGCGAGGGCCGCGACCGCGACGGCCGCGATCGCGACCTTCGGCCTGGGTGCACGCATCGTGCTTCACCTCGTCCTTGGGGGTACGGACAACGTGGTGACAGGGGTCACCGATGGCGGTGACCATAGCTCCCGTGGCGTCCAGCCGGAAACAGGCGGGTGGACGGTTGGTATCGGATCGTGCCCCAACAGCCGTTTGACATTCGAATCGAAGGCCAACATCGCTCTGCACCGAACAATCTGAATCCACGATGCCAAACTGTTACGTCTAACCGGCCCGATGAGCACGCAGGTGTCAGATCAATTCAGGGCAGCGACAAGGGCATGACGTGGTGATGGTCGGCACCCGGACCGGGTGCCGACCATCGGCTGCACGAAACGGATTTCAGACTGCCCGGCGCCCCTCGAAGGCCCGACCAAGGGTGATCTCGTCGGCGTACTCCAGGTCGCCCCCGACCGGCAGCCCACTGGCCAACCGGGTCACCGCGATGCCCATGGGCTTCACCATCAGCGCCAGGTAGGTGGCGGTCGCCTCGCCCTCGGTGTTCGGGTCGGTGGCAAGGATCAACTCCCGCACCGTCCCGTCACCGAGCCGGATCAGCAACTCCCGGATACGCAGGTTGTCCGGCCCGATCCCCTCCAGCGGATTGATCGCGCCGCCGAGCACGTGGTAGCGACCCCGGAACTCGCCGGTCCGCTCGATGGCCACCACGTCCTTGGGCTCCTCGACCACGCACAGCACCTCGTTGGTGCGGCGCGGGTCGCGGCAGATCCGGCACTGCTCGGACTCGGCCACGTTGTAGCAGGTCGTGCAGAACCGCACCAGCTCCTTGACCTTGCGCAGCGCGCCGGCCAGCCGGTTGACGTCGGCCGGATCCGCCGACAGGACGTGGAACGCGATCCGCTGAGCGCTCTTCGGGCCGACGCCCGGCAGCCGACCGAGCTCGTCGATCAGGTCCTGGATGGCACCTTCGTACATCTGCCGGCTCAGAAACCGGGCAGGCCGAGGCCGCCCATGCCACCGGCGACCGGGCCCATCTTGCGCTCGGTCAGCTCCCGTGCGGCCTCGGCGGCGTTGTGCACGGCCGCAACCACAAGGTCCTCAAGCGTCTCAACGTCGTCCGCGTCGACGGCCTTCGGGTCGATCTTGATCGCCTTCAGCTCACCGGAGCCGGACACGGTCGCGGTGACAAGTCCACCGCCCGCCGTACCGGTCAGCTCGGCCTCGGCCAACTCGGCCTGCGCGGCGGCGATCTGCTGCTGCATCTTCTGCGCCTGCTTCAGCATCTGCTGCATGTTCGGCTGTCCACCTGGGCGCACGGATGGCTCCTTCTCGCACTCGTCTGCTCGGCCGCCGCCCAGCCTAACCGCTGTGGCCGCCCCCGCCCCGCCCGGTGCGCGCGCCCACGCCGAGCAGCCGGAACGACCCCGGGTACGGCTACCACCACCCTCAATCGGCCATCTGGCGGTAGTGCGCCGGGCACCGCCGCGCTGGTCTGCTCGACGTCATGAATCTCAACCGCACCGGCCGCGTCGGCGCGTTGTGCTTGGTGGCCGCGGCACCGGTCTTCCTGGTCGCCAACCTGGTGACCGGCCTGCGCTGGCAGGACCCCACCTACAGCTGGGCCACCAACAACATCAGCGACCTCGGCAACGTCCACTGCGGGATCTGGGACACCACCCGCCCCCGCTACGTCTGCTCGCCCTGGCACCCGCTGATGAACACCGCGATGCTGGCCACCGCCGCACTCCTCGCCGTCGGCCTCCTGCTGACCTGGCGCATCCTCGGTCGCGGCGGTGTGGTCCGCTCGGCCCAGGCGCTGCTACTGCTGGCCACCATCGGGTACGCCCTCGCCGCCCGCTACCCGGCCGACGTCGACGAGAACCTGCACGTCCTCGGCGCGTTCCTGATCATGGGAGTGGGCAACATCGGCCTGCTCCTCGCCGGCTTCGCCCCAGGCAGCACACTGCTCGGCCGGTGGCGGCGGCTCACCCTCGCCGCCGGGCTCACCGCGCTGGTAGGAACAGTGCTGTTCGCCGCCCAACAAGGCATAGGGATCGGGGTAGGAGGCATGGAACGCATAGCCGTACTCCCGTTCCCCCTGTGGGCCTGCTGTGCAGGAGTCCTACTAGCCGAAACTCCAACCCCAGCCCCCGGCGCCCCTGCCCCGCCTAGCCCCGCCCTGCCCGTCCCACCCTCGCCCCGTCGATCATGGAGTTGTGGTGCCCGCTTTGATCAGTGAAGGGTGGTTTGTCCCCCACCACAACTCCATGATCGACGCGCGAGGTTGGGACGGGCGAGGTTGGGGCGCGCACGGTTTGACTAGCGGGCGTCGACCTCGTCGATCTTCTCGGCGCCGAACGTCTCGCGGAGCAGCCGTACCGCCTGCTCCTCGCTGGACTCCCGGGCGGTCTTCTCGTCGATGACCTCGTCCAACGGCTCGTCGCCCGGGTCGAATCCCTCGTAGGTGGGCGTCGCCGCCGGTGCCGCCGCGCCGGGCCGCCCGCCCCGCAACGGTCCGTCGAAGTCCGGGTCGTAGGGCGGTTCGCCGGCCCATTCGGCGTCCGCGGGAGGCCGGCCTGCCGATGCGGTACGCGCACCGCGCCCCGCAGCCGCCGCGCGAGCTGCGGCGATGGCACTGCTCACCGGGGCACCACCGGCTGAAGCCGGCTGCCGGGCCGCCGGTGCCGAGTTCCCGCGCGCCCCCGGGTTACCGCCGCTGGCGGCTGGACCGGAATTACCTGCTCCAGCGCTGTGCGCGCCGGTGCCGTGACCGCCGGCACCGTTGCTGCCCGTGCCGATAGTGCCCGTGGCGTTGCTGCCCGTGCCGATAGTGCCCGTGGCGTTACTGCCGGTGCCGATAGTGCCCGTGCCGTGCGTGCCGGTCGCTGTAGGCGCCGAGCCGGAGCCGTCAAGTGCGCCGGTGCCCGCGTCGCTTCCGGCCGACACGCCACCCGGACGGGCGGCCTCCGGCCAGTCCTCGTCATCCGTCGCCTCGGCAGCGGCGGCATCGCCGCCGGGGCGGGCCGCCTCCGGCCAGTCGTCATCGTCATCCGCCGCAGCGGTGGGCGGCGCTCCACCCTGCTGGCCCGCACCGTGGCCGCCGGAGCCCAGGCCACTAGAGCCCAGGCCACCGTTGCCGTGGCTACCGGAGGCGGGTCCCCCGGAGCCCTGGCCACCGGGCGCACCCGTTCCAGCAGCTACGCCGCCACGGGCACCCGGGCCGGCGACGCCTGTCGGATTCGCTTGGGCAGGCGGCGCGCTGGTCGGGCCGGAAGCGGCGGTTGATATCCGCGCGGTGGGCTGAGCGCTCGGCGGAGCAGCAGTGGTGTTGATGCTCGTCGCGGGCTGCGCGCCCGACGTGGCGTGCACGTTCCCCGAGGCGGGTTGCGCGCCTGCGGCGGCAGCGCCGTGCATGTTCGAGGCACCCGGTGCGCCCGACGGGGCGTTCAGGCTCGTCGCGGCCGGCTCCGTGCCCGGCGTTGCGACTGCGGCAGATGGATTCGGTGCCGACGGCTCGGCAGGTGCGGCCGGCGGTGCGGCGGGACGGGCCGGTGCGGCTGGCTGCGAGCGCGGCGGGCCGGACAGCGACGCGGCGCCCCGTTCGCCGGCCACCTCGCAGCGGATCTGCCAGCGCCCGCCCAACTCCTCGTAGAGCGCATCGGTGAGCACCGCCGCGTGGTCGGCCATCATCTTGGCCAGCACTGTCGACTTCACCGTCAACACCAGCATGTCGCCGTCGAGTTCGCGTACCACGGCGTCGCGCATGAGGGCGGCGATCCGCTTGTTGGTCCGGTTGACCTTGCCGACCACGTCGGGCCAGACCCGTCGGACCGCTACCGCGTCCAGCGCAGCGGCCGGCGCACCCGGTCGAGGCGGCTCGGGCGTGGCCGGGTCGGGTAGCACCGCCGACGGCGGCACCACACGGCGTGGGGCCGGCGAGCCGGTGCCCGGCCCGGCGGGCGAGACGGGTACGGCCCGATCGGCGACTGCCTGCCCGCCGGCTGACGCGCCGGGCGACACCGCGATCGGCGAGTCGACACCCGCAGCATGCGACGCGGCAGAGCCGGAATCGGTAACACCCGAGGCAGCGGTGGTCTGCGCCGAGGGCGCCACCGGGTCGACGGACCATGGCGGTGCAGAGGTCGGTGCGGCAGCCGGAACCGGAGGGGCTTGCTGTGGGCGTACCCCTGGGTTGGTTGCGGCGGCCGGCGGCGCGTCGGTGCCGGTCAGGGTGAGACGGCGCTCCATGCGTTCCAGGCGTTGGAGCAGGCCGCGGGTGGAGTCGTCGGCGCCGGGCAGGAGCATCCGGGCGCAGATCAGCTCCAGCAGCAGCCGGGGCGCGGTGGTGCCGCGCATCTCCACCAGGCCGTCGTGGACGATGTCGGCGCAGCGGGACAGCGTGCCCGGGCCGAGCTGGGAGGCTTGGGCGGCCATCCGCTCGATCTGGTCGGCGGGGCCGTCGATGAGGCCCTTCGCGGCGGCGTCCGGCACCTGCTGCAGCACGATCAGGTCGCGCAGCCGCTCCAGCAGATCGGCTGCGAACCGGCGTGGGTCGTGGCCGGCCTCGGCCACCCGGTCGACCGTGGCGTACGCGGCGGCGCCATCCCCGGCGGCCAGCGCGTCGCACATCTCGTCGATGAGCGCGGCGTCGGTGACCCCGAGCAGGGCCGCGGCCCGCGCGTAGCTGACGCCTTCGGGGCCGGCGCCAGCGATGAGCTGGTCGAGCACGGAGAGGCTGTCCCGGGCGCTGCCGCCACCGGCACGGACCACGAGCGGGAAGACCGCCGGTTCGACCGCGACGCCCTCGGCCTGGGTGAGTTGCTCGAGGTACGGGCGGAGCACCTTCGGCGGGATCAGCCGGAACGGGTAGTGGTGGGTCCGCGACCGGATAGTGCCGAGGACCTTCTCCGGTTCGGTGGTGGCGAAGATGAACTTGACGTACTCCGGGGGCTCCTCGACGAGCTTGAGCAGGGCGTTGAAGCCCTGTGTCGAGACCATGTGCGCCTCGTCGATCACGTAGATCTTGAAGCGGCTGCTGGCCGGCGCGAAGAACGCGCGCTCGCGCAGCTCACGGGCGTCGTCGACACCGCCGTGGCTTGCCGCGTCGATCTCGATCACGTCGATGGATCCGCCGCCGTCGTTGGCCAGTGAGCGGCAGGACTCGCACTTGCCGCACGGCTCGGGGGTGGGGCCCTGCTCGCAGTTGAGCGAGCGGGCCAGGATCCGGGCGCTTGACGTCTTGCCGCAGCCACGAGGGCCGGAGAAGAGATAGGCGTGGTTGAGCCGGCCGCTGCGCAGCGCCTGCGACAACGGCTCGGTCACGTGCTCCTGACCGATGACCTCGGCGAAGGTACGCGGCCGGTACTTGCGGTAGAGCGCCAGCGTCACTCGTCCCGCCTCCTCTCGACCGAGCCATTCTGCGCCGGTCGGGCGCGGGTGACCACCCACCACCCCGGCGCGCTGGGGTTGCCGGAGGTTGCCGCGCTTGATCGACCCGTCTTCCTGGAAATCGGGGTGTCCGCAGGCCCGGGACACCCCGACATCAAGGATGTCGAGTGGATCAACCGGCCCGCAGACAAAAAGGCCTCCCGTGCACCCGGCAGAGCTCGCTTATCCTTGCTGCCTTCCGGCCCTGGGGAGGTTCACGAGATACCGCCGCACGGGAGGTGACGCCCAGCCTACCCGACGGCCCGTCGATCTTCAGGGGGTGGTGGGGTGGCCCAGCCGACGAGGGCCTGTATTCTGGCTCGCGGAGGATTCGCCTAGAGGCCTAGGGCGCACGCTTGGAAAGCGTGTTGGGTTTACACCCTCACGAGTTCGAATCTCGTATCCTCCGCTCGCTTGAGCAGCACGAACGCCCGGCAGACCTTTATCGGTCGGCCGGGCGTTCGTCTTGTGGTCTCATCGATGCCGTGACCGACGCGGCGTGGCAGTGGGACGAGACGTTGTACGCGGGCAGCGCCAGTCACTACAGCGTCGGACGCATGCCGTACCCGCCCAGCCTCGCGGACGCCGTCGCGACGGCACTCGGGCTCGACGGCACCGGCCGGCTCCTGGACGTCGGCTGCGGGCCGGGGTCGTTGACGCTGCTGCTCGCGCCCCTGTTCGAGGCGGCGGTGGGCGTCGACGCCGACCGGGACATGCTCGTCGAGGCGGGCCGCAGGGCGCGCGAGGTGGGACTGACAAGCGTCGAGTGGCGACATTTGCGCGCCGAGGAACTGCCGGCCGATCTGGGTACGTTCCGGGTGGTCACGTTCGCCCAGTCGTTCCACTGGATGGACCGGCCGCTGGTGGCCGGTCGGGTCCGGAGCATGCTCGTGCCCGGCGGGGCGTGGGTCCACGTCCACGCCAACACGCACCAGGGCGTGACGGGGGACGACCCGCTGCCGTACCCCCGGCCACCGTGGCGGCAGGTCGACGACCTGGTCGCCAGCTATCTGGGGCCGGCCCGCCGGGCGGGGCAGGGGTGGCTGCCGGCGGGCACCCCGGGCGGCGAGGACGAGATCATGCGGCAGGCGGGCTTCGCCGACCCCACTCATCTCACGATCGACCAGGGAATGGTCGTGGAACGCCGCGTCGAGGAGGTCATGTCGGCGGTGTTCTCGCTGTCCAGTTCGGCGCCGCACCTGTTCGGTGGACGGCTCCCCGCGTTCGAGTCGGACCTACGTCAGCTGCTGGAAACGGCGGCACGGGACGGCCTGTTCGCCGAGCGTCGGCGCGAGGTGGCCGCGTCGATCTGGCGTACCTGACCACCTTGCCTCGAGGGCGACCCCAGGACACGAGATCTTGGACAGTTTCCGTTAGCGGCTAACGGAAACTGTCCAAGATTCGGTTCGGTTTCACCGTCCCGGCCGAACGGCTGGTTGAGCGATCCGGGGATCGATGCCGACCCGGCCGGAGCCCGTCGTACACATGTTCTATCCACAGGCTGTGGACGGCGGTCAGGAGCCGTCGCGGAGGTCGGCGAGCCGTTCCGGCCGGAAGCTGATCTGGTCGAAGGTAGCGCTGCATCCTTCGCCGGTCGGTGACTGGCCGGCGAAGCCGATCCGGTCGCCGGACGGGTCGCCGTCGAAGCCGAACACGCGGATCAACTGCCAGGTCGTGCCGTCGACCGAGGCGTGGTACGCGTAGACCCGGCCGATCCGCGAGACCCGCAGCCACACCGTCCGGTCGGGTACGACGAAGGCGTTCGCGTCGTCGGCGACCCCTCGACAGATGACCGACACGATCATGGGCTCGGCCTCGGGCGAGGACTCGAAGCACAACTTGCCCCAGCACCGCTCGTCGCGCCAGAGCAGGAGCACTCCGGCGTCGAAGGTCGAGGCGAACTCCACTGTGACCCGGGCGCTGAACTGGAAATCACCCACCGGAGGCAGGTCACCGAGCAGCGTCGCCGCGTTGAGGACAGGCGCGGGGCCCCCGCCCGCCTCGACGCCATCGCCGCTCGGGTCGATGAAGATGTCCGTGCGCGGCTCCGCCGACACCGTCACCGCACCCGCTGACTCGTCGATCCGCCACAGCCCCGCGGACGAGGGCGTGAGCAGGGACGGCATGCCGGGGACGGTCAGTCGATCAGCCATTGGCCGACCGTACAGCCCGCCGCCGGGCAGGACGCCAGACCGGGTACGGTCCGGGATATCGACGCCGGGCGACGCCGTCGTACACATGTTCTATCCACAGGCTGTGGACGGCGGAGGGTTCGATGGGTTACCAGCTCAGCGCGGTCGTCGCGGACGCCGAGCTGCTCCGCGAGCACACCGCCGAGCTGGACCACGCGGTCCTCGGCGAGCTGCGGCAGGACTTCGCGCTGCTGCCGGTGACCCCGCAGTTGGTGGTGGAGCTGACCGGGTCACTGCCGGACTTCGCGGTGGACGACCGCACGGCCGAGCATCCGTTCGGGCTGGTCCTGTCGCCGGTGCTGACCGAATTGCTGAGCGGATGGTCAGGTCTGGGGCCGCTGGCGTACGTCGAGGCGGAGTTCGGCGGCGGCGCCGGCTACCAGTCGGCGATGGTGTGGCTCGGCGGCGCGGTGTCGTGGGGTCCGTGCTTCGACGACGTGCTGGACGGGCCGCGCGAGCAGTGGCCGATAAACGCGGCACTCCTCCGGCTCGGCGTCGAGCGGGGCGCGTGGATCGATCCGTTCGCCGAGGTGGGCTTGCACCTGGAGCGCAGCACCGACGGTTGGCTGGCGCACGGGCGGCGGAGGCTCAGTGCCGACTACTGGGACGAGCTGGTCGAGCAGTGGGAAAACCAGTAATCCGGCGACTGGCAGCAACCTGAGCGGCCCGCTCCCGTTGGGGACCGGGGGGATTCCATGAAATTGCGACAATTCGCGTTTATTGCCATGCTGATGACTGCTGCCTCGATCGCCGGCAGCGGCGCGCCACCACCCGGGTCGACCCCGGCCAACTGGCCCGCCACCAACGAGGTCGTCGACCTGAACGGCCTGCGCAACATCGAGTTCGGCGACACCGAGGACGAGCTGACCCGCCGGGGCATCCTGCGTACCGACCTGGACGGCTGCGGGCCGACGCTCACCGGCCACGACACGGTGAGCCCCGTCTTCGTGGAGACCAAACTGGTGCTGCTGTGGGCCGGCGACCCCATGCGGACACCCGAGGGCATAACGACCGGCTCACCCGTCGACCAGGTCTGGTCGCGCTACCCAACTGTCACCAGGTTGCCCGCTCCACAGGGGACACACCGCCTCGACGGGCTGCTCGCCCGCACCGGCGACCGCGCGTACCTGTTCCTGCACGACGGGCGCACGGTCCAGAAGACCATCGCCGGGTACGCCGACTGGGCCCGCCGCCTCTTCGACGAGGGAGCGGGCCCCTGCTGAATCGTGGGGCAGAACGCGGAACGCCCGGTCGATCCTCGCGGATCTGCCGGGCGTTCTCGCTGTTCACTGGCGGTGGCGGCGGGATTTGAACCCGCGGAGGGCGTAAACCCTCACACGCTTTCGAGGCGTGCTCCTTAGGCCACTCGGACACGCCACCGCCGACGAGGGTACAGGACCGCCGGTTCCCACGCCGAACCGGTATCACCCGAGTCGGCCTGGCAGGATCTTTGCCATGAGTACGCACATCGGCGCGAAGCCGGGCGAGATCGCTGAGCGGGTCCTGATGCCGGGCGACCCCCTGCGGGCCAAGTGGATCGCGGAGACCTACCTCGAGGGTGCCACCTGCTACTCGACGGTTCGGGGCATGCTGGGTTTCACCGGCCGCTGGAACGGCGTCGAGGTCTCCGTCCAGGGCTCCGGCATGGGTATGCCGTCCGCCTCCATCTACGCCCACGAGTTGATCAACGAGTACGGCGTGAAGACCCTGATCCGGGTCGGCTCCTGCGGCGCTCTCAGCGCCGACCTGCAACTGCGGGACGTGGTCGCGGCGATCGGCTCGTCCACCGACTCGAACATGAACCGGATGCGGTTCGACGGGTTGATCGACTACGCGCCGGTGGCCGATTTCGGGCTGCTGCGTACCTCGGTCGAGGTGGCTGAGCGGCGCGGCATCGCGATGCGCGTCGGGCCGATCCTGGCGGCGGACGCCTTCTACACGGATCGGCCGGACCTCTACGACACGCTTGCCGACTACGGCGTGCTGGCGGTGGAGATGGAGTCGGCGGCGCTCTACACGATCGCCGCCCGGTTCAAGGCTCGCGCGCTCACCGTGTTGACCGTCAGCGACCACATCAAGACCGGCGAGAAGACCACGTCGGAGGAGCGGGAGCAGACCTTCAGCCAGATGGTCGAGATCGCCCTCGACACGATCGTCGCCTGACCCTTCGTCGCATCTCTGCCGCCCCGCCGTCCGGATGGACGGCGGGGCGGCGTGTTTCCGCGGGGCGAGAGGGTGACGACGGTCACCGACTAAAACAATACGACCGATCGTGCTTATTGAGTACGGTGTCCGCATGACCGTCGACGGACGCCTCGCCCGAGGTGAGCGCAGCCGCAATGCCGCGCTTGACGCGGCAGTTGTGCTCGCCACCGAGTCCGGCCTGGACGGGCTCAGCCTCGCCCAGCTCGCCGACACACTTGGCGTGAGCAAATCGGGCCTCTTCGCGCACTGGCGGTCGAAGGAAGCCCTACAGCTCGCCGCGATCGACAGGGCGGTGGCGCTCTGGCGGGAGCGGGTGATCGCACCGGCGTTGCTCGCCCCGCAGGGCGTACGACGGCTCCGCGCGCTGCACGACGCCCGCCTCGACTTCTACGCCACAGGCGTACTCCCCGGCGGCTGCTTCTTCGCCAACACCCAGTTCGAGTTCAACGCCCGCCCCGGCCCGGTCCGCGACCGGCTCGCCGAGGCGTACACACGGTGGACGGCGTTCCTCGAAAACCTCGTGCAGCAGGCGGTCGACGTCGGCGAACTCCCCGCCGACCTGGACGTCCCGCAGTTGGCGTACGAGATCGACGCGCTCGGGATGGCAGCAGCCATGAGCTCCCGGATGCTCGACCCGGACGCCGCCTACCGGCATGCCCGCGCCGGCCTGCTGAACCGCCTACGGGCGCTCTGCCCCGACCCCGCCCTGCTAACGGAAGGCCCCACATGAGCAACGCAGTCGCCGACCAGCCCGCCATCGCCGACCAGCCCGCGGTCACCGGCCAGCCCGCCGTCGAATTCGGGCACGTCGAGCACGTCACTGTGCACTTCGACGACCTCGACGCGATGGGAATCCTGCACAACGCCCGGTACGCGGTGCTGCTGGAACGTGCCCTGACGCCGTACTGGACCGAACGCGGGCTTGCCTACCGGGGCAGCGCCACCCCGCCGGACCTGTTCCACGCGGTCCGCGAGTTCACCATCAGCTACCGGGCGCCGATCGTCACGACAGGGCCGGTGGCGGTGCACTTCTGGCTCGAACACTTCGGTGCCAGCAGCGCCGAGTACGCCTTCCAGTTCCGCTCGGTCGACGGCAGCAACGTGCACGCCGAGGGGCGTCGGGCGATCGTCCGCCTCGACCCGGCGACGCTACGGCCGGCACCGTGGACCGAGGCCGCGCGGGCGGTGGCCGCCACCCTGCTCCGCCCCGCCGCCGTGGCCTGACCTGAGCCGCGTCCGTCCCAAGGGGGAAGGATCAGCGGAAGAACGCCCGCAGGACGGCTGCGGTTTCGGCTTCGAGTACGCCGCCGTACACCTCGGGTCGGTGGTTGAGCCGGCGGTCACGCAGCACGTCCCAGAGGGAGCCGGCCGCGCCGGTCTTGGGTTCCCAGGCGCCGAAGACGACTGTGGAGACCCGGGCCAGCACCAACGCCCCCGCGCACATGGTGCACGGCTCCAGGGTGACAACCAGGGTGCAGCCGTCCAGCCGCCACCTGCCGGCGAGTTCGGCACCCCGGCGCAGGGCCAGCACCTCGGCGTGGGCCGTCGGGTCGCCGGTCAGCTCCCGTTCGTTGCGCCCGATCGCGAGTTCGGTGCCGTCCGGCCCGTAGAGCACGGCACCCACCGGCACGTCGTCGACGTCGGCTGCGCCCGGGTCGTCGGTGGTCGGACCGGTGACGGCGACCTCCAGGGCCCGGCGCATCCACAGCTCGTGTCGCTGCCGCCGGCCCATCTGCCCCGGCTCGGCCAGCCCTTCGTGAGCACCCGGCCCGGCCCGACCGAGTACGCCAGTCGTCTCCAGCAGAGGATCAGTGGCGTCGGCCGGCTCCGCACCGCCGGTCGGCACCGACCCGACTGGATCAGACCTCACGCAGCTCCTCGACCTCGTCGGAGCAGCCGAGCACCTCGCAGATCTCGGCGGTGACGTCCGCCGGCAACATCCCCTCGTGGGTGCAGAGGTTCAGCAGCTTCTGCGCCGGGATGCCCAGGTTGGCCAGCAGGTCCGCCTCGCCCACCGGGTCGGCCTCCGGGTCGACGGCGGGCTGCTCGCTCTCCTCGTCGCCGCTGGCCGCCGGCCGGGGCTCGTCGTCGCCGTCGAGCCCGGTGACCGAGGTCTTCAGGTCACCCACAAGCAACTGACCAAGCCGGGACTCCTCGGCGAACGCCGAGTCCGACCCGAACACCCGCAGGTCCTCGCCCTCGTCGAGACGCAGGATCACCAGGTACGCGTCGTCGGCCTCGACGAAAAGCAGCGACACGTCGGCCTCCAGGTCGACGTCGCGCAGCCGATCGGCGATCTCGTCGATGTCGGTGGCGCCCCGCAGGTTGACCTCAGCGGCGGTCCAACCGCTGTCGTCGCGCACCACGGCCGCAGCGAAGTACGACACGGTCCCCCCAATAGCCCTCGGCACAGCGCCGACTTCTTACGCGTGCACGTTAGCCGGTCGGGTCGGCAGGCGACCGGTCAACGCCCCGACAGGCCGGCCAAACCTGACAAAATTGGATCAGCTGGCGACGCGGCGACGGGTGGCGATGAGCTGACGTAGACGCTCCGTGCGCAGGCGCTGCGGCCGGGTGCGCTGTCGTACCGACCGAGCGCCCGCCAACTCGGCGAGCAACTGGAGGCGACGGCGGCTTCGATCCGGGTCCTGCCGCGAGGTGGTCCAGGCCATACCGCCGAGGGTGCCGAGTCTCGGCGGCCACGTCAAGACGGCGTTCGCTACGCAGCCAACCGGGCACTCGGCGCAGTCATCCGCGCCCGCGCGACCCGCTCACAGGAGGCCCACTCACCACAACGGCCAGTCACCGGTGCCCGCCCAGCGCACCGCCACCACGGCGGCGGCGATGCTCCAACCACCTGCGGTGACAATTGCCACGCCGGTGCCGACTCCCCGATCGCCGTAGCGGACCAGCACCAGGGCGGTCGCCCAGGCCAGCAGGCCGGCGAACACCGTCCACCACACGTAGGTGGCCAGGTCGGTGCCGAGCAGGCCGAACAGCAGCAGCCATGCCGCCGCCATGCCGCCGCCTGCCGCGACGCCGCCGCCGGTCACCGGGTGCGGTTCGCGGTAGGTGGGCCTTGTCGGTGGCCCCGCCGGAAACAACCCCGAGGGGGTACGCGGCAACGGGTGCGCGGCGAAGCCGGGATCCCGGTCGGGGCCGGGTCGGGCGATGGTCACCGTCGCTGCCCTCCCTCACGCGCGTCGCTCGTGCCCACGGTACCGGTCTGCCAGGATGACCGGATGCCCTCGCCGACGATCCGCCGCGTGCGTCCGGCGTACCTGATTCTGCTGGTGCTCGCCCCGGTCCTGGCTGGCGGCTGCGCGACCACGCGGCCTGGGGTTCCGGCGGGCAGCGCCACGCCGACCGCGCCTGCGGTCTGGGAGACCGCCGATCAGCCGCCGGCGCCCTCGGCGAGCGGGCCAGCAAGCCCGGCGCCGTCGTCGGCCGCGCCGTCGTCGACAGCGCCCCGCGCCGGGCTGCGGCACGTCTTTCCGGTACGCGCCGACGACGTCGCCTATCACCCGACGCACGGCGCGTACCCGGCGACGGACATCTTCGCCGACTGCGGGGAGCCGTTCGTGGCGGTGACCGACGGGACGGTGCTGGAGGTGAGCCGGGTCGACAGGTACCGCAAGCGCGGGCCGCAGGGGCCGGACAACGGCGGCCTGTCGGTGGCCCTGCTCGGCGACGACGGGGTGCGCTACTACGGCTCGCACCTGAGCGCGGTGACCGCGGGTGTCGACGCCGGGGTGCGGGTCCGCGCCGGGCAGCAGCTCGGCAAGGTGGGCCGCACCGGAAACGCCAACAACGTCTGTCACGTGCACTTCGGCATCTCCCCGCCGTGTACGGGCAAGGACGGTTGGTGGATCCGGCGCGGCGTGCTCTGGCCGGCGCGTTACCTGGACTCGTGGCGACGCGGCGACAATCGTGAGCCGGCCGCCGAGGTGACCGCGTGGCAGCGGAAACACGGCTGCCCGAAGGCTCCCTGACGAGCCCCGTACCCGCTAGGTTCGGTGGGATGAACGCCCGGGACCCCATCGCCGACCTACGCCGGATCGCGTTCCTGTTGGAGCGGGCGAACGAGGCCACGTACCGGGTGCGGGCGTTCCGGTCGGCGGCGAAGGCGCTCGCCGGCCTGCCGGCGGCCGAGGTCGCCGAGCGGGCCGGCAACGGCACGCTCACCACATTGGCCGGGGTGGGTGATGTGACGGCCCGGTGTGTCGCGGAGTCCCTGGCCGGTGAAGAGCCCGTCTATCTGCGCAGGCTCGTGGCCACCGAGGGCAGCGACCTGGATGCCGAGGCGGCGGCGCTGCGCGCCGCCCTGCGCGGCGACTGCCACACGCACTCCGACTGGTCCGACGGCGGCTCCCCCATCGAGGAGATGGCGCTCGCCGCGGTGGAGTTGGGCCACGAATACATGGTGTTGACCGACCACTCGCCCCGGCTGACGGTGGCGCGCGGGTTGACCGCCGACCGCTTGCGTCGCCAGTTGGACCACGTGGCGCAGGTGAACGCGGCGCTGCCGGAGGGCTTCCGGATCCTGACCGGGATCGAGGTGGACATCCTCGCCGACGGCTCGCTGGATCAGGACGAGGAGCTGCTGGCCCGGTTGGACGTGGTGGTGGGATCGGTGCACAGCGGCCTGAAGGACGAGCGGGCCAAGATGACCCGGCGAATGCTGACCGCGGTCGCCAACCCGCACCTGGACATTCTCGGCCACTGCACCGGGCGGATGGTGTCGTCCCGACCGGCCGGCGTGACCGGCCCAGGTGACCGGGGGCATCGGGCTCGCACCCGGGGCGAGAGCGACTTCGACGCGGACGCGGTGTTCGCCGCCTGCGCCGAGCACGACACCGCCGTCGAGATCAACTCCCGACCGGAGCGGCAGGACCCGCCGAAGCGGCTGATCCGCCGCGCCCTGGAGGCCGGCTGCCGGTTCGCCATCGACACGGACGCGCACGCACCCGGTCAGCTCGACTGGCAGCGGTTCGGCTGCGAGCGGGCGGCCCTCTGCGGCGTTCCGGCCGACCGGGTG
This sequence comes from Micromonospora profundi, assembly GCF_011927785.1. Taxonomy (NCBI): domain Bacteria; kingdom Bacillati; phylum Actinomycetota; class Actinomycetes; order Micromonosporales; family Micromonosporaceae; genus Micromonospora; species Micromonospora profundi. Next base: position 6,227,931 of record NZ_JAATJK010000001.1, on the reverse strand, counting down.
GTCAACACCTGGCCAGCGGACCAACTGGTGGAGTGGACCCACAGCCGAGGCTGACTGCCCCTCGGCAAAGGCGCTTGATCGACGCTGCTTGATCGGCTCGGTCAGCCGCGGGCGGGCTCGGCCGCAGGCGCGGCCCCGGGGGCGGCGGGCTCGGTGCCGGGTGCGGCGGGTGCGCCGACACCGATCACCGGGCGGGGCTTCCGGCGGCCGAAGGCTCCCTGCGCGACCGCGACACCCAGCAGCACGATGAGCGCGCCGACCGGTTGGTGCCAGTTGAGCCGTTCGCCGAGCACGACAGCGCCGATCAGCACCGCGAAGATCGGGATCAGGTAGGTGACTGTGGACGCGGTACTCGCGCCGGCCACCCGGATGTTCCGGATGTTGATCACAAAGGCGAGCCCGGTGCCGAGGGCACCGAGAGCCAGCACGCTGCCCACCACCTTCGGCGACAGGTCGGTGGGCAGCGGCGGGGCGCCCGCCACGAACGGGGTGACGACGGCGAGTTGCCCGGCGGCCAGCAGCACCTGCACCGTGGAGAGCGACAGCCCGGAGTGGGTGCTGCCGGCGACGAACCGCTTCTGGTACGGGATGGCGACGCCGTAGCAGGCGGCCGCTCCGAAGCACATCAACTGCCCGACGAAGTGCGCGCCGCCGATGCCCTCCCAGACCCCGAGCACCACGAGTACGCCGAGGAAGCCCAACCCGAGCCCGACCCCACGGCGGACGGTCAGCCGCTCGGTGCGGAAGACGAGCACCGCCAGCGGCAGCACGATGAGGGGCGTGGTGGCGTTCCAGATGCCGGCCAACATCGACTCGACCCGTTGCTCACCGTAGCCGAAGAGGGTGAACGGCACGGCCACGCCGAATGCGGCGACGACGAAGAGATGCGCCCAGATCCGAGGCTCGCGGGGCAGCCGGTCGCGCAGCACCGCGAGGACGACAAGCAGCGTCACCGCACCGGCGAGGACCCGGTAGAGGGTGAGCTGGACCGGGTGCAGCTCGGCTACCCCGACCTTGATGAACAGGAAGCTGGAACCCCAGATGGCGGCGAGGGCTAGGAACCCCGGCAGCCAGCTGCGCAGCGGCGCCTTGTCAGGAGTGATGTCGGTCGTCACCCCTGACACTGTGCCGGACAGGTGCGACAAAGTCGCGGGACTTTCGACAGCCGAATCGGACACTCGAACACGCCAAATGCCGTCGACATCGGGGCGGGCTGGTCACGTAGTGTCGCAGCGTGGGACAAATTGATGAACTCGCCAACCGCTACGTAGCCGAGTGGGCACCGTTGAGCCCCACCGGCGCGACCTATGTCGGCATCGCCGGCCATGACGACCGGCTCGACGACCTCTCACCTGAGGGCTACCGGGCACGCGCCGACCTGACCCGCCGGACGCTCGCCGAGCTGGACGTCACCGAGCCGGACACCGAGGCGGAGCGCACCGCCAAGGAGGCCATGCAGGAGCGACTCGGCCTGGACCTGGCCCGGTACGACGCCGGCGAGGCGACCAGCGAGATCAGCGTCATCACGAGCGGGCTGCACGAGGTCCGCATGGTGTTCGACCTGATGCCGACGGCGACGGCCGACGAGCAGGCCAACATCGCCGCTCGGCTCAACGGCCTCGCCGGGGCTCTGGAGGGCTACAAGACCACCCTGCGCGAGGCGCTCGCCGCCGGCCAGGTCAGCTCCAAGGTGCAGCTGGTCGAGGTGGCCAAGCAGTGCGACATCTGGACCGACCCGACTGGGGACAACTTCTTCCACGGGCTCGTCGAGCGGCTGGACGCGGACGGCACGCTCGGCGCGGAGCTGCGTCGGGGCGCGGCGTCGGCCACCGCGGCGACAGCCGAGTTCGGTCAGTTCCTGCGCGCCGAGTTGGCACCGCACGGGCGGGACAAGCAGGCCGCCGGGCGCGAGCGCTACGAGCTGGCCTCGCAGTATTTCCTCGGCGCGAAGGTCGACCTCGACGAGACGTACACCTGGGGGTTCGCGGAGCTCGCCCGTCTGGAGGCGGAGATGCGGGTCGTGGCCGGGCAGATCGCCGGCTCGGGCGCCACAGTCGACGAGGCAGTGGCCAAGCTGGACGCCGACCCGGCGCGGACCATCCAGGGCAAGGAGGCGTTCCGCGACTGGATGCAGGCGCTCGCCGACAAGGCGATCACCGAGCTGAACGGTACGCACTTCGACATCCCCGAAGAGGTCCGCCGGATCGAGTGCTGCCTCGCCCCGACCAGTGACGGCGCCATCTACTACACCGGTCCGAGCGAGGACTTCTCCCGGCCGGGTCGGATGTGGTGGGCCGTTCCGCAGGGGATCACCGACTTCTCCACCTGGCGGGAGGTGACGACGGTCTACCACGAGGGCGTACCGGGTCACCACCTTCAGGTGGCGCAGACCGCCGTCCGCGCTGACCTGCTCAACCGCTGGCAACGGCTGCTCTGCTGGGTTTCCGGGCACGGCGAGGGTTGGGCGCTGTACTCGGAGCGGCTGATGGACGAGTTGGGCTACCTCCAGGACCCGGGCGACAGGCTGGGCATGCTCGACGGCCAGGCGATGCGCGCCGCCCGCGTCATCGTCGACATCGGCATGCACCTGGAGTTGGAGATCCCGAAGGACAACCCGTTCGGCTTCCACCTGGGTGAGCGGTGGACGCCCGAGTTGGGCTGGGAGTTCATGCGGGCGCACTGCCGGGTGCCGGACGAGAACCTGCGCTTCGAGCTGAACCGCTACCTGGGCTGGCCGGGGCAGGCGCCGTCGTACAAGGTGGGTGAGCGCATCTGGTTGCAGGCCCGCGAGGACGCGAAGGCCCGCAAGGGCGCCGACTTCGACCTGCGGGAGTTCCACCGGCAGGCGTTGGACCTTGGCGCATTGGGCCTCGACCCGCTGCGCAAGGCGTTGGCCCGGCTCTGAGCCGGTGACGGTTCCGGGCGTCGGCGGTACGTCCGCCGGCGCCGTTCCTGCCGGTACGCCCGTTGGCGTGCCTGGTACTCGCGGACGTCCACCTGGACGTCCGCGAGTACCGCGACGCGCGTCGACCCCGCCGACCGGGCCGAAGGTGCCGTTCAGCCGAGGGTCAGCGCCAACGCCGGTCGGGCGGTGAGCGTGTTGCTGGTGACGTACGCCAGGTCGATGACCGGGTCGGTGAACGAGACCGGGATGGGCACCGTGACGGGGAGGCCGTCGGGGAACGGCAGGTCCGGCGTGAGCGTGATCTTGATGCCGGCCAGCTTGCCGACGAACCGGGTGGAGTAGAAGGCCACGTCACCGCGCACGGTCAGACGGTCGGTCGCGTACCTCTGGGTGCGGCCCTGCGGACCGTCGGCGGTGAGCAGGAAGTCGTCGGTGACGGCCTCCTTCATGCTGAACTTCAGCACCTTCAGGGTGCCCTTCTGGGTTTCCAGATCGGTGATCCCCTCGAACCGCAGCCCGGTCATTGTCACAGTGGATCCGGTTAGCTTCGACGGGGTCTGCGCCACCCTCGGCAGACCCGGGTCGGCGGCGATACGCGGCAGCGGCTTGCCCGGCTCCACCTTGGCCGGCTTCTCCGGAGTCGTCGTACCCGGCTTACCGGGGGTCGTCGTGCCCGGAGACGGGCAGGCGGTGGGCTTCGGCCGGGCCGTCGGCGTGCTGGTCGGTGTGGGGGTCGGGCTCGCCGACGGCGTCGGGGTGGCCTTGCGGCGTCCACCGGTGAGCAGGTCGCCGATCCCGTCCAGGATGTCGGTGATGATGTTGCCGTCCCGTCGCGGGCTGGCGCTCGGGCTCGGCGTCGCGGCGCTGGGCGACGGCGCGACCGGCCGGGACGGGGTGGGGCAGGCGCTCGCGGTGGGCCGGGCCGGCGCCGCCTGTACCGCTCGCGGCTGTGTTGCCACCCCGGCGGCGGCGAGGCCGAACACCACCAGGACGATGCCGAAGGTACGCGGATTCGCGGACCGGTTGGGCCCGGCGGGCGGAGGGCTCGCGTCAACCGCCGCCGCGACCGGCCGCACGACGGCCGACTGTTCAGCGGTCGGCTGCTCAGCGGTCGGCTGCTCAGCGGTCGGCTGCTCAGCGGTCGATTGCTCGACGGCCGGCTGGTCGGCCGTCGGCTGGTCGGCCGTTGGCGGCTCGACAGCTGGCTCGGCGTCGGCCTCGGCGGGCGGGGGTGCTGCCGGGCGGGCGGGTGCCCAGGCGAAGGCGAGCGCGCTGCCGATGATGCCGAGCAGCAGGCCGACGAAGAAGCCGCCGAGGTTGAGCCCGATCAGTGAGTAGACGGCCGTGACCGCAGCGACGACCGAGTAGAACAGCCGCTGCGCGGGGCTGAGCCAGATCAGCAGGCCGCAGGTCACCAGGATGACCGGGATCAGCAGTGACAGCAGGCCACTGGCGCCGCTGTGGAAACTCAGGCCGTTGATGGTCATGCGCGTGGAGGCGAACATCTCCGCACCGGCCAGGATTGTGAAGAGGCCGCCCCAGAACGGCCGGCTCCGCTGCCAGCGGCGGAAGCTCCGCCACGCCTCGGCAGCCCTGCTCGGGCGGGCGTGGGACGGGTTGGCGGTTGTCACGTACTCCTCCTGGCGGAGCGGGGACGGGGGTGGGCAGCGGCGTGGCCCGCGGTGGTCTGCCACCGCGGGCCGTACTCAGCTCAGAAGCACTCCTTGCCCTTGGCGTCCTCGCCCACGTTGACCTTGAGTCGGAGGCCAACCAGGTTGAAGGTGGCCGCGGTGGTGTAGCGGGACACCTGCTGCAGGTTGCGGATGCTGACGCGCTCGGAGTTCTGGCCGAACGAACCCTTCTGCGCCGTCGGGTTGAGGTCGGTGGCGTCCCGGCCGATCTGGATGTTGGTGAAGGTCGCGTTGCCGTTCAGCGAGTCCATCGCAATGAGCAGGTCCTTGGCGCGAGCGGGCTCCTTGCCGTCACCGGCGTTGATGGTGAGCACCACAGGCAGGCCGGGCAGGTCGGCGCGGACGGACTGGCAGAGGTTGTACAGCTCGGCGCTGCTGATCTCGGAGAGGGCGATGGGGTGGACCTTGCCGTCCTTGCCCTTCTCGCGGACGATCCCGCCGTACTGCTTGAAGCCGTCGCCCTCCAGGCGATCCGCCGCGATCTTGAACGTCTGCCCGGAGACGGTGATGTCGGACGCGATCGCGCCGCTCGACATGCCGAACAGGATGGCGCCGGCGGCGGCCGTGGCGGGCACCATCATGGCGGCGAACCGACGCCACCGGGTACGACCCTGATTGTCCTGCACCGGTTCCTCCTCGGGGTGGGTGTGCGCGGGGCCGGTCTCGATCCGGAAGGGCCCGCTATTACCGGCGGGTAACGATCGGGCTTGATGGTGCACCCGTTGCGACGCAGCTCACAACCCCCCGATTACCCGGCGGTAACACGAGGTTGGCCAACAGGCAAGCGATCTACACGATGCGTCAGGGACATAAGCCGCATACGAGGATCAGACCCGCAGATGACCTTGTCCGCGCAGCGCAGGGTAGCGGCCCATCGATGGATTACAATCAGGTAACGAATGTAAAGTACGTCGTCCTCTGCTGACCTTTCGGGTCGCCGCTCTCGTCCGAACATCCCAGCGTGCGGGGACCGCGTCGATCCCGATCGACGCCTGGATGGCCTAGGGTTTCGGCGTGAACCTGAACGACGTGCGGCGCGACTGGACCAAGCTGGGCGCCGAAGATCCGCTGTGGGCCGTCCTCGTCCAACCCGGCAAGCGCGGCGGGCGGTGGGACGTCGAGGAATTCCTGGCCACCGGCCGCGCCGACGTCGAGGAAACAGCCGGCTGGCTGGGCCAACTCGGCCTGCCCACCCGGTGGGAGCGGGTGCTGGACTTCGGCTGCGGCGCGGGTCGGCTGTCGCAGGGGCTCGCCCCGCACGCTGACGAGGTCGTCGCCGTCGACATCGCGCCGTCGATGCTGGAGGCAGCCCGGCGGCTGGACCGCAGCGCCGGAAACATCCGCTTCGTCCTCAACGATGCGCCGGACCTGAGCCAGTTTCCCGACGGTCACTTCGACCTGGTCTACAGCGCCCTGGTGCTGCAACACCTGCCGCGGCCGGCCATCGACAGCTACCTGGCCGAGTTTCTCCGGGTCCTGCGACCCGGCGGCATCGCCGTCGTCGGGCTGCCGACCGAACCGGCGCGTACGGCCAAGGGCGTCATCTGGCAGGTCGTGCCATTTCGCCTGATCAGCTGGGCGCAGCGTCGGCTGCTCAACTACCCGGCTCCGATGAGCATGACAGCCGTGCCGCACGCCGACATGGTGCGACTGGTGGCGGCTCACGGAGGAGAGATCGTCGGGCAGCGGCCCGATCTTCCGTACACCGAGGACTGGGTGTGCACCCGGTACGCGGTGCGGCGCGTCTGACCCACCGCCGGGCGGCGCCCGGCGACCCTGAGACATGAGCGGGCCGGCCGATCCTGGGGATCGGCCGGCCCGGCCAGCTCGGTGGGTGGTGGCGTTCGCGTGTTGTTACGACTCGCTGCGCTCCACTGCGTGGCGCCCGCCAGCGGGCGTCGTGGAATCGTCGGCGGGCTCCGCTGACCGCTGCGACGGCAGCTCGGTCGTCGGCTGATCGCCGGACCGTACCGGCGCCCCTGAGGGCCCACGGCGCGTCGCGCGGATGATGATGAACATGCCGAGGAGGACCAGCAGGAGACCGAGGACACCGAGCGCGATCGGCACGGTCCTGGTCAGCAGGTTGATCTGACCGCGGGCATCCTTGGCGGCCTTGGCCTGCTGCTTCTGCGTTTCCTCGTTGAAGATCAAGGTGGCGTCAATGATCTTGACCTTGTCCGTGCCGGTCGCGTCACGCAGCGTCTGGAGTTGCTTCTCCTGACCCTTCACGATCACGCCGCTGTCCGGCTCCACCCACAGGGTGCGGGTGTTGGCGTAGTAGCGGCCAGCGGTGACCGTGGGCTCCGCCGAACCGACCAGGCTGCCCGGGACGTCGATCTCGCTGATCTGGACCGGCTCGGCCGTCATCTCGAACTTGTAGACGGTCAACCCTTGCAGCTTCTCGGTGCCCAGGTACTTGGCGGGGTACGCCTTGCGGGCGGTGTTGTCGAAGTACTGGTAGGTCTTCTTCTCGGTGCCGAACGGGAAGGTGTAGGTCAGGCCCTCGTGCTTGAAGGGCGCACCGTTGATGTCCTCGGCGCAGCAGGCGACCGCCTCCGCGGTTCGCCGGTCGAGGGCAACCCGGTCCGTGCTGACCGTGATCTCCTTGTCGGCGTCGTCGATCACCCGCACACCGACGTTGAAGACCGCCCGGTCGGCGTTGCCGTCGTTGACGTCGCCCCGCACCGCGCGGTGGGCGGTCAGGTTGACGCCACTCCGCTCGGAAAGCGTGCTGAAGTCAAGGACGGTCGCGTTCTGGGCCTCTGAAACCGTTACCGAACTCTGGTCAAGGGGCACCTTGACGAGAGCGGGCGCGACGATCAGCGGCGTCGCCACGGCCCCGACGATCAGGAACGCGCCTGCCGCCACCAAGATGGCACCCGACGTGGGTCGCATGTAACTCCTCCCCTTGTAAAGACTCGACTAGTCGGCTGACAGTACATGACGACGCCGATTTCGGATATGGTCCCGACGCAACCTTCGGGGCGTACCGACTCCGACACCAAGCAGCCACCTGGCTGCGGGGATCAAATGGATGTTGAGGGAACTGTGAGCCGACCTGTCAGACCGCACTCGATCAGCGCACAGGCGAGCCATTCCGCGCCGAGCACTGGCCGTTCGGATGGCTGGCTGCCCTCTTTGGAAGGGCTCCGAGCCTTGGCGGTACTCGGCGTTGTCGTCCACCATGTCTCCTTTCTCAGCGGCCTCACAAACTCGTTCGAGCCGCTAGCAGGTCCGCTGGCCAGGCTGGATGTCGGGGTCGCGATCTTCTTTGCGTTGTCCGGTTTCCTCCTCTACCGACCGTTCGCGCTGGCCACAATTCACGGGCACGCCCAACCGCCCATTCGCAGATACCTCTGGCATCGCGCGCTGCGCATTATGCCCGGGTACTGGGCGATGGCTGCCGTCGCACTCGTATGGCTCAACATCGATTACATGAAGTCGGTCTGGGATTGGGCGATACCCCTTCTGCTGGCACAGATTTATCAGCCATTGCGACTGCCGGTCGGCATGGAGCAGACCTGGAGCCTGGCTACGGAGGCGACTTTTTACCTGGCGCTGCCGGCGATAGCGGTGCTCGGCCACCGAATTGGTGGTCGCACCCCGCTCGTCCGAGCCCGACGCCAACTGGCAATTGGTGCCTTACTCGTCCTTGCCGGCCTTACCTGGAACGCGTACGCGCATGGTCCCGACTCGCCACTACCGGGACTCGCGGTGCTCTGGCTGCCCGCCTTTCTGGACTGGTTCGGCCTCGGAATCATGCTGGCCGTGCTCGCCTCGTGGCCCTCCCGCACGACCTCGCCCCCGTTCCTCACGGACCTCGCTGGAGGCGAGCCCGGGCGCGGTAACGAGGACCTGTGGTCCGCTACGCCGCGCGGTCTGCGCGTCGTCACGTTCGCCCCCGGAACGTCGTGGCTCATCGCCGGCGCGCTGCTGTGGATCGCCAGTACGCCGATCGCCGGCCCGCGCGGGGTCGAAGGCGCCACGCCCGTCGAGTCCGTCACCGAGCACCTGCTGTTCCTGGCCATCACCTGGTGCGTGATCGCCCCGCTCGTGGGCCCGGGCTCGGGCGGGGTCCCGCGTGCGCTCCTCGGCCACCGGGCGGTCCTGTTTCTCGGCCGAATCTCCTACGGCATCTTCCTCTGGCACCTCCTCGCCCTCGAGGCATGCTTCCGCCTGCTCGGATTCACCCGGATGAGCAGCTCGTTCTGGGTTCTGCTCGTGCTCACGATGGCCCTCACCATCCCGGTCGCGACGGCCAGCTACTACCTCATCGAGCGGCCCTCTCGGCGACTGCGGCGAATCTGGCAGCGACGGGCCGACCGCCCCGGACTCGACGTCGGAGCCGACTCCCTGGTCCAGACGCCGGCGCCAGGGCCGCGGGCCACGTCGCCCGTTCCCGCCGGACCGCCGACCCTCGCAGCGCTTCTCGTACCGTCCACGGACACGCCGGAACCGCAGTATCAGGGCGGCGATCGCAACGAGGAGCAGCCCCGTCGGGAGCACGACCAGTAGATCGGCAAGCCGTTCCGAACCGACCCTCGGCAGCCACCACCGTTGAGTCCCGTAGACCGCGAGGCCCAGGGTGGCGGGTATCCAGATCCATCCGGGGCTGGGCATCCGACGACGGTGCAGCACCAGGACAACGGCGGCGCAGCCGAGCCCGACCAGACCGCCCAGCAGCGCCGGCACACCCACCGCGAGCAGCGGCGCGCTCGGCATCGACGCAGGCACGACGGGGTACGCCGGCCGGTGACGTCGCGCGGGGATCAGCGCCGCGACGACCAACAACAGCAGCAGACCCCCGGCGATACGCAGAACGAGGGCGTACTGCTCCCCGGGCGTGAAGACCAGATCGACGCGGCCGGCAGCCCCGGCCGGCACGAACCATGCCTGCTTCCACCCGTCCAGTCGCGTCGGCACGAGCGCCGCTCCGTCGAGGGTCGCCCGCCAGCCGGGGTTGGCGTTCTCCGGGACGACGAGGTAACTGCCCGCGCCCGTCCCGACCTCGACCGACCGGTGCTGGTCGTCCCAGCCGAGGACCGTCACTGCCCGACGGGGCGGCTCGACGCCCGCTGCCGCGGCGGGCAACTCGGCCGGGTCACCGGTCAGGATCACGCTGTCGACGATGAACCGGTCGGGTGGTGCGGAGACCTCGTTCGGGCCAGCCCGCAGCGAGACGCGCTCCGCGCCTGCCTTCGGGGTGGCCTTGGCCCGGCTCGCCGGCTCGTTGTCGAGGACACAGGCGCGGTATCGCAGTGGCCGCAGGTCCCGTAGGTCCCGCAGCGTGCCGGAGGCCGTCGTCGGCACCGATGCCCCGTTGACCACGATCGTCGGGCCCGCGCCACACGGCAACGTCACATTACGGTCGACTCCGCGAGGCTGGTTGGCCTCGGGCACGCCTTGCACATCCACGCCGCTGAGGCCGACCGGGAGCGGCTGCGGCTCGAACAGGGCCGTCGACCGGCTGACCCTCGGCACCGTCGAGGTCACGGCCACGGCGATACCTCGGGTACTCAGGGCCGGGAAGCGGGCCACACCGTCCAGGTCCACCGCCACCTCCCGAATACCGTCGTCGCCGGAGATCCGGACCGTCCTGGGCGGTGCCGCGACGAGGGTCTCCGGGAACCGCAGGCGTACCCAGCTCACCTTCCGCACCTTGGCCCAGCGCACCTTCACGGTCGGCTGCGGGTCGCTCGGATCCGCCCACCACGCCGTGCCGTCGTCCCCGTCGCCAAGCGACCTGGATGAGGCGACCGGGTCCGCGAACCACGAACTCGACGTGGTGTACGTCGCGCCGCCGGTCATCTCGTCGTACACAGCGAGCGCTGTCGCGGGCGTCGCGCGGGCCAGCCCGGTGAGGTCGTTGGTGGAGGCCACCGGCTGGTCGAAGCGCCGGGGCGCCAGCCCTGTCTCCTCGCCCTGACGGATGAGGCTGGGCGCGCACAGGTAGTGGTCACCGGTGCTGGCGCAGGCCGGCCGGTCCACGGCCTTGCGGGCCAGCGCGACAACCTCGGGCGCTCTGGTGGCATCGGGCGACGCGGGCAGTTGCAGATACCGCTGCGGGCTCACCCCGGCGACGCTCACCTCCCGGATGCCGGCCCGCCGACCAGGCACATCGACGCCCGCGACACCGTCGATAGTCACCCGGAGCCAGGTGGTACGCCCCGACGGCAGCGACAGTCGCAATGGCGCCTGCCAGCTGTCGACCACCGAGTGGACGTACGAACCACCTTCGGTGCTGACCTCGACCCGGGTGACAGGTGCGCCGACAACCTCGTCACCAACGACCTGCAACTCGACCGATCCGGCCTGGACCTTGTCCTGGAACCGGATCTCCACCCACTGGCCCACTGGTTTGCGTGCGCCGTCGGACAACCACGACGTGCCGTTGTCGCCGTCGATGGCCGAAAACGGAGTGGCGGACGGGTCGCGCAACCCGGCCGGCCCGGCGACGTCGGCCGCGCTGGAGGACGCCCTGACGCTTGTCACCCCTGTGTATCCCGACGAGGTGACCGACGACTTCCACGCGGGGTCGATGATGTCGTTTTCCAGGCGCGCGAGTTGCGGCTGCTCCTGCGGTGTCAGCGTCCGTGAGGTGTTGCCACGGACGAGGCCGAAATCGACCTCCCGCTTGCGCAGGCTGTCGGCGAGCACCACGCCCGCGTCGGTGGCCTGCGGGGCGTCACCGTCAAGGATCACCGGCCGGTTGCCGAGCACACCGGCGTCGCTGAGGTCCAGCAGCGTCTCGGGTGCCCCGACCAGGTTGAGCGGCTGCGCCGCGTCCGCGAGCGTGGCCCGAGGGGTCGGCCGGTCCACCTCGTAGATCTCCACAGCCGGATACGGCTTGTGCAGCCCGTAGTCCCACGCCCCGCCGAAGTCTGGCGGCGCACCGGTTTCAGGGCCGAACGCGGCCACCCTGAACAGCCCGGGAGCACTCTCCAGCGTTCGGTGCACAAGAACCGGCCAGGCGATGCCACCGACCGGCTGTCGAAGATCATTGCGGACGAGCAGGTACCGCACGCCGAGCCGACTGAGCACGTCGGCCAGCCCTGGCGAGGCGGTGCCGGAGGCGAGCCGCTCGTCGATCGCGGAGAGCAGCCGGGCGTTGCCCGCCGACCCGGTCGGCACCAGCGACCGCACCGCCCACGGCGAGTCCAGCAGGGGCTGGACCGGTTCGTCCAACGGGCGTCCCCAGTTGTACTCGGCAAAGTTGGAGCCGGGTACGAGCAGCGTGGTGCCCTCGGCGGCGTTGCGGTCAAGCCATTGGGTCGCCTGCCGCCAGTGGTCGGGCACCGCCCAGAAACCACCGCCCGCCGCGAGCCCCGCGCTTCCCGCACCGCCGGTGACCGCGACGAGCGCGACGGCGGTGACCCCCAACGCGACCCGTCGGGGTGCCATGTTTGTAGGACGCGTGAACCGGCGGATGACGGCGATCCGCCCGACGGTGTCCAGCATGTGCGCGGTGGCCAGGGCCAGCGCCAGGCGAATGACGACGTCGAACTTGTGCAGGTTGCGCAGCGCGGCGAGCGGGCCATCGAGGACCTCGCGTACGACCGGGGCGAAGGCGGCGCCTCCGTTGGACAGGTTTCCCGCGGTAAGGGTCAGCAGCCCGACCAGGGCCCCGACGAGCAGGAACCTCCGCTCCGGCAGATCCCGACGGGCCAGCCCGGCCAGGCCGATGCAGGCGATCAGGCCGGTGAGCACCACCATCCACTGCGTCGTGATCAGCGCCCACCCCGAGCGCCACCAGGGCACCCCGTCGACGGCGAGGTAACCCACCCAGTGGGTGGCGCCCCGCACGGCTGACGGGAGCGACGTCACGCTCGTCGTGACCGCGGCGCTCTCGGTGTACGGCAGGAACGGGAACCCGTACTGCTGGAGGAGCAGCAGCGGTACCAACCACCAGAAGGTGGCCGCGACCATCGCCACCGTCCACCAGGCCAGCAGGCGGATCCGTCGCCAGCCGGGTGCGCGGGTCACGATATAGAGAAACGCCGGCAGTACGGAGCACGCGGCGGCCGCACCGTTTGCTCCACCCATGCAGACCACAGCGAGCCCGCTGAGCGCGGCCGCCCGCCGCAGCGAGCCACCCGCAGCTCCCTTGACCAGTGGCAGCAGCACCCACGGGGCGACGCAGTAGGGCAGCAGTTCCAGCGATACGGTGCCGACCAGGGAGAGAGCCCGGGGCGACAGCGCGAACACCGCGCCGGCCACGAGCCGCGACGCCGGGCCGCCGAGGTCGAGAGCGCGCGCCAGGCGCACCACGCCGGTGAGGGCCACGCAGAGCAGGGCTGCCATCCAGAGCCGCTGGACGAGCCAGGCCGGCAGGCCGACCGCCTCGCCGAGCAGGAAGAACGGCCCCATCGGGAAGAAGTAGCCGACGGCCTGGTTCTGGAGGGTGCCGAACTGCCAGTCCGCGGTCCACAGGTTGACCGCCCGGGCGAGGAAGCCGCCAGGGTCCAGGGCCATGTCAATCTTGGTGTCGGGCACGATCAGCCCGGGTTCCTGGGTGACGCAGAGGCCGATCAGCGCGAGGCAGACCAGCAGCTCACGCAGACGCCACACCGCCAGGGACACCGTGGCGGTCGGTATTCCGGGGGCGCGGCGAGCGGTCGACCAGGCGGTCAACACTGTCGTACCGGAACTCCGGTGAGCAGTTCGTCCCCGCTGGCGTCCCGCTCGCTGATGTCTTTGGCCTCGACGCCCGCCCCGAGCAGCAACTGCCGGACGGCGGCCGGGTCCGCACCCGGCACCAGGATCCACAGGCCGCGTTCGTCGACCGCGACGTGTCGGGTGTGCGGGAGGAGAGGAGCGACCCGGGCGAGGAGGTCCTCCGGCTCGTCGGTCCGGACCACGAGAGCCGCGTTTCCCGCCGCCCACGGCACCGCACGCGGCTCAAGCAGATCCCCGAGGATCGCCCGGACCCGCCGGCCGGTGTCGGACCAGCGGAATGCGTCGCTCCACTGTCGACACTCGGTGGCCATCCGGGCCGCCTCGGCCGGCACCGCGAGGGAGTCCAACGCGCTGTCGAGACCTGCGGCCAGCCCGTGTGCGGGGTTGTCACCCTCGCTGACCAGCCAGCCGGTACGGCCCGGCCGGACGGCGTCGCGGAGCCCGTCCACGTCGAAGGCGAGCGTGGGCAGTCCGGCGGCGGCGGCCTCCACCACGACGAGACCCCAGCCCTCACCCCAGGAGGCGGAAACGTGCAGCCAGGCGGCTGCCAACAGCGCGTCCCGCTCGGCGGTGGGCAGGTGCCCGTGCACCGTGACGGTGTCGGACAGCCCACGCTCGTCGACCTGCCGGCGGATCGTCGCCACGTCCGGCCCACCACCGACGATGTCCAAGCGCAGATCGGGCCGTTTCGCCCGGAGCTGGTCGACGGCGTCAAGCACCAGGTCCACCCGCTTGTGCCGGGTCACCCGGCCGACGCAGACGACGCGGGGACGGGTGTCGCGGGCCCGACCTCCGGCTGCCGGCGGCGACGCGTCAGCACCGTTGGGCACCACCACCACCGGGCCGGCCCAGCGAAGCCGGTCCCGGACGGCCACGGCGGTCGACGGTGAGACCGCGAGGGTCACCGCACGGCGATAGACCCGTCGGGCGACAGGTCCCTCCAACCACGCCCCGAACCGACCCACGACCGGGCCGAAGTACAGCCGGAACTGACGGTCGTGCACATGATGGATCACGCACACCACCGGCACGTCCGCCGGCAGGACCCCCGGGCTGAAGAACGGGATGCCGTTCTGACAGTCGACGACCACGTCGAACTGACGCCGGCGTCGCGCCAACCAGGCCAGCACCCGGGGGTAGATGGTCCACCGGCCACCGACCCGCACGATCCGGATGCCGTCCCGAATCTCATCGCCGAGCTGGCCGGCCGGGCGTGCGGTGACGAAGGTGACCTGCGCACCGGCTGTCACCAGGTCGCGGGCGACCTGCCAGGCGTAGACCTCGGCGCCCCCGGCGTCCGGATGCCAGGGGTCCTTCCAGTTGAGCACCGCGATCCGGCGGCCCGCGACCGTGTTGTCGGTGCTGGGAGCCGCGGCAGTCCGGGATGGCCCGACACTCACGGCCGCAATCCAACGGCGGCGGCGCCACCGGTGACGTCCGGGCTGACCGGAAGGGTGACGACCGGCATCGGCATCGGCGGGGCGACGTCGACGCCCCGGAGCCGCCACTGGATCTTCGCGACGTCCACGAAGCTCTGCCATCCGTGGCTGACCGGCGAGAAGCGTGAGCCGGGCACGTCCACCCAGTGCACGGGGACCTCCACGAGCCGGGCACCGGCCCGCTGGGCGCGGCCCAGCACCTCGACGTCGAAGGCGAACCCACCGCACCGAAGTGGTGCGAACGCCCGCCGAGCGACATCGTTGCGGAAGAACTTGAACCCGCACTGCGTCTCACTGACGCCGTGCACCACCTGCCGGACGGCACCTCGGAACGCCACTGCGCCCCACCGTCGGAGCAGGCTGTGCCGCTCCTGGACGACCGACTCGGGGTGAGCCCGCGACCCGACCACCGCGTCGGCGCCCTCGGTCAGGAGACTCAGCACCTGCCCGAGAGCGTCCGGCGCAGTGGCCAGATCGGCGTCACAGAACCCGACGAAGCGCGCGTCACTCGCCAGCACACCGGTCCGCACCGCGAAGCCCTTGCCCGGCTCACCGCACCAGAGCAACCGGACGGGGACCGGGCCGGACGGTGCGCCCAGCACCACGTCACCTGTGCCGTCGGTGCTGGCGTTGTCCACCACGGTGACCCGGCAGGGAACACCGAGGTCGGCCAGCGCCGCCCGGAGCAGGACCAAGGTGTCGGGCAGCCGGAGTGCCTCATTGAACGCGGGAATCACGACGTCGAGTACGACCACATCTGACGACACGTCAGGAGGAGAGACCTCCATGGAGGGCCGTCAACGCTCGCCGTACACGATGATGGGCTGCTCCACGTTCGCAGGCTTGCTGTTGGTGTTGACGATGGTGGACGTCCCGATCGAGACGGCCAGGATTCCGAGCACGGCACCCACCGCCGCGGCGACAACCGCGGTCAGGAGGGGGTTGAAGGATGCCTTCATCGATGATCCCTTCGGAAAAGGTACCGAAGAGTAACATGCGTCACGCCCGTTGGGGCCGGTGCAAAAGGGTGATCAACAAGGTGGCCCCGAGTACCGAATAGCCCAAGAGTGGAACTATCCCGACACGTCCGGTCGACTCGACGAAATCGGCACCAGGCAGGCGTAACAGGGTCAACGCTCCGTCCCGCCGCACCACCTCGGCGTTCGCGAAGCGGGCTTCGACCTGGGCACCGTCGGGTTGATCGGTTTGAATGAGTACGTACCGCACACCGAGCCGACGGAGGGCCGGCCCGGGATCGCCGGGCGCTGCCAACGCCGCCGCCACCCGATCGGCCTCACGGCTCTCCCCTCGAATCCGGTCCCGCCCGACCAACACGTCCTGGTCCCCGATCACCGGCCGCTGGAACGCACGCGACGCCGGATCGAGCACGGGCACGTTGCCCGCCCACCGATAAGCCCGGAACGAGGACCAGGGCAACGAGACGAGGCTGCCTCCAGCCGGATCGCCGTTCACGTCGGCGCGCACCGCCGACCACTCCTTCGGATACCGGACCGTGTCGAGCTGACCACCGAGACCCCACGCCAGACCGGGCAGGAGCACCAGCGGAGCGACCACCACCAGCGGCGCCCACGCCCGGGCACCCGCCGTCGCCAGCGACTCCGCCAGCATCCCGAGCCCCACCGCCTGCACCAACGCCAGCGGGGCGAGCAACCGGGTGCCGTCCCGGACCGCGCCGGCGAGGGGAACGTGCTCGACCAGCGCGACCATCCCCTGCAAACCGGCAGGCCAGGCCGGTGCCACGGCGATCACGGTGCCCAGCACCGCGCCGACGAGCAGGCCCCACCAGGCCGCCGACGGCCAACGACGACGGGTCAGCACGTACCCCCAGAGGGCCGCGCCGGCGAGGGCCAGCGCGAGCAGCGCGACCAGCCACTGGTCCCGACCGGGAGGTACGGCATGCCGACTCCAGATGCCGCCGAGCGTGCCGACGCTGCCGAGCGCCCCCAGCGGCGTGTCCGGGCGGACGGCGAAGGCGGCGACGCCCCGCTCGTCGAGACCGACGGCGCCACCACGGTTCACCAGCGCCAGCCACCACGGTGCGGTCAGGCCCACCAGTGTCGCCGCGCCCGCGACCACCGCCCGCCATGGCCGCGCCAGGGCCAGCGCCGGAGCGCAGGCGAGCACCGCCGCCAACACCATCGCCGGACCGCCCAGCACCACAGTGAGCCCACCGGCCACGGCGGAGCGCCGCCGCGGACCGAAGCCGTCCGGCGGCGGGCGCAGCACTCCGAGCACCCAGGAGAACGCCCACGGCAACGCGGCGTAGCCCGCGATGACCGCCCACTGGCCGAGGTGCAGTCGCCCGTACACCCAGGGGTTCCAGACGTATGCGAGCCCGGCGGCGATCCGCGCCACCGGGTGGCTCACGGGAGCCAGTCGGGCGGCACCCACCGCCGCCAGGGCGAGGCAGCCCCCGAGAAGCAGCTTCTCAGCCACGTCAGCGGGGACCAGCTGGGCCAAGCCGACCGCGAGCAGTTCGCTGGGCACCGCACGGGGCAGCTCGGACCCGCTGCCCCAGACCATCGCGCCGAAGGGCGGGTCGGGCACGAACACCAGGTCGTACCGGAGGACGAAACCGCGGCGGAGCACCGGACCGAGAATCGCGATGACCACGCCGAACCCGAGCGCCATCTCCGGCCACCACCGACGGAGTACGACGGCAGCCCGCAGCAGCACCGGGCGTAACTCCGGTGACGGTCGACGCACACGAACCCCCATGGACCTGGACCGGACTCGGGCCCGACATCGCTCCCGGGACTCCGGACAGCACTCTAGGCAGAGGGAAGCGCGGACGGTAGCTTGCCAGACAACTCGACGAGCTGCCGCGACGACGCGAGGCTCGGGACGAACCCGTTCCCCCGGCGAACCGACATGAGGCGCGATGACAGAGACGACGGCTGGTCCTGGCGCGGGCCGCATGGGAGCGGCGGGCGCGGCGGTGGCGGTCGCCGCGATGGTGACGAACGGACTTGCCTACCTGCTCCCGATGCTCGGCGCCCGGCGCCTGGCGGTCGAGGAGTTGAGTGTGCTGGCCACCGTGCTGGCCCTCGTCGCGATAGCCGGCGTCGCAGGTGTGGGCCTGCAGATGGCGATCGCCGTGCACCGGGCCCGGCACCCGGGCGCATCGACCAGCCGGGTCTCCCTCGTCACCACGGCCGTCGCCGGTGGTGCCGTCGTCGTGGCCACGCCGCTGATGATTACCGCGCTGCGGCTGTCGTGGACGGTCGCGGTGCTCGTCGCCGCCACCACCGTCGCGGTCGTCCTGGCCGCCCGATGGCTCGGCGAGTTGCAGGGTGACCAGCGCTTCCTCCGCCTCGCGTGGGCGATGGGGCTGGTCGCGGTCGGCAGGTACGGCGGCATGATCGTCGCGCTCGTCCTCGGCGCCGATGTCGTCGACACCCTCGTGGCCGGCATGGTGACCTCGTACCTGGTGCTGCCCGTGTTGGCGTGGGTCGCCCGACCGGTACGGCAGGCCACCTCGGACGGGGACAGCGCCGTGGGCGCCCTGCGCATCCGGCAGGTGACGAGTGCAGGCACGGCCGCGCTTGCCATGCTCGCCGTGTCGTACGCCGACCTGATCTTCGCCCGCCAACTGCTGTCGCCTGCCGACTCCGGGGCGTACGCCGTCGGAACCGTGCTCACCAAGGGTGCGCTGTGGGCACCTCAGGTGATCGTGGTGCTGGCACTGCCCCGCTTGGCCGTGGGAGACAACCGGGTCCGCACTGTCGTGCTCGCGATCGTCGCCGGCTGCGGTGCCGTGCTCGTCGCCGCCTCGGCCCTGGCCGGCGGCTTCGCGTTCCGGCTCGTGGGCGGCGAGGACTACGCGTCCCTGGGTGAGTACGCCCCGTTCTTCGCCGCCACCGGTGCGCTCTACGCGCTGGTGTTCGCGGCCGTCAACGCGAAGATCGCGGCGGGAGCACGCTGGCCCTCCGCGCCGCTCTGGGTGGCCGCGGGTGTCCTGGCCTTCCTGACCATGGCCGTCGCGCCACGCACGCTCGAGGGAATCATGTGGTGTGCGCTCGCCACCGCCGCGGCGACCGCGCTCGTGATGATCCTCAGCCTGCCGTCAGCCACTGACCGAGCATCTGGTGATCGATCGAGTCCACCCGACCGAGCTGACGACCTGCCGCGACCCGCTCCCGCAGTTCCGCCCGTGTGAACCAGCGCGCCTCCAGCAGCTCCACGCCGTCGACGCGCACCTCCTCGGACGTGGCGGTGGCCCGGAAGCCCACCATCAGGCCTGCGGAGAACGGCCAGCCCTGCGAGCCCTGGTAGGTCACGTCGGTGACTGTCACGCCCGCCTCCTCGGCCATCTCCCGGCGGACCGCGTCCTCCAGGCTCTCGCCGACCTCGACGAAACCGGCCAACGTCGAGTACGACCCTTCGGGCGCGCCCGCGTGCCAGGCCAACAGGCAACGGTCCGGCGGGCCGGGCGCCTCCACCAGCACGATGACCGCCGGCTCGATACGGGGAAACAGCAGCCGACCGCAGCCTGCGCCGCCGCAGGTCCGGACGTGTCCGCCGCCACCGGCGACAGCCAGCGCACCGCACGCGCCGCAGTACCGCGACTGTCGGTGCCAGTGCAGCAGCCCTCGGGCGTACGCCTGGACGGCCGCCTCGGCCGGGTCTAGCCGCCCCACCAGGGCCCGGACGTCGACGGCCCGTGCCGCACCGACCATCTCGACGGCCGACCGCTCGTTGAGCGCGGAGAGGTCCACTGCGAACACGGCGGCGTCTCCGTCGAGCCCCAGGAAGACGGTCTCGTCGGCGGCGGCCCGGACGAGGGACGTACGGTCCGCGGTGAGCCGGACCGGGCCGTCCCCGTCGACGAGACAGCGGTCGCGCCACAGCGGCAGCACCACCGTGGTCGGCTCGGTCAGCAGCGCTTCCAGTCGGGCCGGATCGGCGCGCAGCGGGCCTGCCCGGTCCAACCAGCCACCGCCGTACGCCAGAACCCGCTCCGCAGCGTCCACCCCATCACCGTGCCACGGCGGCGAAGGGACGCCCCCACCAACCCCGGCTCCCGCACCCACCCCGCTGTCCACCGGCCCGGGTTCCGCGACACGCGGGGCGACACGCGGCGGCGACGCGGGTGGTCGCAGCCGGCAACGACGACTGATCATTGGCTACCGTAGGTGTTCTCCGGGAGGGAGGACCTTCCGCGGCACCTGGCGATCGAGGTTGTAGTGACGCTGTACGGCGAAAAACGTCCATCCGCCGACGACCGGCCCACAGTGCAGGTCACCGCGGTCACCTGGCCGGACGACGGGTCGGAGTCGGTCACACCGCCTGCCCCTGCTGCTGAGCAGCCGGTGGACGCTGGGCGCCGACCCCGGCGGGCACGGATGCTGCTCGCGGCCGGCGTCACCGGTGGCGTGCTCGCGGCAGTGGCGGGCGCCGGCGCCTGGGCATACGCCGGGGACGTACCGCGGGGCACAAGCGTGCTCGGCACCGAGCTGGGCGGACGGAGCCTCACCGCCGCGGACCGGGAGCTGCGGGCCGAGTTGGACCGGCGTGCGGCGGCCCTCGCCGCGCCGCTGAAGGTCACCGTCGGCGAGCGCACCGCCGAGATCAATCCTGCCGACGTGGGGTTGACAGTCGACGTCGCGGCGACAGTGGCGGCGGCGGCCGAAGCCGACGCGCACCCGGTCAGCCGCCTGGTCGGCTCCCGCACCGTCGACCCGGTGGTCACCGTCGACACCGACCGGTTGGACGCCGCACTCCGTAAGGTGCTCGGCGACCAGGCTCGCCCCATGACCAAGCCGGCCATCACCTATCAGGGCACCACGCCGAAGGTGGTGCAGCCGAAGCCGGGGCTGGCGTTCGACCCGGAGCGTTCCGCCGACGCCGTCCGCGCTGGCTGGCTGGCCGGCACCCCGGTCACCGTGCCGCTCGTGGAGAGCCAGCCCGCGACCACCGCCGAGGAGTTGGACCGGCTGGTCACCGAGCTGGCGAAGCCGGCCGTCGCCGCGCCGGTCACGCTGCGCACCGACAAGGGCTCGGTGAAGGTACCGCCCGCCGCCATCGCGAAGAGCCTACGGTTCACCGCTGACGGTGCCGGCAAACTCACGCCGTCGGTGGACGTGAAGCGACTGCGCGCAGCCCTCGGCGACAGCCTGAACGCGATCGAGGTGCCGCCGAAGGACGCGACGATGACCATCGCCGGCGGAAAACCCAAGGTCACCGAAGGCCGAGCCGGCCAGCAACTGGACAGCGCAGCCCTGGGCCGCGACCTGCTGGCCGTGCTGCCGAAGACCGACGGGCGCGAGGTGACCGGCGAGGTGAAGGAGACACCGCCGGAGCTGACCGCGGAGAAGCTCGCCGGCCTCGGCATCAAGGAGCGGGTGTCCACGTTCACCACCCGGTTCACCGGTGGCCTGGCCTCTGCGCGCAGCCAGAACATCGTCACCATCGCCAAGAAGGTGGACGGCACTGTGGTGCTTCCCGGGAAGACGTTCTCGCTGAACGGGCACACCGGGGAACGCGGCTACAAACAGGGCTACCGGGACGCGCCGGTGATCCTCGACGGCAAGCTCGTGCCGGGCGTGGGCGGCGGCACCTCGCAGTTCACCACCACGCTGTTCAACGCCACCTACTACGCCGGGTTGGAGGACGTCGAGCACAAGCCGCACTCGTACTGGTTCGACAGATACCCGGCGGTCATCGAGTCGACAATCTTCTGGCCGAACCTGGACTTCAAGTTCCGCAACAACACCGAGCACGGCGTGCTCATCGACACGTCGTACACGTCGAACTCGATCACCGTGTCGATCTGGAGCACGAAGATCTACGACAGCGTGAAGACGGAGTACGGGCCGCGGCGGAACATCACCGCACCGAAGCTGATCCATCTGGAACCCGGCCCGACGTGCATCGCGACGAACGGCATCAACGGCTTCACCCAGGACGCCTTCCGGGTCATCAAGAAGGACGGCAAGGTCGTCAAGCGGGAGAAGTTCACCTGGCGCTACGACGCCGAGCCCCGCTACGTCTGCGGGCCGAAGCCCTCCTGAGTCAGCTGTCCCGGGCGGTGCCCGCTCCCACAGTGGAGCGGGCGCCGCTTCCGTATTCGAGGTTCGTAGCATGGTCGGCATGGCGGCCAGACAGCTCAAGGTGGGCCTGCGGGTCCGCGACCTCGACAGATCGTTCGACCTCTACCGACAGATCGGCTTCCGGCACCTTCCTCAGCCGCAGCAGGCAAACCTGCGCTACCTGACCTTCGGTCACACCTGGCTGATCCTGTCGCACGTCGACAAGCACGGCTATCACAACGCCGAACGCGAGAGCCAGACCAGATCAGGGCCGCCTGGACTCGGCTTCGTGCTCGTCGTACCAGCCGCCGACCTCGATGCGACGTACGCGCTGTGGAGGCGCGAAGGTCTGCCGGTGACGCTCGAACCGGAGGACGTCGGGTGGGCGCGTATCTTCTACGGCCTGGACCCCGACGGCTACGAGGTCATGTTCGAGGAGTTCCCCGCATAGCGGCAGGCTCGCGGCCTGGCCACTGCATTCTTCGTTGTGGAGAAACACGTCAGGGCCACCCCATTACTGGGGTGGCCCTGACGGAAAGATTGTCCGGCGGTGTCCTACTCTCCCACACCCTCACGAGTGCAGTACCATCGGCGCTGGAGGGCTTAGCTTCCGGGTTCGGAATGTAACCGGGCGTTTCCCCTCCGCCATGACCGCCGTAACTCTATAGACATATCAAACAACACCACACAACCGGGGCTTGTTCGTTTGTCTAGAGTTGCACAGTGGACGCGTAGCAGCTTAGTAGTCAAGTCCTCGGCCTATTAGTACCGGTCAACTGAACCCGTTACCGGGCTTACATTTCCGGCCTATCAACCCAGTCGTCTAGCTGGGGGCCTTACCCCACCAAAGGTGGGTGGGATACCTCATCTTGAAGCAGGCTTCCCGCTTAGATGCTTTCAGCGGTTATCCCTTCCGAACGTAGCTAACCAGCCGTGCCCCTGGCGGGACAACTGGCACACCAGAGGTTCGTCCGTCCCGGTCCTCTCGTACTAGGGACAGCCCTTCTCAAGTATCCTACGCGCACGGCGGATAGGGACCGAACTGTCTCACGACGTTCTAAACCCAGCTCGCGTACCGCTTTAATGGGCGAACAGCCCAACCCTTGGGACCTGCTACAGCCCCAGGATGCGACGAGCCGACATCGAGGTGCCAAACCATCCCGTCGATATGGACTCTTGGGGAAGATCAGCCTGTTATCCCCGGGGTACCTTTTATCCGTTGAGCGACACCGCTTCCACTCGCAAGTGCCGGATCACTAGTCCCGACTTTCGTCCCTGCTCGACCTGTCAGTCTCACAGTCAAGCTCCCTTGTGTACTTGCACTCAACACCTGATTGCCAACCAGGCTGAGGGAACCTTTGGGCGCCTCCGTTACCTTTTAGGAGGCAACCGCCCCAGTTAAACTACCCACCAGACACTGTCCCTGAACCGGATAACGGTCCGAAGTTAGATACCCAAATCAACCAGAGTGGTATTTCAAGATTGCCTCCACCCATACTGGCGTATGGACTTCACCGGCTCCCACCTATCCTACACAAGCTAATTCGAGTACCAATGTCAAGCTATAGTAAAGGTCCCGGGGTCTTTCCGTCCTGCCGCGCGTAACGAGCATCTTTACTCGTACTGCAATTTCGCCGGGCCTGTGGTTGAGACAGTGGGGAAGTCGTTACGCCATTCGTGCAGGTCGGAACTTACCCGACAAGGAATTTCGCTACCTTAGGATGGTTATAGTTACCACCGCCGTTTACTGGCGCTTAAGTTCTCCGCTTCGCCCCGAAGAGCTAACAGGTCCCCTTAACGTTCCAGCACCGGGCAGGCGTCAGTCCATATACATCGAATTACTTCTTCGCATGGACCTGTGTTTTTAGTAAACAGTCGCTTCCCCCTGCTCTCTGCGGCCATACAACGCTCCACCCGCGCGGGGCTTCACGTCTCCGGCCCCCCTTCTCCCTAAGTTACGGGGGCAATTTGCCGAGTTCCTTAACCACAGTTCGCCCGATCGCCTCGGTATTCTCTACCTGACCACCTGTGTCGGTTTGGGGTACGGGCCGCTAAGAACTCGCTAGAGGCTTTTCTCGGCAGCATAGGATCACTGACTTCACCTGAATCGGCTCGGCATCACGTCTCAGCCTTAAAGTGTCGCGGATTTGCCTACGACACGGCCTACACGCTTACCCCGGCACAACCACCGGCCGGGCTCAGCTACCTTCCTGCGTCACCCCATCGCTTGACTACTACCCGCCAGGTTCCCACGCTCCCCACCATCCGTCCGAAGACATCAGGCAGCTCGGGTGGTTAGCACAACGAGGTTCATCAGGGACGCTCTTTCGCGGGTACGGGAATATCAACCCGTTGTCCATCGACTACGCCTCTCGGCCTCGCCTTAGGTCCCGACTCACCCAGGGCGGATTAGCCTGGCCCTGGAACCCTTGGTCATCCGGCGGAAGGGTTTCTCACCCTTCTTTCGCTACTCATGCCTGCATTCTCACTCGTGCCGCGTCCACAACTGGGTCACCCCGCTGCTTCACTCGCGGCACGACGCTCCCCTACCCATCCACACACCTGCACAAGGAATCAAGTCCAAGCGAGGTTAAAATGTGAATGCCACAGCTTCGGCGGTGTGCTTGAGCCCCGCTACATTGTCGGCGCGGAACCACTTGACCAGTGAGCTATTACGCACTCTTTAAAGGGTGGCTGCTTCTAAGCCAACCTCCTGGTTGTCTATGCGACCCCACATCCTTTTCCACTTAGCACACGCTTAGGGGCCTTAGCTGGTGATCTGGGCTGTTTCCCTCTCGACTACGAAGCTTATCCCCCGCAGTCTCACTGCCGCGCTCTCACTTACCGGCATTCGGAGTTTGGCTGATTTCGGTAAGCTTGTGGGCCCCCTAGACCATCCAGTGCTCTACCTCCGGCAAGAAACACGCGACGCTGCACCTAAATGCATTTCGGGGAGAACCAGCTATCACGGAGTTTGATTGGCCTTTCACCCCTAACCACAGGTCATCCCCCAACTTTTCAACGTTGGTGGGTTCGGCCCTCCACGCGGTCTTACCCGCGCTTCAGCCTGCCCATGGCTAGATCACTCCGCTTCGGGTCTAGGACACGCGACTGAATCGCCCTATTCAGACTCGCTTTCGCTACGGCTCCCCCACACGGGTTAACCTCGCCACATGCCACTAACTCGCAGGCTCATTCTTCAAAAGGCACGCCGTCACCCCGCAAGGCTCCGACGGATTGTAGGCGAACGGTTTCAGGTACTATTTCACTCCCCTCCCGGGGTACTTTTCACCATTCCCTCACGGTACTCGTCCGCTATCGGTCACCAGGAAGTATTTAGGCTTACCAGGTGGTCCTGGCAGATTCACGGCAGATTTCAGGGGTCCGCCGCTACTCGGGAACACCCACAGAAGGTCAGCAACTTTCACCTACCGGACTTTCACCGTCTACGGTCAGCCATTCCAGACTGTTCGACTAGCCACTGACTTTGTAACTTCTCGAACAAGTGTCAGCTTGTTCAGCAGGGTCCCACAACCCCGACCACGCAACCCCTGACAGGTATCACACGCAGCCGGTTTAGCCTCGATCCGCTTTCGCTCGCCACTACTCACGGAATCACTAAATTGTTTTCTCTTCCTACGGGTACTGAGATGTTTCACTTCCCCGCG